>CATYJA010000016.1:0-24944 GCA_958407545.1 uncultured Collinsella sp. | reverse complement strand
GCAATCGCAAGAAGATGACGGGGCGGAATGTCAATCCTGGTCTAACAGAGCCTTGAGATTTTCCCTTAAGGGGGATTCGAATGTCTCGATCTGTAACAGATAGACCAGAAATTGGGTTCTAACTGTTACGGATCGAGACGTTTTGGGACCGCGGCTGGGCCATTGCGGCAAAACCACCACAAAGGTGCCTGTCCCCATTGTGGTGGTTTAGGGCTCCCAGGGGCAGGGGGCTTCGATGTGGATGTGCTCGCCGGTTACGGGATGCGTGAAGGACACGCTGTGGGCGTGGAGCATCAGGCCGCAGGGACGCGGCGTGCCGTACAGGTCGTCGCCTACCAGGGGATGACGCTCGCTGGCCAGATGCACACGGATCTGGTGCTTGCGGCCGGTGAGCAGCTCGACATCGATATACGAACGTGCGGGCAGGCCTCGGCGGCTCTTAAGGCGTTTGAGCACCTTCACGCGCGTTTGAGACGGCTTGCCGCTGGCGCCGACGCGCATCTTTCGGCTGTCGTGACGGTCGCGGGCGATGGGCTTGTCGATGAGCTTTTCGTTCCAGTCGATCTTGCCCTCGGCGAGCGCCAGATAGTGCTTTTCGAATGCGTGGTCGATGATCATCTGGTCAAAAGCGGGTTGCGTCTGCTTGTCGAGCGAGAACAGCACCACGCCGGTGGTGTTGCGGTCCAGGCGGTTGAGCGGCTGCATGTCAGTCGCGGCAAAGCCGTCGCCCATGGCCAGCAGCAGATCGCTGGCGTAGTCGGTAAGTGTGCGCTCGCCGGTGCCGTCACCGTGGACGATCATGCCTGCGGGCTTGTCGATGGCCATGAGCCAGGCGTCGCAGTAGAGGACTTGAGGTTCTTCGTTCACGTGTAAGCCTTTCGGTTAACTGATTCCCACAAACATGCAGCCCGAGGTCGCCCCGCGCAGACGGGCGGCGGGCTTGCGGCCGGCATGCGCTGCTTCGACGGCGCGACGGACGCGAGCGACGGCACGGCCAATCTCATCGGCCTCGAGCAGGGTTCCGTCGACCATGAGACGACGCACGCCAGCATCGAGCAGCTGAGGAACCTGCGGCGTGAGGTCGATGGGGTAGGCATCGTACAGGCGAGAGCGGCCGTGGATGTCGGTACGCACCGGCATGACCTTTCCGTCGATATTCTTGAGCGAGAGCTTGCGGGCACGCAGACGGCAGTTGGCACAATCGTGGATGCAGCCGTTGGCAACCTGCAGAATGCAATGCTCGCTTGTCATGACGCGCGGGCGGCCAAAGACGGTGATGCCCAGAGTCGCGGGCGCCGCGGCGCCGAGCGAGACAATCTCGTCGAGCGTGATCTCGGGCGAGAGCCAAAACGCACCGGCTCCGCGCTCGGCAAGCGCCTCCATGCAGGGCGTGTTGTGCACCGGCAGGCAAGAGCGAATCTCGGCCGTGGCGCCAACCTGGGCGGCCAGGGCAAGCTCAGAGATGTTGCCAATAGCGACCGTGGCGCCGGCAACAACCCACGGGTCGATGCGTACGTGGTCAACGGCGCGGCAGACCTCGTCGAGCACGGGTACGATGCCCTGCTCAAATGCATCGGCGGGGGAGAGCTCGGCCGCATCGAGCGTGTCGGTGGTCATATAGATGCGCGTTGCACCCTCCGCGCGCGCTGCCTCGGCGGCCTCGAGCGAGGTGATGGTGGTGCAGATCTGCGGCTCATCGCGGTAGTGCTCGGGCGCAGGGCGGGAATCTCTGGTTGCAATCGCCGGCAACTCGAGCGTTTTCGCGCGCTCCTCGTACGGTGCCAGAATGGCCTCTTCCAGCGCCTTACAAGCGGCGGCGCGCACCTTGTGCACGGCGGAGAAGCCCATGCCGCAGCCCTCATCGAGCGCCACATCAAAGCTCGCTGCCTCAAAGGGCGAGGAGCCCATGCGGCCCACATGCTCAACCAGGTCTGCCGCCTCGACGGCGCGGGTCTTGGCGGCCTCGACGGTGAAACCCGTGGCGGTGGCGGTGAGCGCGGGGTTGTCACAGCAGGTGAGTGTGACGGTAAACGGCTCGCCCAGACGCGCCACAACGGACACGTCTACGGCGCGGCGGCGCAGCACATCGCGTTTAAGCGCGGCGCCGGCGGCGTCGATGGCGCGCTGACTGCGAATCACGCGGACGCGGCAGCCCTCGGGCATGCTGCGGGGCACGCGGCACTCAATGATGTCACCGGCGGCGGCATCATCGGCGGCAATGGTGGTCAGGAACTGGTCAAACTCGTTATCGTGGCGAAGCTCCAGCAGGTCGCCTTTGCCCACGGGCTCAAACAGCTCAATGCGGGCGATGGCGGCGCGGCGACGGCGGTCGTCGGGCTTGAGGCCGCGCGCATCGCGGTTGGCCGGGCGGCTGCCCAGCACCGTGCCCACGATCTGGCCGCGGTTGTTGGAACGCTCATAGCTCATCATCTCGTCGCCCGAGGTGCCGTCCTGATAGGCGTGCGTAAAGTCGCGGTTGAAGCAGCGCTTGAGCTGGCGCTGGCGGGCGGCTTCCTCGTCCTTGGCAACGGCGGCTCTGGATAGCATGTCGTCAATTTCGTGACGATACACATCAACGATGGAGTACACGTAATCGGGTGCCTTCATGCGGCCCTCGAGCTTGAGCGACGCGGCGCCGGCGTCATACAGACGGCGAACAAGCTGTGAGGTGTTGGTGTCACGCGGGCATAGCGCGCGCTCGCGGCCGGCAGGGGAGAGCAAGCGGCCGTTCTCGTCGATCAGCTCGTAAGGCAGACGACAGGGTTGAGCGCACATGCCGCGGTTGGCCGAGCGGCCCGCCATGGCAAAGCTCGACAGCAGGCACAGACCCGAGTAGCAAAAGCAGATGGCACCGTGGCTAAAGACCTCAAGGTCCACATCGGGCGCGGCGTTGTGAATGGCGGCGATCTCGTCGATGGAGAGCTCGCGCGAGAGAGTCACGCGGTCGGCGCCCTGCTCGCGGCACCAGATAGTTCCGCGGTCGTCGTGGATGTTCGCCTGGGTCGAGATATGCGTCTCGATGCCGGGCATGGTGCGCTTGACTTCAAAGAACAGGCCCCAGTCCTGGATGATGAAGGCGTCGGCGCCCAGCGTGGAGCAGCGATGGATGAGCTGCAGTGCATCGCCCATCTCGGACTGCTTGATGACGATGTTGACCGTGACGTAGACGCGCGACCCGGCTAGATGTGCGACGCGGCAGGCCTGCTCAAAGGCCTCGTCGGTAAAGTTGGTGGCCTTGCGGCGGGCGTTGAAGCTGCCCATGCCGCAGTAGATGGCATCAGCGCCAGCGGCGAGTGCGGCGGCAAAGGGCTCGGGGCCTCCGGCGGGGGCCAAGAGCTCGGGTCTGCGGTTGGTGGTTCGACTGGCGGTTGCGGTCATATCCTGCCTTTCAAAATGCTCAGATACTCAAAAGTATAGTGACGTCGCTGCGGTGGGTGACGCCCGCAGCCTAAGCAGGACAAAGTCTTCAGCAGCTTGGACTGGCTGCTCCACATGAGAACCGTTCAGCGGTTCGGGGAAACCGTTGGGCGATAAAATATTCTCGCAAGCTGATAATATTCTTGCATCGCGCGGAAACCTTGAGTACTATCCCAATCAAGCGCGGTGTTCAGACCGAACTGTGCCTCCCGGTGCGAACACCGCGCTCACGCTCTCTCAATTGATCGTAAGGAGAAAAACATGAGCAAGACCGTCGTGTCTTCCGATAACGCACCCGCAGCCATCGGCCCGTATTCCCCCGGTATCCAGGCCGGCAACATGGTGTTCCTGTCCGGCCAGCTGGGCATCGATCCCGCAACTGGCAAGATGCCCGAGGGCGTCGAGGCCCAGGCCAAGCAGTCCCTCGCCAATGTCGAGGCCCTGCTGACCGCTGCCGGCGCCACCTTTGCCGATGTCGTCAAGACCACGGTCTACCTGGCCGACATCGCCGACTTCGCCGCCGTGAACGAGATCTACGCCTCCAAGTTCGAGGCCCCGTTCCCCGCGCGCAGCGCTTTCCAAGTTGCCGCCCTTCCGGCTGGCGGTCTGGTCGAGATCGAGGTCGTCGCCGCTCTCTAAGGCGTTGGCCACAACTAAACATGACATGCAAAAAGACCCTGCAGCGCGTGCGAGCTGCAGGGTCTTTTGCCAAGTGACGGATCGCTTGTGGAGCCGCGCTCCATTTTGCTCGTTAGCCCTCCTTGCGAACTTTTTGCAGGTAGCGGTAGACGCTGGGCTCCGAGATGCCCAGCGCGGTGGCGGCGCAGGCCACGGCGCCCTTGAGCATGAACACCCCGTTACCGTTGAGGTGGCGAATAACGTCCACGCGGTCGCTCTGACCAAGCGACGCTACATCCAGCCCGCGCGCGCTCAGCAACTCGGCAATGCTGCGGTCGATGAGCTCCTGTGTAGACTCCGAAAGGCTTTCGACCTCGATAGGGGCGGGCTCCGTGCGCGTCGGCGCCGCGTCGAAGCACGCCATGAGCTGCTGCGCCATGGCGTTGATGGAGCGTACGGTCGAGAGGTCGGTGTTGACACAGAGCATACCGACGATCTCGTCATTCTCGCGGATAAAGTACGTCGCCGACTCCAGCGTCTTGCCTCCGGCGCCGCGGCCCTCGTAGCCCGTAATAAACGGCAGGTCGCGATACTTGGCGTCGTGCATGATCTTGAGTGCCAGATCGGTGGCGGGACCGCCGACCTTGCGGCCGCTCACGATGCCGTTGCGAATATCGACGATGGCGTGGTCGGGATCCGAGAAATCGTGCAGCACGATTTCGCTGTTTTTGCCGAGTATCTGCTCCAGAAAATCGACCATCGGCAAAAAGCGACGTACGGTCTCGTTCACGGGCAACTCCTTTGGGTGAAATCGGAAATGTTCATAACAATTTTTTCTCATGGTAACACGCTGCCCATCATCTCGTATATCCGCAGGTACATTGCGTAATGCAGACGAACGGTAGAAATTTAGCGGTAAACGGTTGACCAAAAGAAATGTTAGATGTTATTTTGACCAGACACTTTCCTGACCTGCGGAAATGCGTAATTTCAGCTGAAGAATAGTCTGATAACAAAAAATTATTATTGAGAATGAGAATCATCTTTAATACGATATGCAATGAAGGCACAACCTCAACCCCGCACTGCGTCACAATAGAGCGTCAGATGCGAAAACAACTACTTCGAGGATTGGTGGTCAAATGACCCAGGAGACGGTTACGAACGGCACTGAAGCCCTGTTCACTCGCGAAGGCATGCCTCCCGTTAAGGAAATGATCCCGTGTGCCCTTCAGCACGTACTGGCATCGTTTGCCGGCATCATTACCCCGGCGGTCATCATGGCCGGCGTCTACGGCTTTAATAGCCAGCAGAGTACCGACATCATCCAGGTCGCCCTCATTCTTTCGGCGATCGACACGGCCCTTCAGGCCTTCGCTCCCTTCCGTCGCATCGGCGGCGGCCTGCCCATCGTCATGGGCGTTTCGTTCGCGTTCCTGCCGGCCCTGCAGGCCATGGGTGCCTCGGGCTTTAGCTTTGGTGCGCTGCTGGGTGGCGAGATCGTCGGCGGCGCCGTCGCGGTCCTCTTTGGTCTGGCCTACAGCAAGATCAAGTGGCTGTTCCCGCCCGTCGTGACCGGTACGGTCATCTTCTCCATCGGCGTTTCGCTGTATCCCACGGCCGTCAAGTATATGGCCGGCGGTATGGGTACACCGCTGTGGGGCACCCCGCAGGCATGGTGCGTCGCTCTTATCACCTTCGCCGTGGTCTTTGCGCTCGCCAACTTTGGCAAGGGCACGCTCAAGCTGGGATCCGTGTTCTTTGGCATGATCGTTGGCATGATCGTCTCCATCCCCTTTGGCATGATCGACTTCTCCAGCGTCGCCACCGCTCAGGTCTTCGCTCTTCCCAAGCTCATGCCCTACGCGCTCGAGTTTGATCCCGAGGTCTGCATTACCCTCGCCGTCGTGTTCCCCATGGTTGCCATCCAGGTTATCGGTGACGTCTCCGCCGCCTGCCTGGGCTCCATCGACCGTATGCCCACCGAGCGCGAGCTCTCCGGCGCTATCGTGTCCCAGGGCCTCACCTCTATGGTCGGCGGTCTGCTGGGCGGTCTTCCCACCAGCGCCCTTGGCCAGAACGTGGGCATCATCTGCTCCAACAAGGTCGTCAACAAGTGGGTCTTTGTGATCATTGCGGCCGTCTTTGCCATCGCCGGTCTGTTCCCGCAGCTCTCTGCCGTCCTTTCCGCTATCCCGCAGCCCGTCATCGGCGGCGCGACCGTCGGCGTCTTTGGCACCATCACCATGAACGGCGTGCGCATGTTCACCCGCGAGGGCCTCACGCAGCGCACTACCACCATCGTCGGCACCTCCGTCGTCTTTGGCCTGGGTATCTGGATGGCCAGCGGTTGCCTTGCCGGCGAGGGTATGCCCGCCTGGGTGTCCACCGTCATCGGCTCCAATGCCGTAACCCCCACCGCCATCATGGCCATTGTCCTTAACCTGATCCTTCCGCAGACGCCGGTCGTGGCTCAGCACATCGATGCTGCCAAGGACGCTGCCGTGGATCTGGTCTTGCCCGAGAGCAAGAAGTAACCAATTCGGTGCTATTCGTCGGCGGACGCATCGCCTCGTCCGCCGACGCCATGCGGCACCAAGCCGCACTTCAAAGGGTTTGTCCCTTTGGTGAAGCGTTGACGGGAGAGGGCCCGTTTCCGGTGTAGGCCGGCGCTTCGCACTCCGCCATGTCAGAGGTGTCAAACCCCGCCTCTGATGTTGAAGGGAGCATCCATGCTTCTGGTCGCTAACGGTTCCGTCTTTACCCGCAACGCTCAGACCCCGTTTATTCCAAACGGTGCGGTCGCCATTGACGGAGATACGATCGTCGAAGTGGGCCCCGAGCGCGAGCTCAAGGCCAAGTACCCGGATGCCGAGTACGTCGATGCCCAGGGCAACCTCATCATGCCCGGACTCATCAACTGCCACACCCACATCTACTCGGGTCTGGCCCGCGGCCTTGCCATTAAGGGCTGCAACCCCACCAACTTCCTGGAGAATCTTGAGCAGCAGTGGTGGAAGATCGACGACAACCTGACGCTCGACGGCACCAAGGCCAGCGCCTATGCCACGATTTTGGACTCCATCCGTGATGGCGTCACCACGATCTTCGATCACCATGCGAGCTTCTGCGAGATCCCGGGAAGCCTCTTTACCATTAAGGATGCAGCTCAGGAGCTGGGCATGCGTTCGTGCCTGTGCTACGAGGTTTCCGATCGCCGTGGCCAGGAAAAATGCGACCAGGCCATTGCCGAGAACGCCGAATTTGCCCAGTGGGCCGCCAAGGAGCGTCGCGATAACGACAACCACATGATCGCTGCCATGTTTGGCGGGCATGCCACCTTTACGCTGTCGGACGAGACCATGGACAAGATGGCCGAGGCCAACAACGGCCTGACCGGCTTCCACATCCATGTGTGCGAGGGCATGAATGACGTGTGGGACTCCCGCCTCAACCGCGGTGGCATCAGCCCCGTCGAGCGCCTGCTGCAGCACAACCTGCTTGGTCCCGACACCATGCTGGGCCACTGCATCCACGTGACGCCTGCCGAGATGGATATCGTCAAGGAGTCCGGCACCTGGCTGGTCAACAACCCCGAATCCAATATGGGCAACGCCGTGGGCTGCGCCCCCGTGCTCGAGTTCTTCCGCCGCGGCATCCCCGTGTGCATGGGTACCGACGCCTACACCCACGATATGCTCGAGAGCCTTAAGGTCTTCCTGATCATTCAGCGCCACAACGCTGCCATGCCCAACGTGGGCTGGTGCGAGGCCATGACGATGCTGTTTGAGAACAACGCCAAGATGGCGAGCAAGTACTTCGATCGCAAGCTTGGTGTGCTCGAGGCCGGCGCTGCCGCCGACGTTATCGTTATGGACTACAAGCCCTTTACGCCGCTGAGCGAGGAGAACATCGACGGCCACATGCTCTTTGGCATGATGGGCAAAAACTGCCGCACCACCATCATCAACGGCCGCGTCCTGTACAAGGATCGCGAGTTCGTTGGGATTGATGAGGACAAGATCAACGCGTGGACCATGGCTGAGTCCAAGAAGCTCTGGAGCACGCTCAACGATCGCACCTACTAATTCACAAGTAGATTCACGCGCGTCGGGTGTTTCGCCGCATTCGACGCGCGTATAGGCGACCTCCGCGGGGTCGCCGGCGCTGTGCTAGCGCTACACCGTATTTGCGCCCGCCGCGCGGTCTCGCCGGGCGTTACAGAGAGGAGCTCACTATGAGCGACATCATGAGGCCGATCCCGTTTTCGCAGCTGATGAACTGGATCATCGAGGAGCACAAGACTCAGGGCGCCGTCTTTGGCGTGCGCAAGATGGTCACGGCCAACCAGGAGGGCGCGCTTCCCATTTTTGACGAGCGCATCGAGACTCCGTTTGGCCCGGCCGCCGGCCCCAATACGCAGCTTGCCCAAAACATCGTGGCATCCTACGTGGCCGGTTCCCGCTTCTTTGAGCTCAAGACCGTTCAGGTTATGGACGGCGATGAGCTCTCCAAGTGTGTGAACAAGCCCTGCATCGTGGCGCAGGACGAGTGCTACAACTGCGAGTGGTCGACCGAGCTCGAGGTTCCGCAGGCTTTTGCCGAGTACGTGAAGGCATGGTTCGCCTGCCACCTCATCGCTCGCGAGTACGGCCTAGGTAGCCCGGACGGCTTTGTCTTCAACATGTCCGTGGGCTATGACCTCGAGGGCATCAAGAGCCCCAAGGTCGACGCCTACATCGAGGGCATGAAGGACGCCAGCGGCTCTGACGTCTGGAACGAGTGCCGTGCCTGGGCGCTCGCCAACCTGGACAAGTTTGAGCATGTCGACGCCGCGTTTGTCGAGTCCATCCCGGCACGCGTTTCCAACTCCATCACCGAGTCCACCCTGCATGGCTGCCCGCCGGCGGAGATCGAGCGCATCGCGACCTATCTGATTACCGAGAAGGGTCTCAACACCTACATCAAGTGCAACCCCACGCTGCTGGGCTATGAGTTTGCCCGCCAGCGCCTCAACGAGCTGGGCTTTGACTACATCGTCTTCGATGACACGCACTTCCGCGAGGACCTGCAGTGGGCCGATGCCGTGCCTATGTTCGAGCGCCTGATTGCCCTGTGCGCCGAGCGCGGCCTGGAGTTTGGCGTCAAGCTGACCAACACGTTCCCCGTCGACGTGACGAGGAACGAGCTGCCCTCCACCGAGATGTACATGTCCGGCCGTTCGCTGTTCTCGCTGACCATCGAGGCTGCCCGCCGCATTACCGAGCAGTTTGATGGCAAACTGCGCATAAGCTACTCCGGCGGTGCCACGGTCTACAACATCCGCGCCCTGTACGATGCCGGCATTTGGCCCGTCACCCTGGCGACCGACGTGCTCAAGCCTGGTGGCTACGAGCGCTTTAGCCAGATGGCCGGCGAGTTTACCGACCTGGATGGCAAGCCGTTCGCGGGCGTCTCGCTCGAGGCTGTGACTGCGATCCAGACCGACTCACTCACCAACCCGCTCTACAAGAAGCCGCTGCGTCCGCTGCCCGACCGCAAGGTCGCCGGCAAGAGTCCGCTTTCCGATTGCTTTACCACGCCGTGCCGCACGAGCTGCCCCATCCAGCAGGATATTCCCGCCTATCTGGCGGCTGTTGACGAGGGCCGCTACGAGGACGCGCTCAACATCATCATCGAGCGCAACGCTCTGCCGTTCATTACCGGCACCATCTGCCCGCATCCCTGCGGCCGTGCCTGCGAGCGTGCGTTCTACGAGCCCGAGGGCGCCCAGATTCGCGCCAGCAAGCTCAAGGCCGCCCGCGAGGCCAGGACCGCCGTGCTGCCCAAGCTGCGTGCCCAGGCCATCGCAAACGACGGCGAGCGCAACGTTGCCGTTATCGGCGGCGGCCCGGCCGGCCTGGCGACGGCGTTCTTCCTGACGCGTGCCGGCGTGCCCGTCACCATCTTTGAGGCCCGCGATTCGCTCGGTGGCGTGGTCCGTCACGTGATTCCCGAGTTCCGCATCGCGAGCGACGATATCTCCCACGATGCCGAGCTCTGCCTAGCCTTTGGCGCCAAGGTGCAGCTCAACGCTCGCGTTGATTCCATTGACGAGCTCAAGGACCAGGGCTTTACCGACGTGGTCGTGGCCACCGGTGCCTGGATGCCCGGCTCTGCGGGCCTGGGCGAGGGTGCCGAGCTCGATGTGCTGGAGTTCCTCGAGGCCGCCAAGAAGGGCGAGAAACTCGAGCTGGGCGAGGACGTCGTGGTCATTGGCGCCGGCAACACCGCCATGGACGCGGCCCGCGTGGCCAAGCGTCTGGCTGGTGTGAAGAACGTGCGCCTGGTGTATCGCCGCACCAAGAAGCAGATGCCCGCCGACGAGGAAGAGCTCGATCTTGCTCTTGCCGACGGCGTTGAGCTCTGCGAGCTGCTGGCGCCCAAGGCACTCAACGGCTCCGTGCTGACCTGCGACGTTATGGAGCTCGGCGAGCCGGATGCAAGCGGCCGTCGCAGCCCCGTCGCCACGGGCGAGACCGTCGAGCTTTCCGCCACCACGGTGATCTGCGCCGTGGGCGAGGGCATCGATGCCAGCCTGTACGATGCCGCGGGCGTCGAGCACGACCGTCGCGGCCGTCTTGCCGCCACCTCCACCGGCGTCGAGGGCGTTTGGGCTGCCGGCGACTGCCGTCGCGGTCCTGCCACCGTGGTCGAGGCTATCGCCGATGCCGCCGAGGTCGCCCGTGCCATCGCCGGTGTGGACTTTAACAAGTACGCCGACTGCAACGAGCAGGCCGGCCGCGAGGACACCTGCTACGAGCGCAAGGGGTCGCTGTGCCGCGACAAGCGCAACTGCACCAAGACCCGCTGCCTGGGCTGCGGCTCGGTGTGCGAGGTCTGCTGCGACGTGTGCCCCAACCGCGCCAACGTGGCAATTAAGGTGCCGGGCCTGGCCAAGCATCAGGTCGTCCATGTCGACGGCATGTGCAACGAGTGCGGCAACTGCGCCGTGTTCTGCCCTTACCAGGAGGGTCGTCCCTACAAGGACAAGCTCACCCTGTTCTGGAGCGAGGAGGACATGGAGAACTCCGAGAACGAGGGCTTCCTGGCCGTGGACGAGGACCACTTTAAGGTTCGCGTCGCCGGCACGGTCCGCACCGTCTCGGTCGATGCCGTCAACACCGGTCTTCCCGAGGCCGTCCGCCTGACCATCAGGGCTGTGCGCGACAACTATTCGTACCTTCTTAAGAAATAGGCGAGTCTCTTATGGCCAAATCCATTCAACATAATGTGGCCTACGTTGCCTGCGGAAGCGGTTGTGCCTCCGCGGGCGGCGACGCCCGCTGCAGCGAAGGCTGCATTGGCTGTGGCGCCTGCGTCACGGCCTGCCCCCACGGCGCCATTGCGCTGGTCGATGGCATCGCCCGCGTGGACCGCTCCAAGTGCACGGGCTGTGGCCTGTGCGGCATGGCGTGCCCGCAGCGCGTGATTGCCTTCGTTCCCGGCTACCAGAACATCCTGGTGCGCTGCAACAACACCGATAAGGGCGCCATTGCGCGCAAGATCTGCGACACCAGCTGCATCGGTTGCGGCATGTGCGCCAAAAAGTGCCCTGCCGGCGCTATCCGCATCGAGGACAACTGCGCCCATATCGACGGCACGGACTGCCTGTCGTGCGGCATGTGCGCCGTCGTCTGCCCGCATGGCGCCATCCACGACCGCACCGGTATCGCCGCCGGCGTGTAGAAGGGAATCACCATGGCACAGGAATTCACTTTTACCGTTAACGGCGTCGAGCACACGACGACCCAAAACAAACCGCTGCTGCGCTATCTGCGCGACGACCTGCACATTCACTCCGCCAAGGACGGCTGCTCCGAGGGCGCCTGCGGCACCTGCACCATCCATGTGGACGGTGCGGCCGTCAAGGCGTGCGTGCTGACCACCGCCCTTGCCGCCGGCCGCGACATCGTGACTGTCGAGGGCCTGCCCGAGAACGTGCGCGAGGCCTTTGTGTACGCCTTTGGCGCCGTGGGCGCCGTGCAGTGCGGCTTTTGTATCCCCGGTATGGTCATGGCGGGTGCAGCGCTCATCGCCGAGGATCCCGAGCCTACCGAGGAGCAGATCAAGTACGCCATCCGCGGCAATGTTTGCCGCTGCACCGGCTACAAAAAGATTATCGAGGGCATTGCGCTGGCCGCTGCGGTGCTCCGCGGCGAAAAGCAGATCGACGAGGATCTGGAGCGCGGCGACGACTACGGCGTGGGCAAGCGCGCCTTCCGTATTGACGTGCGAAAGAAGGTGCTCGGCGAGGGCAAGTACCCCGACGACATCGACGAGATCGACCAGCCGGGCCTGACCTACGCCAGCGCCGTGCGCTCCAAGTATCCGCGTGCCCGCGTGCTCTCCATCGATACCTCCAAGGCCGAGGCCCTACCCGGTGTGGTTGGCATCCTGCGCGCCGAGGACGTGCCGGTCAACCAGGTCGGCCACCTTATCCAGGACTGGGACGTCATGATCGCCCAGGGCGACATCACCCGCTGCGTGGGCGATGCCATCGTGCTGGTGGTTGCCGAGGACGAGGCGACGCTCGAGAAGGCCAAGAAGCTCGTAAAGATTGATTGCGAGCCGCTGGAGCCCGTGCGCAACATCGCCGAGGCCAGGTCTGCCGACGCCCCGCGCCTGCACGACAGCTTCTTTGCCTTTGGCAACACGGTGGAGCTCAAGGACAACGTGTGCCAGAGCCGTCACGTGACGCGCGGTGACGCCGCCAAGGCGCTGGCAGAGAGCGCGTTTACCGTGACGCAGCGCTTTACCACGCCCTTTACCGAGCATGCCTTCTTGGAGCCCGAGTGCGCCGTTGCCTTCCCGTACAAGAATGGCGTCAAGGTGCAGTCGACCGACCAGGGCGCCTACGACACGCGCAAAGAGTGCGCCCACATGTTTGGCTGGGATAGCGAGCCCGAGCGCGTGGTCGTCGAGACCATGCTCGTGGGCGGCGGCTTTGGCGGTAAGGAGGACGTGTCCATCCAGCACCTGGCCGCGCTCGCCGCATATAAGTTCCAGCGTCCCGTGAAGTGCAAGCTCACGCGTGCCGAGTCGCTCGCGTTCCATCCCAAGCGCCATGCCATGGACGGTACCTTTACGCTGGGCTGCGACGCCGAGGGCAACTTTACCGGTCTGGACTGCGAGATCAACTTTGACACCGGCGCCTACGCGTCGCTGTGCGGCCCGGTGCTCGAGCGCGCCTGCACGCATGCCGTCGGCCCCTACAAGTACCAGAACACCGACATTCGCGGTTTTGGCTACTACACCAACAACCCGCCCGCCGGCGCGTACCGCGGCTTTGGCGTTTGCCAGTCCGAGTTTGCGCTCGAGAGCCTGATCGACTTGCTGGCAGAGAAGGTCGGCCTGGACCCGTGGGAGATTCGTTACCGTAATGCCATCGAGCCGGGCGAGGTTCTGCCCAACGGCCAGATCGCCGACTGCTCCACGGCGCTTAAGGAGACGCTGCTCGAGGTCAAGGATGCCTACTACGCGCATCCCGGACACGCTGGCATCGCCTGCGCCATGAAGAACGCCGGCGTGGGCGTGGGCCTGCCCGATGCCGGCCGCTGTAAGATTCGCGTCGAGAACGGCGTGGCCGTGGTCTATGCCGCCACGTCCGACATCGGCCAGGGCTGCAACACCGTCTTTTTGCAGGACGTTGCCGAGGCATGCGGTCTGCCGCTTCGCTACATTGCCAACGGCGAGTGCTCCACCGAGAACGCTCCCGACTCCGGTACCACGTCTGGTTCGCGTCAGACGGTCGTGACCGGCGAGGCCGTGCGCGGTGCCGCCTTCCTGCTGCGCGATGCCATGCTTGACATCGAGGCCGGCAAGTCTGCGCCCGCCGCTCCCGTGAGTGCGCATGGCGACGGCGTCAAGATCGAGTATGACGACGGTCACGCCTATCAGCTGCGCACACAGGAACTCGTCGCCGGCCAGGGTATGCATCCTCAGGATCCCGCGGCCGCCATCAAGGCGCTCGAGGGATGCGAGTTTGGCTACGTGTACCTGGAGCCGACCGACAAACTGGGTGCGGATGTTCCCAACCCCAAGAGTCACATCTGCTACGGTTTTGCTACGCATGTAGTCATTCTGGATGATGACGGTCGCGTGAGCGAGGTCTATGCCGCGCACGATTCCGGCAAGGTGGTCAACCCCATCTCCATCCAGGGTCAGATCGAAGGCGGTGTGCTCATGGGTATGGGCTATGCGCTTACCGAGGACTGGCCGCTCAAGGACTGCGTACCCCAGGCAAGGTACGGTACGCTCGGGCTGTTCCGTGCGCCCGAAATACCGGATATCCACGCCATCTACGTGGAGAAGGACGAGCTGCTGCCCGTGGCATACGGCGGCAAGGGCATCGGCGAGATCGCAACGATCCCCACGGCGCCCGCCGTACAGAACGCCTATCGCGCATTTGACGGCAAGCTGCGTCCGGATCTGCCCATGGTGGATACGCCCTACAGCCGCGCCCGTCACCGCGGGTAGGGTAGGGCGCGGACGGCCATTGCTGACGAGCTGTTCGCGCTCAGCATCAACTACATACGCTGCGCCTTTGGCCTCGGCTCCATCGCGAGCCGGGGCCTTTTGTTTGGAGCGCCTCCGCATACGGAAACTGCATCCCGGATTTCGGCTCCAGAATGGGACGTACTTTCCGGAACAGCAGGAAACCGGAAACTGCGTCCCAGTTTGTGCGTCTATTCCGGGATGCAGTTTCCGCTGGGCGCTTCAACCGGAAAGTCTGTCCCATTCTAGGCCTTGATTCCGGGACACGGTTTCCGCTAGGCATGCCATCTGGAAAGTACATCCCGTTTTGAGCGCTCAATTTGGGACATGGTTTTCGCGGGTGCTGCCAACCGGAAAGTGTGTCCCAGTTTGGTGGGCAGGCGGGCATAAGCTCAGCAGCTCCTACAGCTCAATATCGTTGAGCCATGTCGGCAGCGCAGTCTGCCGGATGCCTGCCGTCTGCAGCTTTTTGGCGAGCACTCCTGCCGAGCGGACCTCGTTCATGGTAAAGCGCAGCAGAGGGTGACCGTAGAGCGATAGGTGCGCCTCGCGCTGTCGTTCGGCAACGAGCGCCTCGGCGGTGGTGCGTCCGGCCAGCATGGTCTGGTCGGTATATTTGATGAGCCCGTCGAGCTCGCCCAGCGTGAGTTCCCGCGCCTGGCGCTCCCAGGCAAAGTCCGTTCGTATGGGCTTGGCCGAATTGAAGGGGTCCGTCAGCTCGTATTGAAGCCAATCGGGCGCAAAGCCCGTCTCGATCATGATGGCTCGGGCGACCGATTCCCCGTCGCTCTCGGCGCAGGCGTCGGCATATCGAAGTGTCGTGAGGGCGGTGCGAATCGTGCGACCATTGCGGGCGGTCGCTCGTTGCTCGACGGCCTCCATCAGCTGTTCCCGCGCAAGGCCGAGCTTTAAGATCGCCGAATCGGCAATGGGCATGCCGTCGGCAAAACCAGTTTGCAGCAAGCAATCTGTGACCGTTTGGATGGGCGGCGTTACCGATATGTCGGCTCTGCGTATTGCTCCGGCCGGCTCAATCTGGTGCCGCTGAATATGTGCGCCCGGACGAGCCGACGGCTTTGTCGAGCTACAGACATGCACGACATTCAGGTGTCGCCACGAGACCTCGAGCCCCAGCAGACAGGCGGCCGAAAACGAGCAGAACGTCCAATCGGGGTGGATGATCGCAAGGGCGCGAATAATCTCGCAATGACGCTGCGCCCGGTTGAGCTCATTCCAGCGCGTTTTGCGCGCGAACATGCCCGGCATGGGGGAGACGACCATGTTGCCGATGCGCCGAAGGAGCGCTTTTCGGATCGCCGTGCTCGGGGGAATCAGGCATCGTCCTTCTTGTTCGGCTTGAGTGAGCAGTTGGTCGATGAGCTGGTCATTGCAATGGGTCATGAGCTACCGCCTCCTTTTGGGTAACAAAAACGTATCAGCTGGAACTTGCCGCTCAGCTGACCAAAAGCTGACCAAAATCTAACCATGCAGGTAGATGGCCTGCTTTTGGCGACATATTTCTTGTTTGAATCGGTGGGCGGTAATCGGCGACCGTGAACGGTAGCTGGATATGAAGTCTTGGTAAGTTTCGGGACGTGTACTTTTTGAAAAAGAGCATTCTATCTGCTGTTTTGTGTTTCTGGATCGCATATTTGAAGGCATGTGATAAGGGTGGCGGACTGTCGCCTTGTATCTGCGGAAACTGTGACCCGGAATTGCCACTCGGAATGGGACGTGCTTTCCGGATCGCCCTTCAAGCGGAAACTACATCCCAGATTTCGGCCTCAGAGTGGGATGCCGTTTCCAGATCGGGCCTCAAACGGAAACTGCGTCCCGGAATCGAGCCTCGGGGTGGGACGCACTTTCCGGATGGCATGCTTGGCGGAAACTACGGCCCAGTTTTTGGCTCCAGAACGGGGTACATTTTCCGGAACGGTCCACGTGCGGTGATGTACCGCCCCTTTTGCGTGCGCCGCTTGTCGAATTACGTTATAGCTGGCCATATTATAGGAAGGTATAATATAGCCAGCTATAACGTAAAGGAAGGATGGCCCTATGTTTATCGGAAGAACAGTGGAAATGTCCGAGCTCAATCGACTGTATGGCACGGGCTCCTTTGAGATGCCTGTGATTTACGGCCGCCGTCGCGTGGGTAAAACGCGCCTTATCACAGAGTTCATCCAAGGCAAGAAGGCTATTTACTTTCAAGCTCGTCGTACCAATGCAGAGGCAAACCTGCACGGCTTTAGCCAGGCGATACTTGCGGGTTCGGTTGGTGCTGTAGGCGTGTCGTTTCGTAGCTTTGACGAGGCGTTCGATGCATTAGCTACCATGGCTCGCACGGAACGTTTGATTGTCGTGATTGACGAGTATCCCTATCTCGCCCAATCGAATCCCGAAATCAGCTCGTTGCTGCAAGACAAGATCGATCACCTGTACAAAGAGATCAGGCTCATGCTGATCCTATGCGGCTCGTCTCTTTCGTTTATGGAGGAACAGGTGTTGGGCTACGAGAGCCCACTATACGGTAGGCGTACGGCCCAGTTTAAGATCATGCCGCTCGATTTTACGACGACCCTCGGGTTGTGGCAGAGCATGGGTCGCGAAGACGCTGCAGTTTGCTATGGCATGACGGGTGGCATTCCTGCATATATCGAGAAAGTCGATCCTGCCGCACCGCTCAAGGACAACATCAAACGTCTATTTCTTACTCCTACGGGCTATCTCTTTGAGGAGCCGAGTAACCTGCTGTTGCAAGAGTGCCGCAATCCCGAGCAATATGATGCGATCGTGCAAGCAATTGCTCAGGGGCGCTCGAGGATCTCGGAGATTGCGAGCTCTACGGGAATCCCTGCGAGCAACGTAAAGAGCTATGTGGATAAGCTGGCGTCGCTTGGGATTGTCGAGCGCGAGCTGCCCCTAAACGAGACGAGCAATAAGCGAGCCGTGTATCTGCTGAGCGACCAGATGTTTAGGTTCTGGTACAAGTTTGTGCCGCAGAACATTGGGCTGATTCAAAACGATATGGCCGAGATGGCGTATAAGCGCATTGAGCCGCACGTATCGGATTACATGGGTACGGTCTTTGAGCTTATATGCAGGCAATACGTGTACGAACTCGCGCGCGCGGGCCAGCTCGATGTGGTTCCGGCGAGCGTCGGGCGCTGGTGGGGGACGGACAATCGCACACATACGCAGGAAGAAATCGACTTGATTGTTGACGATGGCGAGGGCGCTGCGCTGTTTGCGGAGTGCAAATGGCGCAATGAACCGGTTGGCGAGGATGTGCTGCAAAAGCTCGTGCACCGAAGCGAGCTCTTTAGACGGCAGCAAAAAAGCTATGCGATCTTCTCGAAGCGAGGCTTTACGCAAGGATGTCAGGATGCTGCGGCGAGCAGGGGAGATACCAAGCTGATTTCGTTTGCCGAGATGTGCGAGCGGAGATAACCAAGCGCGCTCTGATTTGATGCTCGGAATGGGTCGCGCTAAGGATGCCAAGCGTAAAACCTTCAATGAAAATGGCGTAAAAACAACATCGGTCATGGCGTAAAAACTACATTGGAAGTAGCGTAAAATCAGCATTGAGAATGGCGTAATTTCGCATATCGCGTGATAGAGAGGGACGGCCGTCTATGGATGCACCAAAGAGATTGACCCAAAAGGGATATAGGCCCCGGCTCATAGAGGAGCGCCTCGATACCCTTATGCGGGCGTTTGGCTGTGTGGAGATCAACGGCCCCAAATGGTGCGGCAAGACCTGGACGGCGCTCTCTCGCTCGGCGAGCGTCTCCAGGCTCGATGAGACTGCGCAGCGTGCGGCGGCAGAGGTCGACCCAAGCCTGGCGCTCATCGGCGATGCGCCACACCTGGTCGATGAATGGCAAGAGGTGCCCGAGGTTTGGGATGCCGCCCGGCGTTTCGTGGACGCGAGCGGCAACGAACGGGGGACACTTTTGCTCACGGGCTCGACCGCGCTCAAAAGCGAGGAGCGCAGCCATGTTCGTCATTCCGGCACGGGTAGGATCGCCCGTCTGTCAATGCGCCCCATGGCCCTGTGTGAGTCGGGCGACGGCGAGCCGCTCGTGTCACTGGCAAGTCTCTTTAAGGGCGAGGATTTTGCCCCTCAGCGTCGCGAGAGCACGGTGGATGACGTCGCCCGCTGGTGCTGCAGGGGCGGTTGGCCTGCAAATCTTGGGCTTTCGGAAGATCTTGCGCGAGAGACGGCAAGCCAGTACGTGCACTCGGTGCTCGACGTCAACGTGCTGGACGAGGGCATGTCGCCCGAGCTTGCACACGGCCTTTTGCGAGCTCTTGCCATGAACGAGAGCCAGGCTGTCACGTACAAGACGCTCGTAAAGGACGCCTCGTACGGTGAGGCGGGCCCCGACGAGAGGACCATCGCTGCGTACCTGGACCTCTTCAACAGGCTCAAGCTGACCGAGGACCTGTGCGGATGGGAGCCGCCCATGCGCTCGAAGGCCCGCGTTCGCGTGCGCCCCAAGCGCTACTTCTGTGACCCGTCACTTGCGGCGGCGTTGCTGGGGGCTACCCCTGAGCGGCTGCTTGGCGATATGCAAACGCTGGGGATGCTCTTTGAGAATCTCGTCCTGCGCGACGTGCGCGTGTTCCTTTCCACCTACGGCGGTGTCGACAACAGTGTCCATTATTTCCGAGATGAGAAGGGCCTTGAGGTGGATCTGATCGTTGAGCACGACGGGCGCTGGGGAGCCATCGAGGTCAAGCTGAGTGATGCGAAAGCAGACGATGGAGCGAGAAATCTCAAGGCGCTGGAGAGGAAAGTGCTCTCCAATCCTGCCGCCCAGAATGCCGCGCCGGCTTTTTTGGCGGTCGTGGTTGGAAAGGGGAGCATTGCCTACACACGCGACGACGGCGTGGCGGTGATTCCCATGGCGGCACTTGGGGCGTAGTGGTTTTGCGGGCGTGCCGTGCTTCCTTTACCGAAAATCCATTTGGTAAACCAGATGCTCGCGGATAGAATAAAGTTGACGGCAGCCCAAGGGTGATAGCTGGGCAGCGCCGTTGCTTGGTCAAGAGGTCAGTGCCTTAATGGCAGCGACTTGTTATGCTTCGAATGCTGCTTGAGTGCCTCGGAAAGTTCGATAAGCGCCGTGAAGAGCGAGACCAAAGCAACCAAGAGCTCTACGAGCTCTGATGGGCCCGGGATGACCGCTGATTCAAGTCACCGGGCCTAAATCTTTTTCATGCATTTGAATAGAGCGGGCAACTCTCTTGGGGCCGTCTGCATGGCGTGTGCCTGGCGCATGGTATTGCGCCCAGCTTTCATGTCCGCGCGGCCACCTATCCTTACGGCAATGTAGCCGCCTATGTAGCAAGCGGCAGGCAACGGAGAAAGGCCCTAACCGTGTCAGTTGAAAAGACGCCGGGTATCTCGGCTATCGATACGACGAACTTTGCGCGCCAGATTGTGCTGGACTTTGAGTTTGCGCCGGTGCCAAAGCAGCGCCAGCGCCGTGGACTGCGCAATGAGATTATCGAGGTCGGCGCCGTCAAGCTCGATTACCACGGCAACGTTATGGGCGAGTTCTCGCAGTTTGTGCAGACGGAATTTACCGAAGGCGTTGCGTTTCCCGTCCGCGAGCTCACAGGTATATCGGCCGTGGACACCGCGATGGCCGACCCGCTCTACATGGTGATCAAAAGGCTCAGCGATTGGATCGGCCGCTACTCCGCCCAGATAGTTTGCTGGAGCGGGACGGACCGTCGACAGCTTATGACCGAGTGCCAGGCAAAGCAAATCGACCTTGCCGCATTTCCTACGGACTGGGCCGATCTGCAGGCGTTTTACACCTCGATCATGGACGTGGGCAGCCACGAGTGCGTCTCTTTGAATGACGCGGCGACGTGGTTTGGCATCGAGTTTGACGAGTCGACGGGTCACGCCCACAGTGCCCTAGCCGACGCGCGCGTGACCGCCAAGTTGCTCAAGCAGGTGATGGACGGGGACTATCGCGTGAGTCCGCGTGCTCAGGAGATCCGCCAGCGGTGGGGGATGGGCGATCGAGCCCAGATGCGCCTTTCCAACAAGTGCCCTGAGCTGGGCGACCTGCTGCTGAAGCTGAAGGCGGAGGGGAGGTAGGCGGGGCTCCGGGAATGACCTCTGACTCAAGTCAACGGGGCTCATTTTGCTTTCTTTGGAGCTTTCTCACGGGGCTGACTTTACTTCGTCTCATTTAGTATAAAGCGGCTGCTAGATTGCATAGTGATGATAAAATTAATCAACTCAACATCAATAGCTGTCGCTTTGCGCAATGAGGGGTTCCGAGACGTATGAACGAGTCTGACACACGGCTTAAACTCATTGATCCTGCGATTATGAAGTCGTGGGATCGCAATACCCAAGTCTTCACTGAGTATTTCTTTACCAGTGGCGAGATTGTTGTGCGCGGAAGTATGGTCACCCGTAAAGACAAGAAGAAGGCTGACTACCTTCTGATGTATGCTCCGGGCATCCCTATCGCAATCGTCGAGGCTAAGGATACGGAGCACACCGTTGATGCCGGTCTTCAACAGGGGATGGGATATGCCCAGCTGCTCGATATTCCGTTTGCGTACAGCTCAAACGGAAAGGGTTTTGTTGAGCACGATTTTCTTACCGGGAAAGAGCGCGCTCTTGCCATGGACGAGTTTCCCACTCCGGCGGAACTTTGGACACGATACTCAAAAGCTAAGGGGCTTGAACATCCGTATAGCCAGGAGATTGTGACCGCTCCGTATTACCAGGAGCACGGCGGCAATCATCCTCGCTACTATCAGTGCATCGCCATCAATCGTACGCTTGAAGCTATTGCGCGAGGTAAGAATCGCATCTTGCTCGTTATGGCAACGGGAACGGGAAAGACTTTTACGGCTTTTCAAATCGTTCATCGCTTGCGACAGACTACCGAGGTTCGTAAGGTTCTCTATCTGGCGGACCGCAATATTCTCGTCGATCAGACCATAGACGGCGATTTCAAGCCTCTCAAGAGGGTTACAACCAAGGTCGTAGGTCGAAAGCTCGATTCTGCTTACGAGGTCTATTTCTCGCTCTACCAACAGCTTGTTGGAGAAAACGGTGAAGAAATATTCCGCGAGTTCGACTCGGAATTCTTCGATTTGATTATCGTCGACGAGTGCCATCGCGGAAGCGCCGCGGCAGACTCCGCATGGCGTAAGGTACTTGAGTATTTCAATTGTGCAATTCAAATCGGTATGACGGCTACGCCAAAGGAGACTGAAGAGGTTTCAAACATTACCTACTTCGGCGAACCTGTCTACACCTACTCCCTTAAACAGGGAATCGAGGATGGCTTTCTCGCCCCGTATAAAGTTATTCGTCCTAAGCTGAACGTCGACATTTACGGATACCGTACTGAGGAAGGCACCATAGATGATCGCGGCGAAGCTCTGCCCAAACGTGTTTTCGAGAAGCAAGACTTCGACAGCGAGATTGTCATCAAAGAGCGCTACGAGGAAGTTGCCAAGCGGATAACTCAATTTCTAAAGGAGACGGATCGTTACTCCAAGACCATAGTCTTTTGCGTTGACATCGAGCATGCCGAAAATATGCGACGTGCCCTTGTAAACGAGAACGCCGATATCGTAAGAGATCACCCCACCTACATCATGAAGATTACGGGTGACGACAGGGAAGGTAAGGCTCAGTTAGATAACTTCATCGACCCCGACGAGAAATACCCGACCATCGTTACGACTTCGAAGCTTCTCACCACTGGTGTTAATTGCAAGACGTGTAAGGTAGTCGTGCTCGACAACAAGTTCGGTGAGCACGGAATGACGGAGTTCAAGCAGATTATCGGCCGCGGAACCCGTATCTGTGAGGACTACGACAAACTCTATTTCACCATCCTCGATTTTCGTGACGCATCGCGTTTGTTTGCAGATCCCGAGTTTGATGGCGAACCTGTTGTTGTGTTTGAGCCTAATCCGGGTGACCCCATTGCGGATCCGGGTCCCGGCGGCAATGGCGGCAGTCCCGTTCCGCCTCCGTCTCCGATCGTAGACCCACCCGTATTGCCGCCGGACGATCCGTCCTCCCATGTGAAATATCACGTTCATGGGGCCGACGTCTATGTAGTGTCGGAGATGGTGCAGTATTACTCCTCCGATGGCCTTCTTGTAACTGAGAGCCTTAAGGACTATACGCGAAAAAACATTCTCGGCGAATACGACACTCTTGACCACTTCCTAGCGGCGTGGAACTCTGAACATAAGAAACAAGCGATTATCGATGAGCTGCGCGCGCGTGGCGTATTCCTGGATGAGCTGCGGCTCGAGACTGGACAGGAGCAAATGAGCGACTTTGACCTCATTTGCCACATTGCTTACGACCAGAGACCTCTTACGCGCAGCGAGAGAGCCAATAGTGTCAAGAAAAAGGGCGTGCTCTATGAGTATGCCGGCGTCGCGCGTGAGGTCCTTGAAGCGCTTCTCGACAAATATGCGACGTCGAACCTCGTAGACTTGGACGACACCCACGTCCTCGACCTCGAGGAATTCCGTCGGTTTGGCAGCCCAATGAAGATCGTCGCCGCATTCGGCGGCAAACAACAGTACATTCAGGCAGCGCAGATGCTCGAGGACGAGCTCTACATCGCATAGAGAAAGGTAACGATAGCAAATGGCACTGGGATCTCTCGTAAAGACCCTGCAGAACATCATGCGCAAAGACGCCGGCATCAATGGCGATGCGCAGCGCATTGAGCAGATGACTTGGCTTTTCTTCCTCAAGATTTACGATGCCAAGGAGCAGGAGTGGGAGTTTCACGATGACTCCTATCAGTCCATCATCCCCGAGCGCCTGCGCTGGTATAGCTGGGCGCACGATGCGAAAGACGGCAAGGCGCTTACTGGCGATGAGCTTCTCGACTTTGTAAACAATGATCTATTCAAGACTCTTGAGAGTCTTGAGCTTGCACCTGATGCGCCTTTGCGACACGTCGTCGTCAAGGCTGCTTTTACTGACGCCAACAACTACATGAAGGATGGGATTCTACTTCGTCAAGTCATCAACGAGATTGACGAGTCGGTTGATTTTACCGAGTACAAAGAGCGCCACGCCTTCGGTGAAATTTACGAGACCATCCTGAAAGACTTACAGTCCGCGGGTAATGCCGGCGAGTTTTACACGCCCCGAGCGGTGACTGACTTTATGGCCCAGGCACTTGCGCCCAAGCTCGGCGAGACTGTGGCTGACTTCGCGTGTGGCACGGGCGGCTTTTTGACGAGCGCCCTCAAGATTCTCGACTCCCAGGTTCAGACTCCAGCCGATCGTGAACTCTATGCAAGATCGGTCTACGGCATCGAGAAGAAGCAGCTCCCTTACCTGCTGTGCGTGACCAACATGCTGTTGCACGATATCGATAATCCTGAAGTCTTTCACGATAACTCTCTCGAGAAGGATGTTCGCGAGTGGAAGCACAAGCCTGACGGCCAGTTTGACGTCGTACTTATGAACCCGCCCTATGGCGGGTCCGAGAGTGCATCGGTGCAAAACAACTTCCCTGTTGCACTCCGTAGCTCCGAGACCGCAGATCTATTCCTTGGACTCATTCTTTATCGTCTTAAGCGAGGCGGCCGCGCTGCTGTTATCATTCCGGATGGTTTTCTCTTTGGCCAGGATAGTGCAAAGACGGAGATCAAGCGTCGCCTGCTTGAGGACATGAACTTGCATACTGTCTTGCGCCTTCCACAGAGTGTTTTCGCTCCGTACACGAGCATCACTACTAACGTTCTGTTCTTCGATAATACGGGGGCCTCTGAGGGCGTTTGGTTCTATCGCATGGACATGCCCGAGGGGTATAAACACTTCTCTAAGACCAAGCCCATTAGGATCGAACATTTTGCACCTGTAAAGGAATGGTGGGAGAACCGTCGGGATATCGAGGAAGACGGCAATCCCAAGGCCAAGTACTATACGGTTGACGAGTTGCGAGACGGCGGTTTTAACTTTGACGTGTGCGGCTATCCTCACGAGGAAGAGGAGATCTTACCGCCTGACGAACTGATCAGGAACTACAAAGAAGAGCGCGCTAAGCTCGATGCCGAGATTGACCAGAAGCTTGCTCGTATTTGCGAGATTCTTGGGATTGAGGCGTAGATGAAGGCAAAAGACCTGAAGAACTCAATCCTGCAAATGGCGATTGAGGGAAAGCTCGTTCCACAAGACCCGAGTGATGAGCCTGCAAGCGTCCTGCTTGAGCGTATTCGTGAAGAGAAGCATAAGCTTATTGCTGAGGGTAAGGCTAAATTCCCGAAGGGCGGGGAGAGCATTATCTATATCGGTTCCGATGGCTCCCCCTATGAGAAGCACGTGGACACTAAGGGACGCGTTC
>CATYJA010000015.1:0-25662 GCA_958407545.1 uncultured Collinsella sp. | reverse complement strand
ATAGTTCCTGTTTTAGCGCTTCAAGCCTGCAAACAAGAACTATTTCACCGCAACTGACGGGGGCATCCGGAAGATTGACCAGAAACGAGGACCCGCCATGATGGCAGACCACAAATCGGTGACCCGCATGCTCAAGACGGCGCGCGGGCAGATCGACGGCATCTTGCGGATGGTCGAGGAGGACCGTTACTGCGTCGATATTTCCACGCAGCTCATGGCCACACAGGCGCTCATTGCGCGCATCAACGCCGACGTGCTCAAGGCGCATATCGAGGGCTGCGTGACTTCGGCAATCGAATCGGGCGACGAAGACCTCAAAGCTGCCAAGCTCGCCGAGATCGAACGCGTCGTCGACAAGCTCTCCAAGTAACTGGGGCATTGGGGACAGACTTCTTTGCACCGTCTTGGTGTTCCGGGGACAGGTATGTTTGCACCACATTGGTGCAGATTAACCTGTCCCCCTTGCTCTAAATCGGGTATAAAGGCGTGCAGCATATCGAACGAAAGGCAATTTGCATGAATGACTTTATGAAGGGTCGCAATGGCGCCGACGAGCTCACCATCGTGATGGGTTTTGCCGGCATCGTCATCGCGATGATCGGATCGATAGCCCGCATCCAGTGGCTCAGCTGGATTGCCATCGCCGTAATCGTGATTGGCGTGCTGCGCGGCCTGTCCAAAAATATCGACGCACGTCGCAAGGAGAACGAGGCCTTTGTCGCCGCGACTGCAAACGTACCCGGCTTGGGCAAGTTTGTAGCTAGCTTGGGCGGCGGAGCTGCAGCGGCCAACGCCTCGCGCGCAGCCGGTACTAGCAAGGAAGACTTTGAACGTGCCAAGCGCACAGCCAAGAAGATGTGGAAGGGCCGCAAGACCACAGCCTATCTCAAGTGCCCCAACTGCGGCCAGATGCTCTCCGTTCCCAAGGGCAAGGGCAAGATTCGCGTCACCTGCCCCAAGTGCCACGCCAAGATGGAGACGCGCTCCTAGCCGTCATACCATGGGACAGAAAAAGCCGAGGCCTCGCACTGGGACCTCGGCTTTTTTGAATGTGACAAGGGGACCGTCCCTTTGTCACGCCTACGCCACGCCGTCGCGGGCGAGCTCCTCGTCCAGCGCCTCGGCCGGCATTGCCATAATCGTGTCGAGCTCGGCGTCCACCTCGGGAATATGCTTCACCTTGAGTTTGCGTGCCAGATCGCCACGACACATCACGTGCATCGGCTCACGCAGGGCGCACAGGTCATCGAGCGGGTTTTTGCGCGTCACCAGGATATCGGCGGCCTTACCGCACTCGATTGCGCCGGTCTCGCCGCCCAGCCCCAGCAGCTCGGCATTGATTTGCGTGGCCGTATGCAGCGCGAAGGCGTTGCTCACGCCGACATACTTGGCAAAATAGGCCACCTCACGCCACATGTCGTACTGCGTCACAAACGGGCAGCTCGAATCTGTGCCAAGGCCCACCTTAACGCCGGCTTCCAGTGCGGCACGAGCACTCTCGATAATGCCCGAGCACACGATGTCGCCGTTCTTCTTTTGCGTATCGGTCGAATGGGTCTTTTCCGGGTCGAGCAATACAAACGGCAGCGCCGGGCTGATGGTGCAGGTCACACTCGGCGCACGCCCCTCAAGCTGTGTGCCCGCGGCGCCGCGGTACAGCTCCAGGATCTCGGGCGTCAACGGAGCGCCGTGCTCAATCGTGTCAACGCCGGCCTCAAGCGCGGCCTTCACGCCCTCGGTGCTCTCGACATGGGCCATAACCGGAAGGCCGACCTCGTGCGCCGCCTTGCACGCCGCCGCGGCGACATCGACCGGCATGCGCAGCACGCCCGGCTCGCCCACCTCAGTCGCATCGAACACGCCGCCCGTCACGAATAGCTTGATGACGTCGGCACCGCGCGCGTACAAATCACGCACCTGTTCGGCCGCCTCGTCGAGGGTGTTGGCCACCTGCGCAAAGAGGCCCGCACCGTGGCCACCTGGCACCGTGACACCCGTTCCCGGTGCCACCAGACGCGGACCCTGATACTTGCCGGCGTCGATGGCGTTGCGCACAGCGATGTCGGCAAACAGCGGGTCGCCTGCACCGCGCACCGTAGTCACGCCGCTTGCCAGCTGCTGTTGAGCGCTGCCTTTGAGGATGTGGCGGACGATGGCGCGGCCCACCGGATTATCGAGCTTCTTCATCAACGCGCCCGCATCGCCCGCCGAGACCGGTTTGCCCGAACCGCACAGATGCACGTGCATATTGATGAGGCCGGGCATGAGGTACGCGCCGGCCAGGTCGATGACCTCGGCACCTGCCGGAGCTTGGGCCACGGCGCTCGGTCCCATCCACGTGATGACACCGCGCTCAACGGCCACGGCCATATCGGGCTGCGGCTCCATATGCTCCGAACCATCCAGGACGGTCGCATTGATAAACAACGTGGGACGATCGGCAGTCGCCATATCGAGCTCCTCCCTCACGATTAACTTGAACATTTGTCCATTATCACCTAGTCCCGCTGGATTGCTGCAGACGCATCGGTTAACGGAGGGAAGAGGGGATGTGGGAGACGGAATATGCTGCAGTCCCACCCCAGCGACACCAGGGAAATATCTCGATCTGTAACAGATACAGGGTTGTTGGGCCCCTTGATGTTACAGATCGAGACATTCGGTCGACGTTTCACCGGTTTGTCTCGATCTGTAACAATTACGAACTCAAACAACTTCTAAACGTTACAGATCAAGACAAAACCTCTCAGCGCCCATACCACCGACGTCTCCACTCCTCAGCCAAATCGGGCCGTCGCGGAATACCCGCCAGCCTCATCTTCTCAACCAGCTTCCCCGGATTCTTGAGCTCATCAAACGTAAACCGAAGCACCTTGTGCCCGAGCATTGTCAGATGAGATTCCCGCTGACGCTCTGCCACGAATGGGTCGACCGGCTCCCGGGCCTCGCCGCTCTGCAGGGTGTACTTCCCCTTACCGTCCAGCTCGCCAATCACACACGTTCCCTCCTCGAGCCGCCAAAAAAAGTCGACGCGAAACACCTGGCTCGGATCGAGCGGGTCGCGAAACTCCACCTGCAGCTCCGGAACCGGAAAGCCGTACGCAATAAAGAACGCTCGGAACCGAGACTCGCCGCCGTTTTCGGACAGCCCGTCCGCATACGACGCAATCGCCTGTGCCCTGCGATACCCTCGCCTGCCCTCGCAATCGGCGCGGAGGCGCTCGCACAAATCCCCACGTGATACGTCTTTCACCCGCAGTGCAGAATCGGCAATCGCCAACCCGTAGGAGAACGGCGCACGCAGCAAGCAATCCTCCGCCGTGCGCCAAAACGACGTCACCCGCACGCCGTCGACGCGCTCGAGCGCGCCCGCAATCTGCGGACGCAACAACCTGCACCCGCCGCTCAACGTCACCGAACAGCAAGTCTTAACAAGGAAACGCGGCCCGAGCAGATCATTCGGCACCTCCAGACCCCATATCAGCGCGGCGTCATATCCCCAAAACGCCCAATCGGGATGAAATTTCGCAAGCCCTTTGATAGTCCTCAGCGCTCGCTCCGCCGGCGTCAATGCATCCCAATCATGCTGAAAACAGAACAGGTACGGCTCGGGCTCCGCGATATCGTCGGTTCCAACATGGCGTCGCAGCCACATGAGCTCGGTATTGTCATGCGTTGCGAGCAGCGCACCTTGCTTGGCCGTCTCCGCGAGCCGCGCGAGCATCCTATTCCGCGCCAACGTGTTGCGAGTCGCATGTTTGTGTTTGAGAACGGTATTAGGCACTTTCATCACCACCACGTCAGACAAATGGACCATCGTCACCGTTGCCTCCGCTGACAAATGTCTTGATCTGTAACAGGAAGACAGTCTTTGAGCCTCTAGTTGTTACAGAACAAGATCTTTCGGCAGCCGCCAACCTTCCGTCTCAATCTGTAACAGTTACGGGCCCAAACAGCCGCCAAACGTTACAGATTGAGACAAAGTCAGGGCAGCAGGGCGACGCCAGTCACATCCCCTACTCCCACTCCTGCTCGTAGATGTTGAGCGACTTCACGTACCGCCCCTGGGCGCCCATGATGTCGCGGACCAGGCGCAAAAAGAAGCTGACGCACGAGGTGTCAAAGCCGTCCTGCAGATCCTCGGGATGCACCGCACCCGGTCCATCGACCGCCGTGTCACTCAGGCGCGCGATGTCATACAGATAGAGCTGTCCCGCCGTCAGCCAGACATCGTCGATGCAGGCGAGGCGCACCGCGATCGCGCCGTCGCTCCAATGCTCCTTTTGCACGATATGCGGGTCGTAGACATCAAAGCGACGGTCGGCACGCGTATCCTTCAGCGCAACCATGCCGTTCGCAGGATCCTTGTCCAAAATGCCAAAGCGCGAGAAATACTGCGTGTCGCGTACCTGCTCGAGCCGCTTGAGCGAGGCAGGCGAAAGCGATGCCGGCGGTTCGTCAACATACAGCTCGAGCAGCGTCTTGCCATGGCGATAGGGGCGCTCGAAGAGCAGCCAATCGGTAAATGCCATGTTGTAGGCCATGATTTCGTTTTGCGAAGGCTCGGTGCAATAGCTGAGCCACGGGTCGACAATGATCTCGAACTGTTCGCGTGCCGGCTCCAAAAACTGGAACTTCCGCAGCATCCAAAAATGGGCCATGTCGGCAATATCGTTGCCGACGGCTTCAGCCAGCTGCGCTCGGTCTAAAACGTGGTCAGTCACGGCATCCTCCTCAAACTGATGAACCTCAATTTGAGCTTACGAGGAGGGTGGGCAGCCACGACCAGCGCGGGCAAAATAGGCCTCCGGCTGCAAACCAGATGCTGACCAAACACTTGACGGGACACTTGACCGAATGAGCGCACCGCAAAGAAACCGCAGGTAGATATAGACAGTCAGTTCACTCATTTGAGGCAAACGCCCGCTACCACCACAGAAAGAGCAGAGTAGCACAGTCGCAAACGTCGACGAATGAACACTTGCACGTCGGCAAATGACAAAGTCGCCTGCGAACTCGCAAGGAGTGTCCCCGAATGCCGGCACATAAGGAACGTCCCCAGCTGCCGGCACTTGGGGACGTTCCTTTTGGGCCGGCATTCGGGGACAGCCCTTGACGATTCAGCTGTGGACAGCCGCCTTACAGCTCCAGCGCCTCGGCGACTTCGGCAGCGCAGGCCAGGGCGTCGGCCATGGCGCTTACCACGAGCGAACTGCCATTGCGAGCATCGCCGGCCACGTATACCGGTGTGGCGCCCGCGGCGACGCCGTCGACACGGGCCGCAAGGTGCGAGCCCTCGGCAGCCATCACCGGCAGCGGACGACCAGCGGTGGCAACAGGCACGCCAACGGCGTCGAACACGCCATGCTCGGGACCCGTAAAGCCGCAGGCGATGAGCACCAGCTGGGCCGGCACCTCGTGCTCGGAGCCCGCGATGCGCTCGGGCTTGCCAGCCGACCAATCCAGATCGACCACGCGCAGGCCCGCGGCCGCGCCCTTCTTGTCCAACAGTACCTCGAGCGTATCCACACCCCAAGCGCGCATCTCGCCGCCCATGGCAGCGATGGCCTCCTGCTGGCCATAATCGGTCTTCTTCACGTTGGGCCACTGCGGCCAGGGGTTGCTCGCCGCGCGCGCATCAGGCGCCGCCGGCAAGAACTCAAACTGGCGCACGCTGCGCGCACCCTGACGTACCGCGGTGCCCACGCAGTCGTTACCGGTATCGCCGCCGCCAATGACCACAACGTCCAGGCCGCGCGCGTTCACCGCGGGCTCGCCGCCATCGAGCACCGAGACGATCGAAGCCGCCAGGTAGTCCACGGCATACACCACGCCCGGGGCATCAATGTTCGCAGCCGAAAGCCCACGCGGAGCACGGGCGCCGGCAGCCACCACGACGGCGTCAAAGTCGTCGAGCTTGGCGGTAACCTTGGAATCGCTCACGTCGGCACTCAGCTCGAACACAATGCCCAGCTCGCGCATGAGCGCCACGCGACGCTCGACCACGGACTTCTCGAGCTTCATGTTGGGAATGCCGTACATGAGCAGACCGCCCGGGCGGTCGTCGCGCTCAAACACCGTCACGCGGGCGCCACGGCGCGCAAGCTCCCATGCTGCCACCAGACCAGCGGGACCGGAACCCACCACGGCAACCGTGGGTGCACCCTCCCCTGCCGGCTCAAAGCGGTGCGGACCGCCGTTGGCCCACTCATGGTCGCTGATCGCGCGCTCGTTGTCATGAATCGTCGTGGGCTGGCCATCGACCGAGCCCAGGTTGCATGCGGCCTCGCACAGCGCCGGGCACACGCGACTCGTGAACTCGGGCATGGGCGAGGTGAGTGACAGGCGCTCGGCAGCCTCGTCCCAACGGCCGCGGTACACCAGCTCGTTCCACTCGGGAATCAGGTTGTGCAGCGGACAGCCGCTCGGACGTGCCTTGCCAAAGCTCGCGCCCATCTGACAAAACGCCACACCGCACATCATGCAGCGGCTCGCCTGGGCACGGCGCGCATCGTCGTCGAGCTCCACGTACAGCGGATCGAAATCGCGGCTGCGCTCCTCCACGGGGCGCAGCTCGTGGGTCACGCGATCGATATCAAGAAAAGCACCGGGCTTACCCATGGCACTTACGCCTCCTTCTTGGTCGAAGCAACAGAGCTGGCGGCGGCGGGCACAGCGCCAGCGACACCACCCGCCACATCAAAGCGAGCGACATCGGCGGCGTCGGCGCGACCGGTCACAATGTCAAACGCCAGCTCCTCGGCCTGCTCATGCGTCTTGCCGACGGCCTCGGCGGCGGCGACAATCGCCAGCACGCGCTCGTACTCGGTCGGAATGACCTTCACAAAGTGCTTGCTCATCGTCTCAAAGCTGTAGAGCAACTTAATGCCGCGCGGGCTCTGCGTCGCGTCCACGTGCTCCTGGACGAGCGCACGAATCTGCGCCAGCTCACCGGCCGTCGGGGCTTTAAGCTCAACGCTCTCGTGGTTCACACGGGCATCGAGCGTGCCGTACTGGTCAAAGACGTAAGCCACGCCGCCCGTCATGCCGGCGGCGAAGTTCTGCCCGACCTCGCCCAGGATGAGCGCCAGACCTCCCGTCATGTACTCGCAGCCATGGTTGCCGCAGCCCTCGACCACCACCGTGGCACCGGAGTTGCGTACGCCAAAGCGCTGGCCGGCCAGGCCGTTAATGAAGCCGCGGCCACTCGTAGCGCCAAAGAACGCAACGTTGCCCACGATGATGTTCTCGTCGAACTTGTAGGTCGCATGCGGGTTGGGGCGCACCGACACCTCGCCGCCCGAAAGGCCCTTGCCAAAGTAGTCGTTGGCGTCGCCGCACACGTTGAGCGTAATGCCGCGCGGCAGGAAGGCGCCAAAGCTCTGACCGGCCGAACCATCGCAATCGATGGTGATGGAGCCGGCGGGCAGGCCCTCGGGATGCGCCTTGGTCACCGCGTTGCCCAAGATGGTGCCCACGCAGCGGTTGACGTTGGCGATATCGGCGCGGAAGCGAATCGGACGCAGGTGCGCACGGGCATCGGCCGTATAGGGCACAAACAACGTGGAGTCGAGCGTCTTTTCGAGCTCGCTGTCCGCAGCCATCTGCGGCAGGAAGTGACGACCGTCGGCACCCGGGATGTGGGCACCGAACTCGCAGGTCGCGCTCGCCAGCACGGGCGACAGATCGAGCAGGTTGGCCTTGCGGTTGCCCGGGACCTCAATCTGGCGCAAGCACTCGGGATGGCCGACCATCTCGTCGACGGTGCGGAAGCCCAGGCTCGCCATGACCTCGCGCAGCTGCTCGGCAACAAAGAGCATAAAGTGCTCGACGTGCTCGGGCTTGCCGCGGAAGCCGCGACGCAGGCGACAGTTTTGCGTGGCGATGCCGGCCGGGCAGGTATCCTGCTGGCAGTCGCGCTGCATAAGGCAGCCCATGGAGATGAGCGGCATGGTCGCAAAGCCAAACTCCTCGGCACCCAGCAGGCAGGCGACGGCGACATCGGTGCCGTCCATGAGCTTGCCGTCGGCCTCGAGCACCACGCGTGAGCGCAGGCCGTTTTGCAGCAGCGTCTGCTGGGCCTCGGCAAGGCCAAGCTCCAGCGGCAGACCGGCGTGCCAGATCGAATCGCGCGCCGCAGCACCGGAGCCGCCGTTGTGGCCGCTGATCAAGATCTTGTCGGCGGCACCCTTGGCCACACCGGTGGCGATGGTGCCGACGCCGGCCTCGCTGACCAGCTTGACCGACACGCGTGCGCCGGGGTTGGCGTTCTTAAGATCGAAGATAAGCTCCGCCAGGTCCTCGATGGAGTAGATGTCGTGGTGAGGCGGAGGCGAGATCAGGCCGATGCCGGGCGTGGACTGACGGACCTCGGCGATCCAGGGGTAGACCTTCTTGCCGGGCAGGTGGCCGCCCTCGCCGGGCTTGGCGCCCTGGGCCATCTTGATCTGAATCTCGAAGGCGCTGCACAGGTAGCGGCTCGTCACGCCAAAGCGCGCGCTTGCCACCTGCTTGATGGCGGAATTCTTGGAGTCACCGCTAGCCAGCGGGGTCTCGCGACGCGGGTCCTCGCCGCCCTCGCCCGAGTTGGAACGGCCGTGCAGGCGGTTCATGGCGATGGCCATGCACTCGTGTGCTTCCTTGCTGATGGAGCCGTACGACATGGCGCCGGTGTTAAAGCGGCGGACGATGTTGAGCGCGGGCTCCACCTCGTCGAGCGAAACCGGCGTGCGACCGTTGGCATTAAAGTCCAGCAGGTCACGCAGGCGCACGGCACGGCCGGTGCGGTGCAGGCGGGCGCTGTACTCCTTAAAGGTGTCGTAGCTGTCCTCGCGGCAGGCGGTCTGCAGCAGGTAGACGGTCTGCGGGTCGATAAGGTGATCCTCGCCGCCGAGCGGGCGCCACTTGGTCAGACCCAGCGTGGGCAGCTGATCGGGAGCCGGGCTCTTAAGGATAGCGAGCGCGGCGTCGTAGCGCTCGTTTTGCTCGCGCTCAACGTCCTCGACACCCATACCGCCCACACGGCTCACCGTGCCGGCGAAGTACGCGTTGACAAACTCCGGCGTAAAGCCCACGGCCTCGAAGATCTGCGCGGAGTGGTAGCTCTGCACCGTGGAGATGCCCATCTTGGACATGATGGAAACGATGCCGGCAGTCGCAGCCTTGTTGTAGTTGGCGATGCCCTGCTCGGCTGTCACGTCCAGATCGCCGTGCGCCGCCAAGTCGCGAATGCACGAATGCGCGTTGTACGGATAGATACCGCTCGCGGAGTAGCCCACCAGTGCAGCAAAGTCGTGCGGGGACACGGCGTCGCCGCACTCCACCACGATGTCGGCAAAGGTACGCACACCGGCGCGAATCAGGTGGTTGTGCACGCAGCCCGCGGCGAGCAGCGACGGCACAGGGACCTCGCCCGCCGCAGCACGGTCGCTCAACACCACGATGTTCACGCCGTCGCGGACCGCAGCCTCAACGTCCTCGGCAAGCTGCTTAAGCGCAGCCTGCAGCGCGCCCTCGCCGGCGTCGCGGCGGTAGACGGCACGGAAGCGACGGGTCTTAAAGCCCACGCGGTCGATGGCGCAGATGCGGTCGAACTCCTCCTCGCTCAGCAACGGGCGCTCCAAGCGCACCAGCTGACAGGCCGTGCGGGAATCCTCGAGCAGGTTGCCGTGGTTGCCCAGGTAGAGCGTGGTCGAGGTGACCATATGCTCGCGCAGGGCATCGATCGGCGGGTTCGTGACCTGGGCGAACAGCTGATAGAAGTAGTCGAAGAACGAACGCGTCTTCTTGGACAGGCAGGCCAGCGGCGCATCGATGCCCATCGAGGCGAGCGGGGCCTTGCCCTGCTGGGCCATGGGACGCACGACCTCGTCAATGTCATCCCAGTGATACCCGAGCTTGGCCATGCGCACGGCGGCGGGCACCTCGGCGTCCTCGGCGGGCGTTGCCGCAACGGGCTCATCGAGCGCGTCAACGGTCAGCGTCTCCTCGGCAATCCAATCACGGTAGGGCTTTTCCTTAGCATAGCGGGCGCGCAGCTCGTCGTTGTAGATCACGCGGCCGCGGGCAAAATCGACCTCGAGCATCTGGCCCGGCCCCAGACAGCCGCTCGTCAGGATGTTCTCGGGGCTCACCTCGATGGTGCCCACCTCGCTTGCCAGCATAAAGCGACCGTCGCGCGTCACATAGTAGCGGGCGGGACGCAGGCCGTTACGGTCGAGGGCGGCACCCAGCGTGCGACCGTCGGTAAAGGCGATGGCCGCCGGGCCGTCCCACGGCTCCATGAGCATTGACTGGTAGGCGTCGTAGGCGCGGCGCTCCTCGCTCAGACTGTCGTTGTGGTCCCACGGCTCGGGCAGCAGCATGGATGCGGCACGCGTGAGCGGACGGCCGTTCATGACCAAGAACTCGAGCACGTTGTCCAGAATCGCGGAGTCGGAGCCCTCGCGGTTGATGATGGGCATCACACGCTCAAGATCGTGCTGCAGCACGGGGCTGTACAGATTGGGCTCGCGGGCGCGAATCCAGTTGACGTTGCCCTTGAGGGTGTTGATCTCGCCGTTGTGGATGATAAAACGGTTGGGGTGCGCGCGCTCCCAGCTGGGTGTAGTGTTGGTGGAGTAGCGCGAGTGGACGAGCGCCACGGCCGTTTTGACGGCGGCGTCGTTGAGATCGGTGAAGAAGCGGCGCATCTGCGTGGCGACCAGCATGCCCTTGTACACGATGGTGCGAGAGCTCATGGAACACACGTAGAAGATCTTGTCGCGCAGGGCGAACTCGGCGTCGGCCTTTTTCTCGATGGTGCGGCGGCACACGTACAGGCGGCGCTCGAAGGCGTCGCCGGCGGGCGTGTCGTCCGGACGGCCCAGGAAAGCCTGCAAGATGGTGGGCATGCAGGCGCGGGCTGTCTCGCCCAGGTCGTGCGGGTCGACCGGCACCTCGCGCCAAAAGAGCAGCGGCACGCCGGCCTCGGCGCAGCCCTCCTCAAACACGCGACGGGCATCCTCTACGCCCTTGTCGTCCTGCGGGAAGAACAGCATGGCCACGCCATAGTCGCCCTCTGCCGGCAGAATCTGGCCGCACTTTTGAGCCTCTTTGCGGAAAAAGTGATGCGGAACCTGAAACAGGATGCCGGCGCCGTCGCCGGTGTTCTTCTCGAGTCCCGTGCCGCCGCGGTGCTCCAAGTTGACCAGAATGGACAGTGCATCGTCCAGAATCTGGTGATGGCGCTCGCCGTTGATATCGGCAAGCGCGCCGATGCCACACGCATCGTGATCGAATTCGGGGCGATAAAGGCCCTGCTGCTGAGCGGAATCTGCCTGCATCGCGATCCTCCCCTAGATATTAGACAGTCAGTTGAATAGGCATACTAGGAGCATCGCCGGCCCGTTGTGTTTCCCGCCCGTTTCGAAACAATCGCGTAACGCACGCCCTACGAGTGGACACCGCCGACCTCAAGACGACAACAAGGGCCCCAAGTTCGACCTGTAAGCTCACCGCTTCAAACATCTCAATCTGTAACACGAAGAGCCGGTTTTGGCGCTTAGATGTTACAGGTTGAGATGTTTTCGAGAGACGGTTCCGAATGTCTCGATCTGCAACACGAAGGGCCGGTTTTTGCAGTTAACTGTTACAGATCGAGATATTCCATAGGACCATTTCTTCCTGTCTTGATCTGTAACACCTAGACCCAATTTCCATCCTTAGTTGTTACAGATCAAGACATTTCGGCAATCCCCTTTCACCATCCTATTCAAATACAACAATTTTGTTAGTCTTGGTTAACTTTTTAGCATAAAACGGGTATCCTTTGCGGCGTCAAACAAACGGCACGCAGGAGCGCACCATGCTCAACCATCTCAAACAACACTTTGGCTCCCGGCGTACCGGTGGTCACGGAGGCCTAGACATTGCGCGGCATGTCGGCCCCGGGCTGCTCGTGACCGTCGGCTTTATCGACCCGGGCAACTGGGCCTCCAATATGGCCGCGGGCTCGCAGTTTGGCTACGCGCTGCTGTGGATCGTCACGCTGTCCACAATTATGCTCATTGTGCTGCAGCACAACGCGGCACACCTGGGTATCGCCACGGGCGCCTGTCTTGCCGAGGCCACGACACGTTACCTTCCCCGCTTCGTTGGGCGTACGGTGCTTGCCAGCGCCTATCTCGCGACCATCGCCACCGCCATGGCCGAAGTCCTGGGCGGTGCGATCGCGCTCCAGATGCTCTTTGGGCTGCCCGTGCGCGCGGGCTGCGTCATCGTGGCGGCAGTATCGATGGCGATGCTCATGACGAGCTCCTACAAGCGCGCCGAGCGATGGATCATCGCCTTCGTAGGCGTGGTAGGACTCTCGTTTTTGGCTGAGCTTACGCTGGTCAAGGTCGACTGGCCGCAGGCCGCCGCAAGCTGGATCACACCCAGTATGCCCACCGGCTCGGCCGCGATTATCGTTAGTGTCCTGGGTGCGGTCGTTATGCCCCACAACCTCTTTCTACACTCCGAGGTCATCCAATCCATGCACTTCGAAGGCCAAGGCGAGCAGGTTATCGAGGAACGTCTGCGCTACGAGCTCTTCGACACGCTCTTTTCGATGGGCGTGGGCTGGGCGATCAACTCGGCCATGGTCATCCTGGCCGCAACGGCCTTCTTTGCGCACGGCATTCTCGTAGACGACCTCGCCGTCGCAGCGGACACGCTCTCCCCCATTCTGGGCCCGGCAAGCTCGACCATCTTTGCGGTGGCGCTGCTGTTTGCGGGCATATCGAGTAGTGTGACGGCGGGCATGGCGGCGGGCACCATCACCGCGGGCATGTTCGACGAGGAATACGACATCCACGACCGGCACTCATCGATTGGAGTGGCGGTCTGTTTCGTCGGCGCAGTGGCGGCGTGCCTGATCGTCCCGAATCCTTTTGAGGGTCTCATCTGGAGTCAGGCGCTGCTGTCGCTTCAGTTGCCGATTACGGTCTTTGTGCTCATACGACTCACCAGTTCGCCCCGCGTTATGGGCAAATACGCCAACTCGCGCCCGCTCAACGCGCTGCTCGTAGGGATCGGCGTCATCGTGACGATTCTCGACATCGTGCTGCTAACGGGAATGTAATTGAGATGGCGTGACTGTCCAGATATAACGTCTCAATCTGTAAAACGTGAGACCGTTTTAAACCGTCAGATAAATCAAAAGGGTCCCGGCCGAGAATTCGACCGGGACCCTTGGACAGAGCTATATGTTGTTGCAAGTCGTGTGTCTACGAGCTACTCCTCGACAAGCTCAAACTCATCGGGGCCGACGCCGCAGACCGGGCACACGTAGTCCTCGGGCAGCTCGGGCGTGTCGACCTCAACCTCGTAACCGCAAACGGTGCACACAAACTTATACGTCTTCTTCTCCTCAGCCATGATGTTCTCCTCTCGAACGTGACTGTTGGTGTACTTACTTATTAGTATATATTCTCAATAACATAATGCAAGTATTTTTAGAACATTTCTAGCCTTGATACGACGAGGCTTTGGGCGGCGTCTTGCCCTTTAGCACCTTGTGATAGTAGTCGTACGTCAGCGGCGTCTCGTCGCTCAGGCGCTCGGCATCCTCGACCTCGCCAATAAACAGCAGATGCGTGCCCACATCCACAGTGTCGATCAAACGGCAGCTAAACAGGGCCGCCGCATGCTCGGGCACATAGGGCATGCCCAGAGCCGTCTCGCGGGTCTCGTATTTGGCAAACTTGTCATAATCGCTGCTGGTGCGGAACCCAAAGTTACCGATGTAGAGCATGTCGGCCGTCTGATCGATCACGGTCAGCGCGAACGCTTTGGCCGATGCGATGACGCCCGAGGTGACATTGTCCTTGTTCACGGCAACCGAAATACGCGGCGGCATGGACGTCACCTGCACCGCAGTGTTGATGACGCAGCCGGCGCGCAGCCCGTCTGCCGCAGCGCTCACCACGTACAGACCGCTCGGCATGGTAAAGAACGCAGTTTTGTCCATAACGATCACTCCCCTAGCTCGGGTTGGAACCTCATGAATGTATGTACCCACAAAAAAGGCGGCACCCATAACGGACGCCGCCTTTGAGACATATGTGTCAGAACAGTAAGAAAGATGAGACGCCCGCAGTTGCGGTGAAATAGGGACTGAATAGCCCCTCAAACAGGCAAAACAGTCCGTATTCCACCGCAACTTATGCAGAGTGCCTAGCGGTTGCGTTCCTTAAGGGCGCGGTCGATCTCGCGTTGGACATCACGCTTGGCCATGTCCTCGCGCTTGTCGTAGAGCTTCTTGCCGCGACCCAGACCCAGCAGCAGCTTTACGCGGCCGTCCGTATTAAAGTAGAGCTCCAACGGAACCAGCGCATAACCACGGTTGCGAAGTTTACCGTCAAGAAAGTCGATCTCCTTGCGGTGCAGCAGCAGACGACGCCGACGGTCGGGATCGCGATTCCACACGCCACCATGGCTATAAGGGTGGATATGCAGTCCGACGAGCCAGCACTCGCCGCCACGAATCAGCGCAAAAGTGTCAGTGATCTGACAGGCGCGCTCGCGAATCGACTTGACCTCGGTGCCGCTCAGCTCAATACCGCACTCAAACGTCTCATCGATAAAGTACTCGTGATGTGCCGAGCGATTCTTGGAAATGAGTTTGCGCTCGCGCTTACTGGGCATCGCCGGCCTCCTTGGCGCCATCGGCGTTTGAGCCCGTAGCCTCGCGCTTTGCCTTGCGCTCGGCATTGAGCTCGGCATCGCTCTCGCGCACCAGTTTGATAATCGCCGCGCAGGCCTCCTCGCCCACCAAGTCGCGAGCACGCACCGTCAGGCGCGTCGCCTCCTGCTTGTCGCCGTCGCTTGCAGCATCGGTCGCGCACATGATCAGGCAGATGGCAATCTCGGCCGAAGGCGAGGTCGGCACGCCTTGCAGGGCCAATTCACCCATCACGTGGTCGTCGCTCTCATCAGCGGCATCCGGATAGGTGGTATGGATCTTGTTGAGCAGGCGCGTCGTATGCGCATCGTTGGGCGCCAGGCGCAGCGCCAGACGCGCGCAGCCCACGGCAGCCGAAACGTTCTCGGTCTCGGGCTCCAAAAAGTACTGACCTAGATTGGCGTAAGCGCGGGCGGCGCACTTGCCATCGCTTGCACGCTCCAGCACCGAGAACGAGAGCGATGCCCATTCCTGCTTGTCCTCGAGTGCGCGGAACAGCTCGGCCAAATCCAAGCGATAGTTGCAGTTCATGGGGTCCCAACGCACAGCCTGCATCAGGGCATTACGAGCGCTCACATAATCCTGCTGACGAATGTAGGCAAACGCCATATCAGAGTACAGGCGGTCAAACGGCACCTCGACCTGCACGAGCTCGCGCGGATCCTTCTCCACGCGGCGATAGGCCAAGCGCTCAAACTTGCTATCGAAGCTAAAGTATTGGCGCTTCTCCTCCGTCTTGCACTCAGCGTCGATATACTCCTCGGCGAGCTCCACCAGACGCTCCAGCAGCGGCGTCGCCGTAGCCAGGTCGCCCTGCGCCAGATAGTTCTCGGCATACGTGATGTCTTGCAAGCTGATGGGCAGATCCATGGCTACTCCTCGATCTGAGCGAAACACGGCAGGCGCCGTATATACGGTCAATACACAAAACCCGGGTCTCTTACGAGGCCCGGGCGTTCAATTTTGGTAGCCCGTACCAGATTCGAACTGGTGATCTCCGCCTTGAGAGGGCGGCGTCCTAAACCGCTAGACGAACGGGCCATATGTAGCAAATGCAATGGCTGGGATGGAGGGAGTCGAACCCCCATTGACGGAACCAGAATCCGCTGTCCTGCCATTAGACGACATCCCAATGACTGCATCGCTGCGCTCGGCTGTGCCTTTGCGCAAGAAAGAAATATACGGGAAGTCTCGCCGTGACGCAAGCCCCAATTTTGACTTTTTTGAAATTCAGTCAAATTGGCCTTATTTAGTCCAACCCGTGAAGGACCTGTGAAGCCGACCGCTGTACACGAGGGGCAAAACGCCGCGAGCGGTAGCCGTCAACCGTTGGCAGATTCTACCGCGAAAACGATAGCACCAGGCAACACAATCGAAGTATCAATGATCGCGTAGATATCGAGGCGCCATGGACGAAGAGCTTGATTACCTATGGGAGACCCTGGGCCTCGAGATCACTGCCGACCTTTGGCCCGAACGGGACAAAATCCATCCCACACTGCGCCCCGCCATTACTGTGGTGCAGGCAAAATACCGCCGTGCATCCTTTTTGATCATGCGGATGTCATGGCACGCGGGACTACCCGACCTTAAGCGAATCCAGGCAAGTCTCGTCGAGCTGTCCGGCATGCCGACCGTCATATCCGAGGCACACCTGGAACAGCGTCAGCGCGAGCGACTGCAACAGCAGCGGATTCCCTTTATCTGCCCTGGCGTTCAGGCATATCTGCCCTTTATGGACGAGGAGTACTGGAGTGGCAAGCCCAACAAGCACGTAAAAGTCTACGATCCGCACGAATGGGCACAGCTGGCGGACTGACTGAGGCAGGCCCGCCGGCGGAAAGTGCGTCCCAGATTTCAAGCTCAAACTGGTCCCTACTTTCCCGTCGAGCCCTCAACCGGAAACCGTGTCCCGCAATCGAAGCTCAGAATGGGACGTGCTTTCCGCAACCGGCCACTTTGGGAAAGTGCATCCCATTCTGGAAGCGAATTCCGGGTCGCACTTTCCGCAGCCGCTACAGCAACGCCTCGGCCCAAGCCGATTCCCTAAAGCCGGGAATCACAAAGTCGTCGCCCACCAGCAGCGGACGCTTGACCAGCATGCCGTCGGTCGCCAGCAGCTCGTAGCACTCCCGATCCGTCATGCCCGCATCCAGACGCGCCTTCAGGCCCAGCTCTCGATATTTCATGCCCGACGAATTAAAGAAACGCCGCACCGGCAGCCCCGAACGAGCAATCCAGGTCGCAAGCTCATCAGCCGTGGGATTGTCCAAAACGATATCGCGGTCGATATACTCAACCCCATGTTCGTCCAGCCATGCCTTGGCCTTCTTACAGGTCGAGCACTTGGGATATTCAACAAACAGTACGGTCATGGGAATCCTCCGAATATAGATCGGCCAACGCAGGCACACGCCACACGAGGCGCCTTCGTATGATGGGCCAATTGTAGCCCACGGGTCACACGCTAAACGTACCGTACCCCGAATCCGCGTTTGATGAACGGCAGCAGCTCCATTGCCTCGGGCGTGATATGGCCCGCAACGTTCATGCGCTCGTCACCGGGAAGATCAACCCGCGCAATCTCAAGCTCGCCTTCGTAGCGCCCATATCCGCTATTGCTCACAGCGATCGACCCCGCCTTTCGCGGCAGGCCGGCTCCGGCATCCGTCGGCACGGAATCCGGCTTAAGCGTTGTACGTGACTCCTGAGACCTAAAGATGAAGACGCTCGAGTCGGGCCGGTCGTGATGAATCTGCCCGCGCGCATAGGCATAACCGGGCTCAAGCTCGCATTGCAGGTCCACGTATCCGGCGGAAACTTGAGCAAACTGTGCCCAGCCCGCATCGGAAAGATCGGGGTCGCCGACCAACACAATGTCGCAATCGGCGCCATGTGCAAGCTCAAGCATATTGAGAGCAACCTTTGACGCGCGACCGCGTTGCGCCTCGACCGTCGGCAGTCCCTCGAATACCGGCCCGCGAACGTTAGCATCACCCGGCACAAAAGCCATGATTTCGAATCCAAGCGCCGCAAGACGAAGATTCACCCGAGCAATGTCCTCCAGAGCTAAACCGGTATAAGGCTTGGGGTAAAAATTGTGGCAGGCGGCAAAACGAGTCACATCGGCACCGGCCTCACGCCACGATGCGATTTCATCAGAACTCACTGTCGATGCATTAACCACAATGCGAAATACACCGGACAGCTCCGCGACCCGCTGGGCGCTAAAGCCATAGTCCAAACGAAGGTATTCCAACCCCAGATCGCGCAGGTCCTCAATGCGCTCAAGCCCGAGCAAATCGCACGTGCGAGGCCCCACATCGGCAATGAGCGCAATGCCGCGGGGGGAAAGCAGCGACAGCACATGACGGACCTTATCGGCATACGCCGCTCCCCCATCCTCGGGAATATGCAGTGAGGTAAACGCATAGTGCGCACCCGCCGCGGCACCACGCTCAATCGTCCGCTCAATATCCTGCAGAGGGCTGGAAAGATAAATCGAAATACCCGTTTTCACGCTTCAACGCTCCTTTAAAAAAGGCCGGCGGAGCAGTTAGCCCCGCCGGCACAACCATATCATCAAGAAATCTGCCGCGCTCCGCGAGCCCCGAGCAACACGGATCGCGATATCAAACTACTCGCCAAAGAACTCGTTGATCTTCTGCTCGTCGACACCGAAGAACCACGTCAGGACAAAGCCGGCGGCATAGGCAAGCAGCATAGCGGCAACGTAGCCGAGCTGCTGGCCAGGAACGACGATCAGCAGGCCAAACAGACCGGAAACGCCCTGAGAAACCGTGCCGATGTGAAGCAGCGCCGCGAGCGCGCCGCCAAATCCGGCACCCAGGCAGGCCGTCACAAACGGACGAACGAGCGGCAGCGTAACAGCATACATCAGAGGCTCGCCCACACCCAGGATTCCAACGGGGATGGACTCTGCGACGTACTTCTTGAGCTTGGCGTTCTTGGTCTTAAAGTACAGCGCCAAACCGGCACCGACCTGGCCGCCGCCAGCCATCATAAGGATGGGAAGTAGGTAATTGATACCCTTGGTAGCGCCGTCGGGATCGTTGAGCATGGCGTGGATCGGCGTGAGCGCCTGATGCAGGCCGACGGACACCAGCGGCAAGAAGCCTGCCGACAGGATATAGCCGCCCAGGACGCCCAGCTTCTCGAAGATAAAGGTCAAAACGCTAAAGATGGCAGTCGTCAGCCATGCGCCAACCGGCTGGATGACGAGCATCAGAGCAAAGGCGCCGATGATGAGCACCAGCAGCGGGGACAAGAACGTGTCGAGTGCGTTGGGCATAACCTTGCGAATCTGACGCTCCATCCAGGCAAAAAATGCGCCAGCGATGAGAGCCGCGATCATGCCGCCCGCTGCAGGGTTGTACTGCGCACTGGTGAGCGGCAGCAGAATGGCAGCGGCAGGATCAGCCGCGCCAGGCGCAAGCAGGGGCATGGCGCTGTTGGCGATACACATCATGCCGGCGATGCCGCCCAGCGCAGCGGAGCCACCAAACTCACGTGCCGCGTTATAGCCCACCAAGATGGGCAGATAGGCAAACAGGGCCCAGCCCATGGAACGAATGCCCTGGTACCACCACTCGCCTGCAAGCGCGCCTGCCGTCGAAACGTTAATGACGTTGCAGATACCGTTGATAAGGCCAGCCGCAATGATGCCGGGAAGCAGGGCGACGAAGACATTGGAAATCTTCTTGAGGAAGGCCTGAACCGGCTTAGACTCGTACTTGGCCTTCTGCGCGGCCTTGTTTGTGGCCGCAGCGTCAACCACGCTCTCATCGGCAACGCCTTTCGCAAGGCCAGTGAGCTTGGAGAACTCCTCGAGCACCTTATTCACCTTGCCCGGACCCAGCACGATCTGCATCGTGTCGTCCTCGACCAGGCCCATCACGCCGTCGAGTGCCTTAATGCCCTCCGTGTCGACGTTGCCCGCGTCTTTGACGGTCACGCGCAGGCGCGTCATGCACGCCGCGTTTGCCAGCACGTTGTCTTTACCGCCCAAAAGGTCCAGCAGCTTTTGAGCCAGCTCTTTGTTCGTCATAACTCCTCCTTGTATTGGGTATCTCGTCTGGATGTCATATCAGCTCACGCCGCGCACCTATTGGGCGTCGGCATTGCTCTTCTCATGGCCACTCACCGCAGCACGGACATGGCCTCGCGCCCGCTCAAGAGCTACCGTAGCCTGCTCGGCATCGCAGTCCAACAGTACCGAGACAATAGCGGTTTTTACGTGGCCGCCGGCATCTGCAAGCGCCTGAACGGCGCGCTCGCGCGTGCAGCCGGTCGCCTCCATCACGATGTTCTGGCCGCGCACCACCAACTTCTCGTTCGTCTGCTGCACATCGACCATCAGGTTTTGGTATACCTTGCCGATCTTGACCATGGCACCGGTCGAAATCATGTTGAGAATGAGCTTTTGAACCGTTCCCGCCTTGAGCCTCGTTGAGCCGGTCAGCACCTCGGGACCGGGCACGGGCTCAATGGCAAGATCTGCGCTCTCCCCGATCTTCGACCCTTGGTTGCAGGCAATTGCAATGGTCTTGCACCCAGTTGCCTTGGCGTACGCAAGGCCGCCCACCACATAAGGAGTACGGCCGCTTGCCGCCAGGCCAACGACAAGATCCTTGTCCGAGAGTCCACGCTCTCGCAGGTCGTTCGCGCCAAGCTCATCGCTGTCTTCGGCACCTTCGACAGCCTTGATAAACGCCGTCTCGCCTCCGGCAATGAGCCCGACAATCAGATCGGGTGACACGCCAAACGTGGGCGGACACTCCGAAGCGTCGAGTACGCCCAGACGACCGCTGGTGCCTGCGCCCATGTAAAAGACGCGCCCGCCGTGCTCGAGTGCCTCAGCAGCCCAGTCGATTGCTGTGGCAACCTGGGGCAACACTTTCGTGACCGACTGGACGGCACGAAGATCCTCATCGTTCATCGTCGTGACGATTTGCAGCGATGTCATCGTATCGAGGTCCATTGACCTTTGATTACGCTGTTCGGTCGTGAATTTTGTTAAATCGAGCATTTCATTCACCTCATCTTTCCTGTTTCTCGATGTAGTTTTGCTTAATGACATGCGTCGCCCGTTCGTAGTCGCTGGCAACGTAAGCAGCGTACAGGGCATCGACAACCATAAGCTGGGCCATACGCGAAGCCATGGCACCGCTGCGGACCAAGGGTTCACTCGCAGCAACGCCGAGCACGGCATCGGCCATGGTGGCAAGCTTGGATGATCCATCTACTTTGGTAACGGCCACAACGGGACAGTTGTGACGTTGAGCCTCGGCGGTGCAGTCCAGCACCTCTTGCGTCAAGCCCGAGTAGCTAAAGGCGATTGCCATATCGCCCTCATGCATGTTCTTGGCACATAAGAGCTGATCATGCCAGTCGTCGTACAGATGGCACTCTTTGTCGACACGCATGAGCTTTTGCGCCAGGTCGTGCGCGACCAAACGAGAGGCACCAATACCGAAAAGATTGACCGCGCGTGCCCGCTTAAGACGGGCCGCGCATCGCTCCAAGACGGTGTAATCGAGCGTTCGCGCCGTCGCCTCGATCGTGCGCACGTTGCTTTTCATCACCTTCCCCACGATACGTTCGACGCTGTCATCCATGGAGATGTCCTCGAGGGCTACGTCTTTCTTGTCACCTAAGAGCGCCAGCTCGGCAATCAGTTCGCGCTGGAACTCCTTGTAGCCCGCAAAACCCAAACGCTTGCAAAAGCGCAAAATGCTCGAGGGCGAGGAGAACGTGACATCGGCAAGACCGCGGACGGACAGCCCGACCACCTCGTGCGGATGAGCGCTTACATATGCGATGACATTGCGTTCCGGCGGGCTCGCGCTGAGCTCACGCTCGCGAAGCCGCAAAAGCAATCCGTTTGCCATCTCAAACACCTCCGTTGAGAAGAATTAAAGACCAACGAACGATTCGTACCGGATACAAACAGCTTTTGCGGTACATTGTGCCGCATCGTGGCGCACAAAGGGCGAGCGTTCTACCGCTCGCCCCTCAAATCCGACCGCTCGGAAATACGCGCGACACAAAATAATTCAACGAGGTCGCATTATCGGAAACGGGTTTGTTACCGGCTAGCGCCTCGCATGGGCGCCGATCGGCCGAGTCGCATGGCGCACCAACGCCGCTGCCAGCAATACCAACAGCATGGCGGTGACATAGCCCGCAGCATCGAATCCTAAATCGATAACGTCGAAATGCCTGCCGGGAACAAAGATCTTATGCACCTGATCGCCAACGGAGCAGGCGGCGCAAAAGAGCAATACGGGCACGCAACGGGAGCATACGCTCCACGGATGCCTGGAAAGGCAAACCACGACCACGGAGGCGAATAATCCGACGAAGAAAAACTCTACGGTATGGGCAACGCGACGGACGTTTGTGCCCACCCACATGCGAATGGAAGCAAGTCGGCCAGACCGGACATTCGAGGCAGCCGAATCGGCGCCCCCGGTCATTCCGTTCTCCGTCTGGGCTTCACCCGTGGCATCAGCAGCCTGAACGCCCGTAGCCTGGCCCTCCACCACACGCGCGGTGGACTCGCTCAGCAACGACGTCTCCACCGCATTTTGCTCCGTCAGCACCCAGATGCCCGCCAGCGTTGCAGCGAACAGAACGATCGCGGTCCATCCGATTATTTGTTTTACGCGCGCCAAGGGCCAACCTCCTTTTTTGAATATCAGCGAGTGTAGCCCCAAATGGCATCGTCACCGTATCAAAATTTGAATCGCAACAGGAAGCGACAAAGCGACGCAAACCCCTACCCCGCCTCGCGCATCCAGCGATCGAACGTCCCCACGCACACGCCCAGGCACTTTGCTGCCTGGCTGCGGGTAATATCGCCTGCCTCATAGCTATCGCGCACCAGCTCAAACTGAGGAGGGCACGGCTTGCGAGGTCGACCGAAACGAACCCCTCGCGCCCGCGCCGCTGCAATTCCCTCCGCCTGGCGCCGATGGATATTCTCGCGCTCCACCTGCGCCACGTAGCTCAGCAGTTGCAGCACAATATCGGCAATCAGGGTGTTGGTCACATCCGGCGCGCCGCTGGCCCTAGCGCGCGTGTCAAGCAATGGCATGTCCAACACCACAATGGCAACCCCGAGCTCCTTGGTAATGCGTCGCCATTCCTCAAGAATCTCGGAGTAATTACGACCAAGTCGGTCGATAGAAAGCACCACCAGCACGTCCCCGTCTCCCAGGACGTGCAACAGCTCGCGATAATGCGGTCGATCGAAGTCCTTGCCGCTCGCATGGTCGGCATAAATATTCGCTGAGCCCACGCCATAGGCGCCCAGCGCATCCAGCTGCCGATTCAGATTCTGATCGCGCGAACTCACCCGCGCATACCCGTACACCGTCGCCATCTCATCCCCGCTTTCTTGTAAACCTGCCAAAAGGGACAGGTTTATTTTGGTAGGTTTTACCTCTCAAATAGCAGGTAAGCGGGCGGCCGAGCAGACGGCAAGGTAGCCACGATTCAAATGCGGAGGGCGGCCCCGAAAGACCGCCCTCCGCTCTCTCGCCACGAGTCGGGATTTAGCTAATGGATAAGCTTAAAGTCCAAGTGTCCACGCGTGGTATTGACGCGCGAGACCTCGATAATCACGCGCTGGCCCAGTTCATAGCGAGTCCCCGTGTCGGCGCCCGTCAGCGTAAGCGCGTCCTCGTCGAACTCGAACCACTCGTTGCCCAGGCTCTTAATTGAAACCAGGCCCTCGACCTGCGTTAGGTCCAAGCGCACAAAGAGGCCCATGCTGCTAACCCACGAGACGGTTCCGGCATAGCGCTCACCCAGACGGTCCTCATAGTACTGGGCAATCTTGATCTTTTGCGTCGCATGGCTGGCGGCATCTGCCGCGCGCTCGGCATCGCTACATGCGCGGCAGATCTGCGGCAGAATGCGCGGCAGCGACTCGCGCCCCTTGCCGATCAGCCGCGGCGTACGGACCAAGGCGTCCTTGCCGCCGAGCTGCTCATAGGCCAACTGCAGTTTGAGCACGCGGTGCACCACCAGATCGGGGTAGCGACGGATAGGACTCGTAAAGTGACAGTAGCACGGCGCGGCGAGCGCAAAGTGGCCCTCGTTGCGCGGCTTGTACAGCGCGCGCTGCATGCTGCGCAGAAGCAGCGTGTTAACGAGCGGTGCGTTGGCCGTACCGGCGGCAGCATCAACTGCAGCCTGCAGCTCATCGGGGCTCCCCAGGGCAATACCGGCAGCACGACGATCGTCGATGATGCCTAGCTGCGCCAGCGCAACGGCGGCACCGTGCAGGCTATCGGGGCTCGGATCCTCATGCACGCGATAGCAGGCCTCGATATCACGGTCTGCCAGCCACTCTGCAACGCACTCGTTGGCGAGCAGCATGGCCTCCTCGATAAGCGACGTGGCACACGAACGCTCACGCGCCACAATCTGCACGGGCACTCCGTCCTCATCCAATAGAGCGCGAATCTCGGCCGTGTCAAAATCGACTGAGCCGCGGGCGCGACGAATACGACGGCGAAGTTCGGCGAGTTCGTTGGCGGCGACAAGGAAATCGCCGAGGTCGACGTTGTAGCCGCGGGCGGCCTCCTCGCACGCAAGACCGCGCTCAAGCGCTTCCTCGCGCGAGGTCTCGGCAGCCGCAACATCCTCGGCCGCACCCTCCAACACCGAATACTCAACCGCGCCGGCACGCACCAGCAGCGCCTCGGCACCGTCATAGTCCATACGCACACGCGAGCGAATCACGCTGGGGTACGGATCGTAATGCCGCACGCGACCCTGCGCATCGAGCTCGATATCGACGGTAAACGCAAGGCGGTCCTCGTCGGGACGAAGCGAGCACAGGTCATTGGACAGGCGTTCGGGCAGCATGGGAAGCACGCGATCGGCCAGATACACCGATGTCGTACGATGGCGAGCCTCAAGATCGATATGTCCGTCCCAAGCCACATAGTGTGAAACGTCGGCGATATGCACACCCAGCTTGTAGCCACCCTCGGGCGTGCGCTCCAACGAAATGGCATCGTCAAAGTCGCGCGCGTCGACCGGGTCGATCGTGATGACAAAGCGGTCGCGCAGATCGCGGCGGAGCGGGTCCTTAAGCGCCGCGGACACATCGAGCGAAAGCCCCTCGGCCTCGGCCAGCGCGGCCTCGGGATAGCTATCGGTAAAGCCGTAACGCGCCATCACATATTGAACGCCCAAATCGGGCGCGTCATCTCCGCCAATGCGGCGTTCGATCGTCACGGTACCCGATTCCAGGCGCGTCGGGTAGGTCAAAATGCGCGCGACAACAGCATCACCCGGGTGGACGCCCAGACGATCCGCCGAGGTATCCTCGGGCAGAATGAAGAAGTCGGCCTTCAGACGCGAATCGAGCGGCTCGATCACACCGAGCGGACCGGCGGTCTGGTACGTGCCCACCACGCTTATGGCTGCACGCTCAACCACGCTTTCGATCACGGCGCGCCGCTCACCGTGCGGGCTGTTCTTAATGCTCACGGCAACGGTATCGCCATCCATGATCTCGCGCTTACCGCGGCCCATGACCTTGTAGTCGCCGTTTTCGGTTACAACGTAGGCGCTATGCTCATGGAGCTGCACGCGCCCGGTCAGGCTCGGACGGCGTTCGCTGCGCACCGGCCGGCGCTTATTGCGAGCTCCACGCTTATGCTTGTTATTGCGCCCCATGGCGCCTCCTAACTATCGATTGCCGCTTACATCCCAAGAGTCTACCCAAATCATCCCTAGGGGACGGAGGAAAACGGATCACATAGATAGACCAGCGCCACGATGATCCGTTTCCCCCGTCCCCTAGGGATCAAAAAACGGGCCGCCCCATAAGAGACGACCCGTTGGAAGGGATGAATTCCAGGCATGCCTACACGCGCAGGTAGCGGCGCATGGCGATGGCAGAACCAAAGAGACCG
>CATYJA010000014.1:0-26077 GCA_958407545.1 uncultured Collinsella sp. | reverse complement strand
CCGTGGCCAAGACGGTATATTCCGATAACCAAAATAATGTCGATGCCCTGGCTGAACGTCTGAGCAGCCAGACGTCGCTTTCTGCCGAGCGTGCCAAGCTGGTTGCCTACGACCTGCTCTGCCGCAAGGCGCTCAAGATTAAGTCGAGTGCGCTGGCGCAAATTTTCCGCTCCGTCGATAAGGAATGTGACACCAAGGCGATGCGCGATGAACTTATCGCGGCAAATATCGTGACCAAGATCGAGGGTAGCGGCATTAACGGGCGCCCGGCGTTCTATACCATCAATGCCGAGATCCGCGATGCCCAGGAGCAGCCTGCCGAGTCCGTCGAGGATTTTGTCGTCGAGGATTCCGCTGACGTGCCTGCTGTGGAAGAAACTGCTCCGCGTGAGCATGTCGATACCGATGAGTTGCTCGATGAGAACGTCGTGCGTGCCTTTACGGCCAAGGCAGGACGCGGCGGTTTTGGCGGGGGTGGCAAGCGCGATGCGCAGCGCCGCGCCCAGCAGGAGCGCTTCCGTCGCGCCGTTGCTCAAAAGGGTGAGACGGATGCCGAGGCTGTTGAGACCGAGGTTGCTGCCGAGTCGCAGAAGCCCACGAAGGAGCAAAAGCCCGTGGAGGCCCAAGAGCCCAAGCGCCGTCGCGGTGCTCACTTTAAGGCTGCACAGCAGGATGCCGCGCGTGAGGTTGAAGAGTCTTCTGAGGTTGCAGACGATGTTGAGGAGTCTGCCAAGAAGGCTCCGGGTTCATGCCGTCCCGGACGTGGTTTTGCGGGGCGCGCGTATCCCGTAAGGCGTCAGGAGAAGAGCGAGCCGGCTTCGACCACTCAGGGCGAGAAGGACGAGAAGGCCGTTGAGCCGGTGGCTCGCGAGCAAAAGCCTGTTGAGCCGCAGCTTGAGGTTGATGCCGAGGCCAAGGGCCAGCAGCCTACTGATGAGCAGGCGGAGCAGGGCGCGTCGAGCAAGCCTCGCCGCCGTCGCCATCGTGGGGGCCGCAGTCCCCATGCCGAGACTGCGGCCGAGAAGACCACGCCGCAGAACGAGGATGCGAAGGCCGAGGTTTCTTCGGGGCAGCCTAAGCGCCAGCCGGCGAAGGAGAGCAAGTCCGTTCGTCCGCAGAAGCAGGCGTCTATGCCGAAGCACGAGCGCAATTCCCAGGGCGATTCTAAGCGCAAGTCTCAGAAGAAGCCGGAGTCTGCCGCAGCAGATACTGCTGCCCAGCAGCCCAAGTCGTCCGTCCACGGCGAGGTCTCGGCGTTTGCCCTTGCCCGCGTTTTAGGCAGGCAGCTGCTCAAGGTTGTCCCTACGCCTACGGCGCTCTCTAAGATCAAGGAGCAGCAGACACAGATCGTAAAGGTCGAGGGCAAGGACGGCAAAAAGGCTCCGCAGCGCACTCAGCACAACGAGATGTCCAACCGCAAGATTGCCGAGGAAATCGCAATCATCCAGGCTTGGATCGAGCAGAACCGAGGTGCCGATACGCCGGTTGCCTCGCGCCGCCAGCGTGCCTACCAGATCTTTAACGACGAGAAGGCTTTTGACGGCAAGCACGGTGAGCGCTTGATCAGGCGTATGACCGAAAAGGGCATCAGCATGCAGGCGATCAAGGTCGCCCCCAATCGCCCCGTGCACTTTACGGGCTTCTTTACGCTGGGCGCCGACAAGCCGTTCATTATGGTCGAGAACCTGGACACCTACGACGAGATCGTCAAGCTGCTGCGTGGCCGCAAGCACGCCAAGCTCTTTGGCATCAAGGTGGGCGGCGTGATTTTTGGCGGCGGATGCAAGGCGAGCGTCTCGCATGCCCTGGACGATTATCTGGCTGAGATTGGCTATCGCTTTAACTACGTCTACTACGTAGGCGACATCGATCGCGAGGGCGCGCGCATTGTCGAGCAGGCTCGCAATGCCAATGTGGTTGAGATTCGCCTGCATGCCGGCATGTACCGTGCCATGCTCGCCGAGCATAAGCGTCGCGTGAAGGCCGGCGGCGAGTGCGAGCCCGCGGCTGCCAACCAGGGCGTGCCGCAGAACCTGGCGGCGACGATCAAGGATCTGCCCATGGTTACGCGCGTGCAGTTCCGCAACGTGCTGCGCGAGGGCGGGCGCATTCCGCAGGAGATTCTGATGACCGCAGACTATCGGGATGGCGACTCGGGAAGCTTCGACCGCATGCTCAACAACTAAAATTCCGCCGTTCTACCGAACGGCGGACTTCTTGACGCTGCGAGGGGCCCTGGCACGGCAATCTGACGTTCAACTTCGGCGGCGCGACCAGAAGGTCAGCGCCACCTTGTTTCACGTCACCTTGCCATACCAGGGCCCCTCTCGCTGTCACGTCCAAAACATCGAGGTTAAGTGGCCTCCTGTTCGTGCGGAACTCGCGATAAACCTAAGCCGGTGTCCCCGCTCTCCCGGGGCCTGTGGTTACTTGGTTGTTGCATGCGGCTCGCTTTTCGGAACAGGGCTGATAATTCTAGATGCAAGGCGCTCTTGGTCGTTATGGGTCTGGGGCGTCTGTCTTATATAGGTAGATTCCTTGCGGGTTCGAATCCCTCCGCTTGCTCACAAGAAAAGCCTCCCGATCGGCTATGCGTTCGAGAGGCTTGTTTCTTTGGCTGGGACGGAGGGATTCGAACCCCCAACAGCCGGCACCAAAAACCGGAGTTCTACCGTTGAACTACGTCCCAATGTGTGGTGTTGCCCAAAAGCAACTCGTTTAGTTTACCTAATCTGCGAGGGCATCGCAAACACCATCGAGCAGGCGTACGGCGAGTGTCTGCGCGTCGCTGGCCGTGAAAGTGCCGTTGTAGCGCGTCATGCCCGTGAGCTCAATGCGAATGCGAGCCGGCTTCTGCTGCGCGGCGACATTGGCAGTGCGGATGCGCTGGGCCAGGTTGTGGCACTCGGCGAGGGCAATCGTGGCGCGCGGTGCGGCGTCGGCGGGCAGCTCGTCGCTTGCGATTTCGAGCACCAGGTCAACGTCGGTTGGGACCTCGGAGTCGCAGAGCATCATGCCGCTGTTGTCGGTCGTTGCCGTGGCGATATTCCACATGCGCGACGCAACACTGCGCGCGATGGGGTCCTCGCCGATAACGGCAATCTGGAAGCGCTCGAGCACGTTGGCGGCGCGAGCAAAACCGATGCGGGACTCGGCTTCGGTGACCGAGGGCTTGCCCTCCCACACATGGTGCAGGCGGTTGATGTAGGCGTAGGTGTCCTGGAAGGCCATGCCGTCGGCAAACAGGCCGACATTTTCCTGGAACTGCTGCAGGGCGGCCTCGGTATGCGGGCCAAAGTAGCCGTCGTCTTCGCCACAGGCAAAGCCCAAAACGTTGAGAGCGCGCTGCAGGGCCTGCACATCGGCGCCATGGAAATTGGGCATGCGCAGATAGAGGGTGCGGTCGCCCAGCTTATACGAAGCGTCTACAAGGGCGCTCCAACAGGGGATATCGACGGCATGACCGGCAGCAAGGCCGCTGTCGAGCCTGAAGGTGCTGACGGCCTGCTCAGTGGTGGCTCCAAAGTACTTGTCGGTGACTTCGGCGGCATCAATCGTGTAGCCGAGCTGCAGGAGACGAGACTGCACGTCCTCGACGGCTGCTCCTTGCATGCCCGTTGTAATAGGTTCCATGAACGAACCCCTTTCGGCGTACCATTCGTACTATTTGAGCGTCTGTCGGATAGACAACGCAAAGGGATGCATAAACATGCACTCAACAGTGTAGCAAGTTGTGCCTAAATACGCTGCTGACAGGTTTTATAACCCCCGTTAGTTAAGGCGCTCCACAAAGAAATCTGCCATGGAGAGGAACAGCTCGCGTGCGTGCGGATCAAGCTCAACGTTCTCGATGGCCGCTTTGGCCTTAGCGGTCAGGTCGAGCGCGTAAGTGTGGGCGTAATCGATAGAGCCGGTCTCCTGGAAGATCTCCACGGCGCGTGCGAGCTGCGCGGGATCATCGGTGCCCGAGGAAAGAATCGCCTCGACCTCGTCGTGGTGGCGCTTATCAGAGAGGGCGTGTACGGCGACAAGCGTGCGCTTGCCCTCGGTGATGTCGGTGCGGAAGTCCTTGTTGGCGGCTTCCTTAGTGCCGACAAGGTTGAGCAGGTCGTCCTGAATCTGAAAGGCAAGGCCTGTGTGTAGGCCAAAGGCGCGCAGCGCTTCGATTTGCTCATCGCTGCCGCCGCCGATAATGGCTCCGGCGGCAAGCGGCGTGGCTCCGCTGTAAAACGCGGTCTTGTGCGTCGCCATGTCCAGGTAGTCATCAACCGAGATATCAAAGCGCCCGTCACGGACCCAACCCAGGTCGAGTGCTTGACCCTCAATGGTGCGGACGATCATCTCGGTAAGCTCGTGGAGCACGCGCAGCTTCACGTCGGACTCCAGCGTAGGGTCGTCGAGAACCGTCTTGGTGACCATGGTGAGCGCCAGGTCGCCACAATTGATGGCAAGGCCCGTGCCCTCGGTAAGGTGCATACAGGGCTTGCCTCGACGAAGCTGTCCGTTGTCGGCGATGTCGTCGTGGATCAGCGCGCCCGACTGGAAATGCTCGATAGCTGCCGCGGCGCTGCGGGCGCTCTCAAAGCTGCCGCCCACTGCGGTTGCGGCGAGCATGCAGATAAGCGGGCGGTGGCGCTTGCCGGCGTTGGCCGTAAAAGCCGAGAGCGGCGCGTACAGGTAGCGCTCGATATCGGCAGAGGTCGCCTGTCCGTCAAAGAACGTGGCCAGATAGTCGTTAATCTGGTCAAAGTGTTGGGCTAAAAAGCTGGTAAACGGACTGGACACGGGTTCTCGCATTCTTTCTGAGGTTGCATTGATGCAATATGCAGACAACATATTGCCACATCAGGGCGTTTGGCGCGGCAGTTTTGGCGATTTAGGACAACGGGCGTGCGTTTGATGGAGCGCGCCTAAATCAGCCTAAAATGCTCGAGCGCCGCAACGACACCGTCGTGATCGACGGTGTCGGTCACGTAATCGGCCTTATCCTTGAGATAGTCTGGTGCGTTGCCCATGGCGATACCGACATCGACGGCGTTCATCAGCGAGATGTCATTGCTGGCGTCGCCAATGCCGTATACGGTTCCGTGGTGGGGATCGAGGGCATCGAGTACAGACTGGATGCCCCCGCGCTTCGTGCATTCGCGGGGCGAGATTTCGGTTACCTCGAGTTCGAGCTCGTTAAAGCACAGCAGCGGCTCAAGTGCCTTATCTTGAGCGATGTGGTTGGCGAGCGATGTAGACATCAAGATCTTGTAGACACTGTAATGTTGCAGCTGCGTGACTGCGTCGCCCAGGGTGCGCGCGTATCCGGGGGCATCGGGGGCATCGGCACTCATGCGCACGACGCCGTTGAGGCCCTCAAAGCGGATGACCTCGCCCGATTGCTCAAGATAGGGGGCAAGATGCTGCAGCATGCTGGGTGTCATCGACAGATCGCGAATTGCGTGTCCGTCGATCTCGGCGTAACCGCCCGCAAGACAGACGATGCCGGTCCAGGGCAGCTCAAGAAGTTTGGGGTGGATGCAGCTGAGGGTGCGCCCTGTGCAGATGAAGGCCATGTTGCCGTTGGCGACAAACTCGCGGATTGCCTGCGAAACCGCCTCGTTGGGATAGGGGGAGAGGTCCCGCTCGTCTTCGGGAAGGTCTTGGGCGAGCCTGGGGTCTTGCCAGGCGAGCGTTCCGTCGATATCGAAGAAGCAAATATCGCCGCGCTTATGGGCTGCGCTGGCGGCAGGGGAGGCCGAGGTGGTGGGCACAAATTCCGGCTCGAGGCCCATGATCTGGTCAAAATGCTCTTTAACGCGGGGAACGGAGATGCCGATGACCACCTGGGCGGTCTTGCCCGTAATGATGAGGCCCTTGGCGCCCACCGCGACAAACGACGCGTTATCTGCAACGATGGAAGGGTCTGCGACCTCGACGCGCAGGCGCGTGGCGCAGTTGGTTGCGCCCACGATATTGCCAACGCCACCTAAAAGCTGAATTACCCGCTCAGCGAGGACGTGATCTTGATCGGATCGACTATCGACCTCGTCATTGGGAGATTGCTCTTTGGCAAAGTCGCTTCCCGTTAAACAATCGATTGCCGCGCGATTGGCAACATGATCCTCGCGGCCCGGTGTCTTAAGGTCATAGACCAAGATGAGTGCTCGAAAACTAACAAAAAAGATGAGGCTAAAGGCAAGGCCGATACCGAGCGCCAAAAGATAGGCACCGGCATGCGTGCGCATGAGCGGAATAAAGTTGAAGGCTGCCATCTCCATCAGGCCGCCCGAGAAGATGCCGACGATGCCAAAGAGATTCATGGTTGTGGCAAGGCAAGACGATAAGACGGCGTAGAGCAAAAAGAGCCCGGGGTGGGTGAACATAAAGAGAAACTCGAGTGGCTCGGTAACGCCGCAAACCACCGAGGCGATGATGGCGGGAACAAGGATGACCCTGAGGCCGGCGCGGCGCTCGGGTTTTGCGGTGGAGTAGAACGCAGCTGCGATGGCAGGAAGGCTAAAGAGCTTGACCCAGCCGGTGGCGGTAAAACCGGCCCACGGCGCAAGCTCATTAAGGGGGCGCGTGCTATGGGAGAGGATGGGGAGCAAACTGCTCCACGTGGCGTAGATGCCGTCGTTAATGACCAGGTTGTCGTAGTAGATCGGCATGTAGAGCAGGTGGTGCAGGCCAAAGGGCTCGAGTGCTCGTTCTAAAAAGACAAAGATGCCCACGCCAAAGGGACCGACGCCTGCAAGCGCGTGACGCAGCGTATCGGTTACATCGTATACGTAGGGCACGATGGCGGCCGAGATAGCGGCAAGGGCAAACACGGCAAAAAAGCTGATGAGGTAGACCAGCGAGGAGCCCGAGAAGGTGCCGAGCCAATCGGGAACCTTGGCATCGTAGAAGCGGTCATGGATGGCAACGACGGTTGCCGATACCGCCAGCGGGCCGATAATGCCGGTGTCGAGCGTCTTGATGCCGTCGATGACGGTGATACCGCTGGCGGAGGTCAAAGATGACGGGTACTCAAGTCCAAGGTTGTCTCCGCTCAGCTTAATGATCTCGCTCAAAAAGAAGCAGTAGGCAAAATAGGCGACGAGAGCCTCGAGACAGCAACGAGCCGGTTGTTTTTGGGCAAGACCGATGGGCAGCGCTACGGCAAAAAGGAGCGGGAGGCGTTTAAAGACCGTCCACGAGCCGCGCTGGATGATGGTCCAAAAAACGTACCAAGGGGTTCCGTATACGGCGAGATCGCCGACGATGTCCGCAGTCGTTGCGAGAGCGGAGACGCCGACCATGAGGCCTGATATAGAAAACAGCATGGCGGGCGCGAACATTGCCCCGCCAAAGCGTTGGATTTTTTGCAGCATGTTCTGCCTTCCGAATATCGAGGCGCGTTGCGCGTGGGGAAACGTTTAAACAATGGATTCATTGTAGAGGACCAGACGATTGTCGTACCGGCAGTTTTGAGCGAAACCGATTTGGGCATGACAGAAACCGTCAACGGTTAAATCCTGTCGCTTTACCGATATTCGGTTTAAACAACTTTAAGAAATGCTATCGTGCCTAGCCGGAAATGAATAATGTAGAGGTGAAACAATGCCAAAAGCGATATACGAAGGAATCTACCGAGAAATACGCTCGCGCATCATTAATGGGACCTATGCGTTTCAGGAGATGCTGCCAACCGAAGCCGAGCTGACCGCGGAATTTGGCTGCACGCGCAATACCGTCCGCCGCGCTTTGAGCATGCTGGCCGACGGGATGTTTGTGCAGCCCATACACGGCAAGGGCGTGCGCGTTATTTGGCTTAAGGGCGAAACCGACATGTTGGGCGCACTCGAAGAGGTTGAGTCGTTTGGCGAGTTTGCAAAGCGCAACAATGCCGTTGCATCGACGGACGTTAAGTCTTTCGAACATCTGGTTTGCACCGAGCAACTCTCTCGTCACCTGGGCTTTAAGGTGGGCGAGGAGTTGATTCGCGTAGTGCGTGTCCGAAGCCTCAACGGCAACGCGCGCCAAGTGGACCATGGCTATTTTTTGGCGTCGATCGCCAAGGGCCTGACTCCCGAGATCGCGGCAGATTCTATTTACGGCTATCTGGAGCACAAGCGCGGCGTCAAAGTGATGGCGAGCCGTCGTACGGTGAGTGTCGAGCTCGCCAACGATGAGGACTGCAGCTACTTGGACCTTGGTAAGTACAACTGCGTCGCCGTCATGGAGAGCCAATCGTACACCTCGGATGGCATCTTGTTCGAGGTCACGCATGCCCGCACGCATCCCGAGATCTTCCACTACCGCGTCAACTCCAAGCGATAGTCGGCTAGCTCGCAGCCTGACGAGACTCATGCCCTCAAAGCGAAAACGCCCGGTCAAACCGACGATGTATCGGCTTGACCGGGCGTTTTCTCTGCATTCGATAACAAATAATTGTTTATACAAAACTTGTCAAGTATCAAGTTGAAATTACCGTTCACCGAAGTTTTTCTACCGCTCTAGTAATACTTGTTCAAACAACTAGCCAAATAGCGTATCGTACAAATCAGCAAAAGGGGCAAAGTCCCCGAGCCAATCTCCGAAGGCGGCGGCAAAGGGTGCCGCCACGGTGTGAAAGGGTGGATTGTAATGAAGAACGAAATGAGCAGAAGGCAGTTCCTGGGCTTTGCTGGTTCCGCGGCTGCGGTTCTTGGTCTGGGTCTCGTGGGCTGCGGCGGTTCTGCCGGCTCCGGCTCCTCTGCTTCTGGTGACGCTGCCGAGGTCTACTTCCTCCAATTCAAGCCCGAGGTCGATAAGGAGTGGAAGGAGATCGCCAAGGCCTATAAGAAGGAGAAGGGCGTCGAGGTCAAGATCGTGACCGCCGCCTCCAACACCTACGAGGAGAAGCTCAAGTCCGAGATGTCCAAGAGCTCCGCTCCGACCCTGTTCCAGGTCAACGGCCCCACCGGTCTTAAGAACTGGAAGGATTACTGCGCCGACCTGTCCGATACCAAGCTCCGCGGTGAGCTCATTGACGACTCCCTGGCTCTGCAGTCCGACGGCAAGGATCTGGGTATCGACTGGGTCCAGGAGAGCTACGGCATTATCTACAACAAGCAGCTGCTCGAGAAGGCTGGCTACAAGGCCGAGGACATCAACTCCTTCGACAAGCTGAAGGCGTGTGCCGACGACATCCAGGCCCGCAAGGACGAGCTTGGTGTTGAGGGTGCCTTCACTTCCGCCGGCATGGATGACTCCTCCAGCTGGCGCTACACCACCCACCTCGCCAACCTCCCGCTCTACTACGAGTTCGAGAAGGAGCACAACCAGGAGGACGACGAGATCAAGGGCGAGTATCTCGACAACTTCAAGCAGATTTTCGACCTGTACATCACCGACTCCACCTGCGATCCTTCGCAGCTTGCCTCCAAGACCGGCGACGACGCTACCAACGAGTTCGCAACCGGCAAGGCCGTCTTCTATCAGAACGGTTCTTGGGCCTACGCTGACCTCACCAAGGCCGGCATGACCGACGATCAGATTGGCATGATGCCCATCTACATCGGTGTCGACGGCGAGGAGAACCAGGGCCTGTGCTCCGGCGGCGAGAACTACTGGTGCGTCAGCTCCCAGGCTTCCGAGGATGCCCAGAAGGCCACCGAGGACTTCATGTATTGGTGCGTTACTTCTGACACCGCCACCAGCATCATCGCTGACAAGATGGGTCTGACTGCCCCGTTCAAGAGCGCTAAGGAGACCACCAACGTCTTCTCGCAGCAGGCCGTTGCCATGGCCAAGGACGGCAAGAAGACCGTCGCTTGGGACTTCGTCTACATCCCCTCTGAGGAGTGGAAGAAGAACCTCAAGCAGGCTCTGATTGCCTATGCTGCCGACAACAGCAAGTGGGACGGCGTCAAGAACGCCTTCGTCGATGGCTGGAAGACCGAGAAGGCTGCTTCCGAGTAAGCAGTTGCTGCCCAAGCTATCTGATTAGCGACAGGGGGCGGGCAGACGTTGGTTTGCCCGCCCCCTGCATATTGAAAGGACCCTTCTATGGGCAAAGCACTCAAGCGCTGGTGGCCGCTCTTTATGCTGCCCACGTGTCTGGCGTTTATGATCGGGTTCGTGATCCCCTTTATCCAGGGTTTCTATCTCTCGTTCTGCCAGTTTATTACCATCAACAACACGCACTTTGTCGGTATCGAGAACTACGTGCGCGCACTGTCCGATCCGCAGTTTGCCACGTCGTTCTTCTTTACCGTGGCGTTTGCCTTCCTGTCGACGGTGCTCATCAACGTGATCGCCCTCGCCATCGCGCAGGCGCTCACCCGCAAAGCGCTCAAGGGCACCAACATCTTCCGTACGATCTTCTTTATGCCTAACCTGATCGGCGGCATCGTGCTGGGCTACATCTGGCAGATTCTGATCAACTGCCTGCTCTCCAACGTGGGCGCCCAGCTCATCGCCCTTAACTCTGCTGCTGGCTTCTGGGGCCTTATCATCCTGACCCTGTGGCAGCAGGTCGGCTACATGATGATCATCTACATCGCTGGCCTGCAGTCCATTCCGTCCGACTACATCGAGGCCGCCAAGGTCGACGGTGCCACGGCATGGCAGACGTTTTGGAAGGTTAAGATCCCTAACCTGATGCCGACCATCACTATCTGCCTGTTCCTGTCCATCACCAACGGCTTTAAGCTGTTCGACCAGAACCTCGCCCTTACCGGCGGCGCCCCCGCGCACTCCACCGAGATGCTCGCCCTGAACATCTACAACACGTTCTATTCGCGTGCCGGTATCGCATGGCAGGGCATCGGTCAGGCCAAGGCGGTTATCTTCTGCATCCTGGTCGTAGCCATCTCCATGATTCAGCTTAAGGCCACGAGGTCCAAGGAGGTGCAGCAGTAATGAAACGCGATAAGGTTATCAATCGCGCGCTCTCGATTTTCTTTACGATTCTGTCGCTCGCGTGGATCTACCCCGTGTTCATGATTGCGCTCAATTCCTTTAAAAAGCCAACTGCAATCAGCACCACCACGGCATTCGATCTGCTCACGCCCGAGACGTTCAACGGCCTCGCAAACTACATGCACGCCCTTAACGAGCAGGGCTTTGCCTCGGCATTTATGTACTCGCTCATCATCACGGTCACGTCGGTCGTGCTGATCTTGGTGTGCTGCTCCATGTGCGCTTGGTACGTGGTTCGTGTCAACAACAAGATCTCGAACTTCTTCTATTACCTGTTCGTGTTCTCGATGGTCGTGCCCTTCCAGATGCTCATGTTCACGCTGTCCAATTTGGCGGACCGTATCGGCTTTAATACGCCGTTCAACATCTGCTTTATCTATCTTGGCTTTGGCGCGGGCCTGGCGGTCTTTATGTTCGCCGGCTTTGTAAAGAACATTCCGCTCGAGATCGAAGAGGCGGCCATGATCGACGGCTGCAACCCGGTCCAGGTGTTCTTTAAGATCGTCCTTCCCATCATGAAGCCCACCTATCTTTCGGTCGGCATTCTCGAGACCATGTGGGTCTGGAACGACTATCTGCTGCCCTACCTTACCCTCGACTCCACCAAGTACAAGACCATTCCTATCTTGATCCAGTACTTCCGCGGCGGCTACGGCCACGTCGAGCTCGGCCCCATGATGGCCTGCATCATGATGGTCGTTATCCCCATCGTCATCATGTACATCCTCTGCCAGAAGTACATCATCGACGGCGTGGTGGCGGGTGCCGTCAAGGGCTGATGCCGTAACTGTTTTGCAAGTTTCTGCGGCGCCCCTCAGCGCGGCGCCGCATATCGAAAGGTAAAGACATGGCCGAGATCGTTCTCAAACATGTTCAGAAGGTGTATCCCAACAACGAGTCCAAAAAGAAGGGCTTCTTTGGCAAAAAGAAGAAGACCGAGGAGAAGAAGCACAACCTCAAGGTTACCGAGGACGGCGTGCTCGCGGTGGAGGACTTTAATCTCACCGTGCATGACCAGGAGTTTGTCGTTCTCGTTGGCCCGTCTGGCTGCGGCAAGTCCACGACGATGCGCATGGTCGCTGGCCTGGAGGACATTACCTCGGGCGATGTGCTCATCGACGGCAAGCGTGTCAACGACGTGGCGCCCAAGGACCGCGACATCGCCATGGTGTTCCAGAGCTACGCTCTGTACCCCAATATGACGGTGTACGAGAACATGGCATTTACGCTCGAGCTCAAGAAGGTCCCCAAGGACGAGATCGACCGCAAGGTTCGCTCTGCTGCCGAGATTCTGGGCATTACCGAGTACCTCGACCGTAAGCCCAAGGCGCTCTCCGGCGGCCAGCGCCAGCGTGTCGCTATCGGCCGCGCCATCGTGCGTGACCCCAAGGTCTTCCTGATGGACGAGCCGCTGTCCAACCTGGACGCCAAGCTTCGTAACCAGATGCGTGCCGAGCTCATTAAGCTGCGCCACGAGATCAAGGGCACGTTCATTTATGTTACTCACGACCAGACCGAGGCTATGACCCTCGGTGACCGTATCGTGGTCATGAAGGACGGCGTTGTCCAGCAGATCGCCACGCCGCAGGAGGTCTTCAACCATCCCGCGAACATCTTCGTCGCCGGCTTCATCGGCGTGCCGCAGATGAACTTCTTCGATGCCCAGCTGGTGCGCTCGGGCAACGGCTTTACCGTCAAGACCGAGGATATGAACGTGGCGCTCGCCCCCGAGACTTGCGCTCAGCTTGCCCTCAACTGGGACGGCGGCGACGTGAAGGAGATTACGGCCGGCGTGCGTCCCGAGCAGATCCTGCTTGCCGACAAGGGCGAGGAGGGCGCGCTCCAGGGTACCGTCGAGGTGACCGAGCTCATGGGCTCGACCGAGCATGTCCACGTGACCGCTCCCGACGGCCAGTTTGTCCTGATTATCCCCGTCGTCGACCTCGAGGCCAAGGGCGCGCTCAAGGCTGGCGACACCATCTGGTTCAAGTTCGAGAAGAACGCGACCCACCTCTTCGATAAGGTCTCTGGCAAGAACCTTATCTAGGCCCGGTGCATCCAGGCCCTCCCTTTGGGCGACTGCGGTATTGCCATCCTTTTGCCGCGGTCACATATAAGGCTCCCCTCCCGTCCACTGGGCGAGAGGGGAGCCTTTCTTTGTGTTGGGGCTGTCTGACCGGTCGTTTGTCTCGATCTGTAACGGGTGAGGCTGATTTCGGACGTTAGATGTTACAGATCGAGACGGTTCCGCTGAGCTAACCATTTCATCTAAATCTGTAACACCAAAGGTGAATTTCAGCTGCTAGATGTTACAGATCGAGATAAACCCAAGGGGAGGGGCCGGTATGTCTCAATCTGTAACAGCTGGGACCGTTTTTACCGAGTAGTTGTTACAGATCGAGATTGTTTGGCCGAGTTGGGTCGCAGGGTAACGTGCGGGCACAAAAAACGGAGCCGTGTTGCCACGACTCCGTTTCTCAAGAGGATGGGTAAGGGAAGCGAAATTAGCTCAGGTGCCAAATCTCGTCGTTGTACTGGGAGATCGTGCGGTCAGACGAGAAGGTGCCGGCGTTGGCGATATTGATGAGCGTCTTGCGCATCCAGGCGTCCTGGTCCTCGTAGTCGGCCAACACACGCTCCTTGGTCTGGATGTACTCCTCGATGTCGAGCAGGGCCATAAACCAGTCCTTGCCCTTAATGTCATCGTGCAGGCGCTGCAGGCGCTCGGCGTTGCCGGTCGCCATAAAGGCCGGGTTGGTGATGAAGTCCACCAGCAGTTTAATGCCGGGCTTGCGGTAGAGCACACCGGCGTCATAGGTGCCGTCGGCATAGAGCTGCTCGACCTGTTTGGACGAGGCACCAAAGGTATAGATATTCTCGTCGCCCACGAGCTCGGCAATCTCCACGTTGGCGCCGTCGAGCGTGCACAGGGTTAGGGCGCCGTTGAGCATGAACTTTATGTTGGAGGTGCCGCTCGCCTCCTTGGAGGCCAGGCTGATCTGCTCGGAGATGTCAGCGGCGGGGATCACGCGCTCGGCGGCGGTGACGTTGTAGTTCTCGATCATGACAACCTGCAGGTAGGGAGCCACGTCGGGGTCGTTGGCGATCCACTGCGACAGCGTCAAGATCAGATGGATGATGTCCTGCGCGATAGTGTAGGCAGGCGCCGCCTTGCCGCCAAAGATGATGGTGACGGGGTGCTTGGGTCTGTTGCCGTTCTTGATATCGAGGTACTTCCAGATGATGTAGAGCGCGAGCATCTGCTGGCGCTTGTACTCGTGGATGCGCTTGACCTGGACGTCGATGATGGCGTTTGAGGGAATGGTCACGCCCTGCTCGAGCGCCATGAACTGGCGCATGATGGCCTTGGCCTCGACCTTGGTGGCGGCCAGGCGCTCAAGAACGTCCTTGTCGTCGGCGAACTTGGCGAGTTTGCTCAGATCGCCGGTGCTGCGCCAGTCGGTGCCGATCACATCGTCGAGCAGGCTAGCGAGCGCGGGGTTGGCCCCATGGATCCAGCGGCGGAAGGTGATGCCGTTGGTCTTGTTGGAGAACTTCTTGGGATAGATCTCGTAGAACGGGTGAAGCTCGGTGTCCTCCAGAATCTTGGTGTGGAGTGCGGCGACGCCATTGATGGAGAAGCCAAAGTGAATGTCCATGTGGGCCATGTGGACGGTATCGTGCTCGTCGATGATGGCAACGCGCGGGTCGTCGTGCTCGGCCTTGGCAACCTCGTCGAGCTTGACGATGATGTCGGCGATGGCAGGGGAGACCTTCTGCAGGCTGGTGAGCGGCCACTTCTCGAGCGCCTCGGCAAGGATCGTGTGATTGGTGTAGGCGACCATGGAGCGCACGATGGTAACGGCCTCGTCAAACTCGATGTCGTGCTCAGTGGTGAGCAGGCGGATGAGCTCGGGAATGACCATGGTGGGGTGCGTGTCGTTGATCTGGACCACGGCGTAGTCGGCCAGATCGTGCAGATTGCTGCCGCGCTCGACGGCCTCGTCGATCAGGAGCTGGGCGGCGTTGCTCACCATGAAGTACTCCTGGTAGATGCGAAGCAGGCGGCCCTGCTCATCGGAATCGTCGGGGTAGAGGAACAAGGTGAGGTTCTTGGCGATCTCGGTCTTGTCGAAGTCGATAGAGCTGCCGGGGACCAGGCCGTCGTCGACGCTTGCCAGGTCGAACAGGCGCAGGCGGTTCTTGGTGGGCTGGCCGTAACCGGGCACATCGATGTTGACGAGCTTGGAAGTAACGGCAAAATCGCCGAACTCGACGGTGTAGGAGCGGTCATCGTCGACTAGGATGTCCTGCTCACCGAGCCACTCGTCGGGGACGGCCTTCTGCTGGTTGTCGACAAAGCGCTGACGGAACAGACCGTAGTGATAGTTGAGGCCCACGCCATCGCCGGTCAAGCCCAGCGTGGCGATGGAATCCAGGAAGCATGCGGCCAAGCGGCCCAGGCCGCCGTTGCCGAGTGACGGCTCGACCTCGAATTCCTCGATCTTGTTGAGGTCGTGACCTGCGGCGGTGAGCTGGTCCTTAACCTCGTCGTAGATGCCGAGGTCGATCATGTTGTTGATGAGCAGCTTGCCGATCAAAAATTCGGCGGAAATGTAATAGAGCTTTTTCTTGCCGTTGTTGAGCGGGCAGGCGGCGGAGCGCTCCTGCACGAGTTTGACCAGCAGCTTGTAAATGCGACGGTCGTCGAGCTGCTCGAGCGAGGTGCCAAAAGACTGCTCGGCGAGTTCCATGAGGTTAATTTGGGGCATGTTTTCTCCTGTGATGGGTTGTTTCATGTCTGCAATTCATAAGAAGCCCGCGCGAGGGGATTGGGGTGGCCTCGCGCGGGAAAAGCAAGCGCGTCCGCACGGTGGGGAGGGGTCGGGCGCGGTAGCTCCTATTGAGGAAGCTCGATTTCGGCTTCCGACGGGATGCGGAAGTAGGTCTCGGTCCAGTCGGTGAGTTTGTGCTCGAGCTCGCGGGTGATGGCGCCGTCGAGCATGCGCCAGGTCCAGTTGCCGCCCAGCGTGGCAGGGGTGTTGATGCGCGCCTCGTTGCCCAAGTTGAGCAGGTCCTGCATGGTGTAGATGCACGTGTCGCTCACGCTGGCGGCGATGGTGCGGTTGAGTGCATCTGCCATGGGTTCGCCGGCCTGCTGATGGGTGTACAGGGCTGCCTGCTCGCGCTGACGGGGGGTGGCCGTTCCCTCAAACCAACCGCGCGCCGTCTCGTTGTCGTGGGTGCCCACATAGGCGACGGTGTTGGCGATGTAGTTATGCGGCAGGTAGTACGAGTTGGTGCCCTCAAAGGCAAACTGCAGGATCTTCATGCCGGGGAAGCCCGAGTTGTCGCGCATGTCGATGACGCCGGGGGTGAGGAAGCCCAGGTCCTCGGCGATGATGGGCAGCGTGCCGAGCTTTTCCTCGAGCGTCTTGAAGAACTTGAGGCCGGGACCCTGCGTCCACGAACCGTAGGACGAATCGGGCGAGGAGAACGGCACCTCCCAATAGGCCTCGAAGCCGCGGAAGTGATCCAGGCGGATGACGTCGTACATGTCGAGGGCGGCGCGAATGCGGCCCTCCCACCAGGAGAAGCCGTCGGACTCCATGGCGTCCCAGTCGTAGATGGGGTTGCCCCAGTACTGGCCGGTGGCCGAGAACTGGTCGGGCGGCGTGCCGGCGACGCTCACGGGATTGCCGGCGGTGTCGATCTTAAAGAGCTCAGGCGTCGCCCACATCTCGACGGAGTCACGCGAGACATAGATGGGCAGGTCGCCGATGATGAGAATGTCGCGCTCGTTGGCATAGGCCTTGAGGCGGCTCCACTGGCGATCGAAGAAGTACTGGGTCATCTGGTGGTAGAGCATACGCGCCGGATGGTCGGCGCAGACCTTGGCGGAAGCCTCGCCGCGGGTGCGGAGCTCCGCGGGCCACTCCCAAAACGCCTTGAGACCGCACTCCTCTTTGACGGTCATGAACTCACAGTAGGGGATGAGCCAGTCCTCGTTGGCCTGGATAAAGTAATCGAAATCTGCCGGCTTGTCGGCAGCAAAGCGCTCAGCGGCGCGGTCGAGAATCTGACGGCGGCCGCCAAAGATAGCACCGTAGTCGACATTGCTGGGGTCGGATCCCAGATACACGCCATCGATATCGCGCTGCTCCAGATACCCTGCCTCGATAAGCTCGGCAAAGTCGATAAAGTTGGGGTTGCCTGCGCGGGCCGAGAACGACTGATAGGGCGAATCGCCATAGCTGGTCGTCGTAAGGGGCAGAATCTGCCAGTAATGTTGTTTGCACGAGGCGAGAAAATCGACGAAGTCGTAGGCATTCCAACCAAAGCCGCCGATTCCGTATGGTCCGGGCAGAGATGAGACGGGCATGAGGACGCCGCTTGCACGCTCCATGAATGCGCTCACCAACCTTCTTGTTGTGGGGTCGGCCTGCCGATGGGTGTGCAGTCCGCCTCCGATGTTCTGATTCGATACGCCTATTGTAAAACATGTTGTTTAAACATGTACAGGCAAGATAAAAAAGTTGGTCGATTTTCGGCGAATGGTTACATGCCATGAAAAAAGCCCCGACCTCACAACGTGAGATCGGGGCAAGAGCGGTATGTAGGTTTTTGCTACTCGGCGTCGGCGAAGCCGTTGGGGTTGTGGCTCTGCCAGTTCCAGCTATCGCGGCACATGTCCGCGATGTCGTACTGGGCCTTCCAGCCCATCATGCGCTCGGCCTTGGAGGCATCGCACCAGTTGGCAGCGATGTCGCCGGCGCGGCGCTCGCGGATCACGTAGGGCAGCTCCTTGCCACAAGCCTTGGAGAAGGCGGCGACGACCTCGAGTACCGAGGTGCCGGTGCCGGTGCCCAGGTTAAAGATCTCGACGCCGGTCTTGCCGTTCATCCAGTTAAGGGCGGCAACGTGACCAGAGGCCAGATCGCACACGTGGATGTAGTCGCGCACGCCGGTGCCGTCGGGGGTGGGGTAGTCGTTGCCAAAGACCTGAACGGCCTCGAGCTTGCCCACGGCAACCTGGGCGACATAGGGCACCAGGTTGTTGGGGATGCCCTTGGGGTCCTCGCCGATCAAGCCCGACGGATGAGCGCCAATGGGGTTGAAGTAACGGAGCAGCACGACGTCCCACTCGGGGTCGGCGGTGTGGACGTCCATAAGGATCTGCTCGATCATCCACTTGGTCCAACCATAGGGGTTGGTCGCGGGCTTCTTAGGATCCTCCTCGGTGACGGGCGGGTTGTCCGGGTCGCCGTAGACGGTCGAGGAGCTCGAGAAGATGATGGACTTGCAGCCATGGTTGCGCATGACGTCGATGAGCACCAGGGTGTTCTCGATGTTGTTGTGGTAGTACTCGACGGGCTTGCTCACTGACTCGCCGACGGCCTTAAAGCCGGCAAAGTGGATGACGCGGTCGATCTGATGGGTATCGAAGATCTTGTTCATCGCATCGCGGTCGAGCACGTTGGCCTCGTAGAAGGTGAGGTTCTTGGCGGCCTCGTCGCCCACGATGGTCTTGACGCGGTCGACGGCGACGGCGCTGGAGTTGGAGAGATCATCGACGATGACGACCTGGTAGCCACCCTCGAGCAGCTGAACGACGGTGTGCGAGCCGATAAAGCCGGCGCCACCGGTAACGAGGACACAGGTGTCTTTGGGGTCGAGTGCTTTGGACATGTAGTCTCCTATCGAATCAGGAACACTTCTTCAGGGGAGTATAGCGCAGGCAGGGACGCCCAAATCGTGCGCTGTAGGAAAAGCAGAGGATTGTGCTAACGTACTCATAGAAGAGCTTGCGTACGCATAACCTGATCTTTGGCATTTGCTTACGAGCCGCTGACCTTGCAGTTTCCTGCCGTTCGTGGAAATCGTTGGGACGCGCCATATGTACGCTAATATGTATGAGTTGAGCGACATATAAATAAGCATGTAACGGAGTACATATGTCACCAAACAGCGATTCCATCCTTTCCCAGGAGCTCTCGCGCCGCACTGCCCTCAAGGCCCTGTTCGGCGCCGCTTCTGCGGCAGTTCTTTTTGGCCTGCCCGCTCGCGCCCATGCGGCGGAGGCTTCCAAAGAAACCACCGATAAACTAAATGCCGCCCAGGCCCAGCTCGACGAGGTTCAGGCCCAGCTCGACAGCATCGCAAATGAGTATGCGGCGCTGGCCAACAAGAATGCCCAGACCCTCAACGACATCGAGAATGTCCAGGGCAAGATTGACGACACGCAGGCCCAGATCGATGAAAAGAAGGCCGAGCTCAAGAAGAAGCGCAACGACCTTTCCGATCGCGTGGCCGCCAGCTACAAGTCCGGCGGCACGAACATCCTGTCGCTGCTGCTGGCCTCTGGCTCGTTTGAGGAACTCGTCGCCAACGCGCATTACGTTGAGAAGATCAACAAGAGCGACCGCGACGCCATCGAGGACATTCAGACCATCCAGGAAGAGCTCGATGCGCAAAAGACCGAGCTCGAGTCGCAGAAGGCCGACTTAGAGAAGCTCAAGGACCAGCAGACTGCCCAGATGCAGGACATGCAGGCCAAGCAGCAAGAAGTCCAGACCGTGCTGAACGGTCTTTCCGACGACGTCAAGGAGCTCATGGCTCAGCGCGATTCCGAGATCCTCGCTGCCGCCCAGGCTGAGGAGGCCGCTAGGAAGGCTGCCGCTGCCGCGGCTGCCGCGAACAAGAACAATTCCTACTCGGGTGGTTCGAGCTCGGGTGGTGGATCGTACGCGCCCGGAACTCCGCAGCAGAATGCCGGCTCGGGCAAGCAGCAGGCTGTCGTCAACGCGTGCTACTCCACGCCTTCGCCGGGTCAGAACTGGTGCGCGGCGTGGGTCACCAATGTCTTCCGTAACGCCGGCGTTGGCTACTTTGGAGGCAATGCGTGCGACATGTTTAACGCTTGGTGCTATAGCTCCGACCGCTCGGCGCTGCAGGTGGGCATGATCGTGGCCGATTCCTCGCACAGCGGCACGGGTGCTCCGGGCCTTATCTACGGTCATGTGGGTATCTACGTTGGCGGCGGCATCGTTATGAGCAACGAGGGTGCCATTACATCGAAGTCGCTCGATTCGTTCATTAGCTTTTATGGTACTGGCTCTGGCGTGCGCTGGGGCTGGCTTGGCGGTATTGCACTGTCGTAACGGCGGTTTGGTCCGGGACAGTCCGAGAGGCATAAGGTTGCCTGCTCGGACTGTCCCGGCCCTCTCGGGTCCTGAGCGCGACACACCGGACTGGGTTATCTGAATAAATATGGTGAAGGCCCCTTTCGGGGCCTTCTTTGTTAAAGGAATTCGCCGACTCGGTGGACTTCGGGTTCTAGGTCTACGTTGAATTGGTCTTTGACGGTTGCCTGGATGTGGCGGATGAGTTCGTCGACATCGGCGGCGGTGGCGTGGTCGGCGTTGACGATGAAGCCGCAGTGCTTCTCGCTCACCTGCGCGCCGCCAACGGCGTGTCCTCGCAGGCCGGCATCCATGATGAGTTTGCCGGCAAAGTAACCCTCGGGGCGCTTGAAAGTGGAGCCGGCGCTCGGCATGTCGAGTGGCTGCTTGTCCTCGCGGCGCTGGCGGTAGTTGTCCATGTCGGCCTTGATCATCGCGGCGTTGCCCGGAGCGAGGTTGAAGGTGGCAGAAAGAACGATAAAGCCGTCGTCGGCGATGCGGCTCTTGCGATAGCCCAGGTTGAGTTCGTCGACATCGAACTCGATGATGTTGCCGCTGCCGCGGGTGCCGTCGTCGAGCTGGCGAGCGGGTTTGTAGACGCGCACGGACTTTAGCACATCGGCCATGCAGGCACCGTAGGCACCGGCGTTCATGTAGCAGGCGCCGCCGACCGATCCGGGGATGCCCGAGATGGGCTCCATGCCGGTGAGACCGGCCTCGGCTGCCGCAGCGGCGACATCAGAAAGCAAGGCGCCGGCTGCCGCCGTGACGTGCGTGCCGTCGACCGTAATGTCGGAGAGTCCCTCGCCCAGCGCCACGACGACGCCGCGGATGCCCATGTCGCCGACGAGCAGGTCGGAGCCGTTGCCCACGATGGTGAGGGGCAGATCGCAGCGATAGCAGGTATCGAGCGTGGCGACGAGGCCCTGCTCGGTATCGGGCGTGACAAAGACGTCGGCCGGGCCGCCGATCTTAAACGTGGTGTGCTCGCGCATGGGCTCGCTCATCAGCACGTTGTCCTCGCCGGCAACGCCAGCAAGCGCGCACAGCAGGTCCTCGTTAAAAAAGTCGTTCTCGTGCATACGAATATCCGCCTTTTGGTGGTCGTTGTCATCAATCGATTGCAATATACCCCACCCGGACGGATTTGGTGCGCTGGCGGCGATAAAACAGCCGTCTACCGGATTGATAAAGTGTTTATCACCGAGGTAGAGGGGTAGTCGCTATACTTTCAAGAGATTGCGCGTAAACCCGGAAGGAGCGAGATGGCCAACAAAGTCACCCTCAAGCAGATCGCCCAGGAGGTGGGGCTTTCCCCCTCGTCGGTCTCGCTTGTGCTCAATAATCGGCCTTGTCGCATCTCGGAAGAAAACCGCAAACTCATCAAGGAGGTCGCGGCGCGCAACCACTATGTTCCTAACCAGATTGCGCGTAGTCTGGTCATGCGCGAGTCGCGCACGCTGGGCCTTATCGTCCCTAACATCGAGAGCCGCTTTTTTGCCTCGCTCGCCGGTAGCCTGGAAAAGCGCTGTCGCGAGGACGGCTATGCGCTCTTCATTACCAGCTCGGGTGGAAGCGCCGATGACGATCTGGAGCTGCTGCGCCAGCTGGTAACGCGCGGCGTTGATGGCGTCTTCCTGGTGGTGGGTGACGAGTTCTCCGACGACCGCGCCCTGCGCGAAGAAGTCAGCCATCTGCCTATCCCTGCCGTGATGGTCGACCGTGCCATTGAGGGGCTCGAGTGCGACAAGGTGATGTTCGACCACGAGATGGGTGGCTACATGGCCACTCGCTATCTGATCGAGCAGGGCCACCGTCGCATTGCCTGCTTGGTTAACGCGCGCCGTTCCAATACGGGGCGTAAGCGACTTGCCGGCTATGAGCGCGCGCTGCGCGAGGTTGGCCTGCCTATCGACGCACGTTTGGAGTTTGAGAGCGAGTACTACATTCCGAGCGCCTACGAGGCCTCGGAGGCGGTGCTCGCAACCGACGCCACTGCCGTGTTCGCAAGCTCGGACAACATTGCCCTCGGTTTGCTCAAGCGCTTGCACGAGATGGGGAAGAGCATCCCGGGCGATATCTCGGTCGTAAGCTATGACAACTCGGCCGCCGACGTTCTCTTTGAGCCAGCGCTGACCGCGATTGAGCAGGACCCTGGTGTCCTCGCGGAGCATGCTTTTGGCTGCATGTCCAAGCGTCTTGCCGGTAGGGGCGGTAGACGTGCCGAAGAGGTCGTCCTGGAGCCGGCGCTTATCGTTAAGGGCAGCGTGCTTGACCTTACCGAATATAGCTAAGCTCACTTGTTTGTTTGCATAGATTGCATGCGGAGTGTCCGCTATTTGCCGGCGGGGCCGGGGAGGCATACTTTGTTTTGAGAAGTTCGCGGAGCCCACTTCCAAAACCAAGCACCCCACCCCGGCCCTCGTCTGTGAACCCTTCCGCTGGGCGAGCCATAGACGCCGCGCACCGATGTGATAAAGCGTGAGCTTGAAATTGGTGCTATATTCGGCTTGAGTTGTTTAATGCTAGTACGGGAGGCTGATATGGGGCTGTTCAAGAAGAAAAACCCGCAGGATGCCTTTGATCCCGATGTGTTTACCATCACGGATACGATTTTGGACCCGCCGCGGTTTACGTTTTTGCCGGCTATCTACCAGGATGCCACGCGCCGCAAGTGGGCCGTGCATCAGCGCGGCGGCGAGCCGAAGATTTTTGACTATGCGGATGTGTTGCAGTGCGAAGTGGCCGAGGCGGGCGATCCGGAGGCCGAGGAAGTGGCCTCAAAACAGGAATTTGCCCAGCGTATCCTGGCAAATCCTGCCAAGGCGGCGAAAATAAACGCTGCCAAGCGTAATATGTGTCTTGGTATGGGCGTTGTTGTGGCGGTTCAGACGGGAAAAGACGAGGTTTCCAAATTAGAGATTCCCGTTATGACCGACGAAGTCAAACGCGATTCAAGTCTATATAAGTCGTATCGGAATGTCGCCGAGAAGATCAAGGCCGAATTTGATGCCATGGGAGGGCTGGTCTAATTTTGGCGGCATACGTTTCTGAATGAGGAGTCTGTGCAATGGCAGGCGAATCTTATGCAATTCCCCCCAAAGATCGTGCTGTTGAGGGAATTCTTTGGTATATCCAGCACCACCAGCTTGCCGGCGGCGATCGCCTACCGGCCGAGCGCGTGCTGTGCGAAGAGATTGGCGTTTCGCGTACGGCGTTGCGCGCCGGTATCACGCGGCTCATCTCGTGTGGAACGCTCGAGAGCCGTCGCGGATCGGGTACGTATGTGTGTCCTCCCAAGCCGCTGAATATCTTCCAGGAAACGTATAACTTTTCCGATGCTGTGCGGACTGCCGGCCTGCACCCCTCTTCTCGTCTGGTTTCCACCGGGACCATCGAGGCGGATGAGGCGCTTGCCGACAAGCTTGGGGTGGCTGTGGGTGCTCCTTTACTCCGCATGCAGCGCATTCGACTTATAGAGGGCGAGCCGGCGTCAATCGAGACCGCTCACGTTAACCTGTCCCTGTGCCCCGCGCTTCCCGAGCACGATTTTGAGTGTGAGAGTCTTTACGATGTCTTGCTCAAAGAAGGTGGCGTGCGTGTTGAGCATGGACGTGAGCATATCTCCATCTCGCGTTTGAACGCCGAAGAGGCCGAGCTGCTCCAGCAAGAAGAGGGAACGCCGGTGTTCTATGAGAGCTCGATCGAATTTGATAAGGACATGCGCTTTGTGGAGCATTGCAAATCGGTGATTTTGCCCACAAAGTTCCGCTTTGCCGATAACGGCGAAGAGAACGGCATGAGGAGCGTGGCAGGTGAACAATGGCTGAAACAGTAGATGCCACCCCGGTTTATATGCGCATTCGACGCCGCATCGAGGAACGTATCGAGCGCGGTATATATCCCACGGGTTCCATGATTCCGTCCGAAAAAGACCTTGCCGAGGAATTTGGTACGACACGCTTGACCATCCGAAGCGCTGTCGATGAGCTGGTTCGGCGCGGGCAGATTCGCCGTGTTCGGGGAAAAGGTGCCTTTGTGGCGCAGAAAGTACCTGCTTTTTTTGAACGCACGGTCGGTTTCCGTGAATCGGTCCGTGCTTCGGGCGGCGAGCCGTCCGTCCGTATTCTCGCGCGTTCCAAGCGTTATGCGGGGCCATATTACGCCGACCTGTTTGGCATCGCCGAGGACGACCTGCTCTATTCCGTTCGACGCCTGAACTGCATAAACGGTAGCCCCGTATCGATTGAGACGGCGCTGATTCCCTGCCTGCTGTTCCCAACCATCGAAGATATTGACGTGTCGGTCTTCAGTTTGTACGAGACCTATGAGATGCTGGGCCGAAAGCCAGTCATGGCACAGGAAAAGCTCGATATCGAAGCGCTGGGCGCACGAGATGCCGGCCTCCTTGGACTGGGACAGGGCGATCTTGTTTTGCTTTTGGAATGCGTGAGCTATGACGCGAGCGGTCAGGCTATCGAGTATGTAAAGTCCTTCAATCGTGGCGATACGGGCGGCTACACCTATACGTACTAGCTGGTATTTTGTGAATAACGGCTGGGAAACTAACCAGTTTTGATCGTTGGGTCAGCTGTATATACAACCTTACAGGGCTCAAAATCGGCCGTTCGCCGATGGGGATAAATTAATCGACAAAGAGGTATCAAAAAGCCGTAACCTGTAACTGTGATTGATATCAAATACTAATGATTTGTTACGAGGTGAGACGATGAAGATGCTCGATTACGTTCAGCTTGCCCATGTGCGTATGGGGGAGAACCTCGAGCGTTCGTCTGAGCTGGTAGCGCAGCTCGTTGATATTTTCCAGTCCGGTTCTTTTGACGCGCTGCGCATCGTTGCTTCGGGTTCGTCGCGCCATGCCGCCGATTGCGCCCGCGATTACCTGCAAGATGCCCTGCAAATGCAGGTGTCCGTTGTGACGCCCGAGGCCTTCGTCGATTTTGAACACACCTATCCGCAGCATGTGCTCAACATTGCCGTTTCGCAGAGTGGCTATTCGACCAATACGATTGCGGCGCTCGATTACATGCGCGCACACGATATGGCTGCAGTTGCGCTCACGGCAAACGTCGAGGCACCCATCAAGGAACACGCTGACATCGTTCTTGACTACGGTGTGGGCGTCGAGTCGGTGGACTTTGTGACTCTGGGCGTCGAGGTGCTCGTTGAGTACCTGGTGCTCTTTGGTATTTACGGCGGTCAGGCGCGCGGAACGATTGACGCCAAGGGCGTTGCCCAGCGTCTTGACGACCTGCGTGAGGCTATCCAGGCCAATGCCGTGATGTGCAAGACCGCCGAGGCATATGTCCAAGACCACATGCTCGAGCTTTCTGAGCACACGCCCGCCATGGTCGTCGGCAACGGCCCCAACTATGGCGTTGCCGAAGAGGCGGCCCTCAAGCTGAGCGAGACCATCAAGATTCCTGCCATGCATCACGAAGGCGAGGAGTTCGTCCACGGTCCCGAGATGCAGATCGTTCCGGGCTATCTGGTGTTTATCGTCGACGATCCGCAGGGGTCGGAGCGTCTTGCGAATATCGCTGATGCGCTATCGAACGTTACGACAAAAACGGTGCTGCTCACGGCCCATCCCAAGGGTAGGGCTCACGAGGTTGCGGTGCCTCAGGTGGCTCCGCTGCTCAGTGCAATTCCCAATCTTGTGTTCTTCCAGACGATTGCGGCCATGATAGCCGAGCGTCTGAAGTCATGGGACGTGCACCCGTATCTTGATGCCGTCTCCAAGCAAATGGAGGTCAAGGCAGAGGGCTACGAAGAGTCAGTCAATGCGCTTAAGGCCAAAGCGGCCGAGTGTTACGGAATGTAAGCGGGTTTTGATGCCCGTTGGCATGGGGGATGTGGAAACAACCCCAGAAAGGAGAGACAAATGAAGGAAACCGAGAAGATCGAGATCATGCATTTCGACCAGGAGGGCTATCTCG
>CATYJA010000013.1:0-26386 GCA_958407545.1 uncultured Collinsella sp. | reverse complement strand
ATTTAGGCAAGTGGTAAAAAACCGCAGGGTAGACGGGATAAAACGTTTAACCATCCCATTGGTTTGTCACATTCTGAAGGTACTTTTATGCAAACCTACTTTCCCAATTGGAATCTATCCTTTTGGCTGGGCAATTGACCGTCTATCGTTTAAGCCCGACGGGTATGAACGGGGCATCTGCAACGCCACCGCAAGGAGACACCATGGAGACTATCGAAGCACTCATTCACCGCCGCAGCTGCCGCAACTACAGCGATCGTCCCGTCGAGGCCGAAAAGCTGGCACATATTATCGAAGCCGGCCAATATGCGCCGAGCGGCATGGGCCGCCAGCCGGTGACGTTTGTCGCCGTCACCGACCCCGCGACCGTCGAGCGTCTCTCACGGCTCAACGCCCAGGTCATGGGCAGCAACAGCGACCCCTTCTATGGCGCCAAGACCGTTGTGGTGGTGCTGGTTGACCGCAGCGTGCCCACCCATCTGGAAGACGGCTCGCTCGCCATGGGCAACTTGCTCAACGCCGCCTATGCACTGGGTGTCGATTCGTGCTGGATTCACCGCGCGCATGAGGTCTTTGACTCGCCCGAGGGCCTGGAGCTGCTGGCCAGCTGGGGCCTGCCCGCCGACGGCAGCCTGCGCGGTGTCGGTAACTGCATTCTTGGCTACGCCGAGGACACGCTACCCGAGGCAAAGCCGCGCCGCAACAACGTGGTGTACGTCAAGTAGCGCAGGAGTGTCCCAAACTGCCGGCAGAAAAGGAACGTCCCCTTCTGCCGGCAAGCTATGTTGATATTTGAGTTGTCGTCGTTTCGTTCGTCTGGGTCGTTTCGGCTTCGCTGCCTTGTTCGTCCTCGTCCTTTTGCGCATCAGCGATGGTGGAGGCCGCCGCAACGATACCGCGCTGGGGCGCGACGCCCGTCTGGGCCTGAGCGCCCTCGACAACTTCTGTACCTACATGCGCGAGCTCGGGCGATTTAAACATTGCGTCCAAGTTGGCGCCACCGCCGGCGTAGCCAAGCGCGGCGAGCGCGATGACGATCACTGCAACGGCGGCCACGATCGGCACGTAGCGATGCCAGCCGGCGGGATTGAGCCCGCTGCGGCGAGCCGCCCCGCGGCTGATGTAGCCGAGCGTTCCGTCGTGCTTGAGCTTTGAGCCCACCACGCGTTTGCGGCCCAACAGCGAGAACTCTGCCTGCATTGCCAAGCGGGCGCTTGCCGAAGGATAGCCGTATTTAGTGCGCTTGAACGAGCCATCAAACCCCGAGGCGTTTTTGCCCCACGTCACCGATGTCGTGCGTCGGTTAACCGGCGCGGCGCTCCGCCTTCTGCGGCTCGGTTTTGAAGTCTCAGCCATATGCCCTCGCACGCCGTAACCAAATCGAAACAATAACGCTTTGGACTGTAGCACACGCGTCGCGCGCGGTCACGGGCGCCTCGCTCAACGGTCATCGTCCTTCAGCAAGCGCCACAGCGTTGTACGGCTTATGCCCAGCACCTCCGCCGCACGGGTTCGGTTGCCGTGGAGATGGTCTACAACCAGATGCGCGATATCTCGCTCGGTATCGGCCAGCGGTCGCAGGATATACAGGTCACTTTCGAGCGTCGGGGCGCCAAAGGTTGCGGTCTTGATCACGTCCTCTTGGGCGAGCACTTCCTCCGCCACAGCGCGGTCCACCGTGCCCGTCCCCGCCAATATATACAGTCGTTCCGAGACCTCGCGGAGCTGCAGATAATTGCGCGGCCAGCGGTAAGCATCGAGCGTCTTCGTCGCCGCGGCAGACAGCGTGGGTGCTGCCGTCTCAAATGCATCAGCGAGATATTCCAAATAGCGCGCAACCTTCGTCGACGCGGCTCCCTGCTCGGCGACTGCCGGCGCCACGCTCACCGCACAGGCGAAGCGCTCGGTCACAAACGCGGCTTGATCACTTTCGCCGCTGCCCGGCATGTCATTCGCCGTCAGCACCACATGGCAGCGCGTCGCCAACGCGGTGTCGGTCATCGTGGAGACCAGCTCGCGGAGGCGCTGGGGGCCAACCGCATTCCAGCCCTCAATGCAAAGGGTCAGCCCCGTTTGGAACAACGGCGATTCGGCGCTTTTGAGCACATGGCGCCAACCGCGCTCGGTGAGTTCATCAAGCGCAAGGGAAACAAAGGGCTGATCGGCAAAAGGACCGTCCAGATAGAGGCGCTTGGCGATCTCGATCTGACCCGCTCCCAGCTCGCCCTCGAGCATAAGGGGCACACCGCGCGCGTAGCTCTCGGCAACCGGCGCAGCCACCGAGGCCGCCCCCTCAACGATGCCGTACGCGCTCGATTCGTAGCGGGCCTCAACCTCGTCGGCGTTGAGCCACTCGATGCCCGCATGCGCCGCGGCGCCGCGCACCTCGCGGACCACGACGACCCAAAGGCCCCCGCCCTCTTTGTCGGTGGGGCGAACGGTCAGGCTCAGGCGCGTACCCGCACGCCCCATAACCAGACGCGCGCCGTCTCCTATACGGTCGAGGCGCTCAGCGACAAAAGCCGCCACATCCCGCTCGAGCGCCGCGTCATTCATGGTCGAGATCGCGACGTCCCCACGCGCATCGATTGCCAATGCCGAGGCCCCGGCAGCAGCCAGGGCCTCGGTCAAGATGTTCAGCTTGGCATCGCTATCCATTATTTGCCCCTGTCCGCAGCGACGTGCAACCGCCGACGGTCGCACGACCGAGTGTTTCAAAATTGAACGATATTGCTCACCAAACACTATAGGGCAGAAAGCGCCGTCCTGCGAGTATAGGTGTTGCCCCGCATCGCCATCCTGGCGGGGCGATAAGAGCTCTTCGGGACTTATAAACCTGCGGACAAGCCATACCCGCAAGAGCTCCTATCGCTCCACCGTGAGAATGCGCTCACCAGCACGCAGCACGCAAACAAGCTACTTCTCTACCAGATTCCCAGTACGTGTTGCATTCCCAAACTCATGCACGCAATGCCAATCCAGCAGCAAAAGCCCAGCGCGATGGGCTTGCCGCCCTTTTTGACCAGCTCGACGATATCGGTATTAAAACCAATGGCCGCCATGGCCATCACAATAAAGAACTTCGACAGCTCCTTGATGGGCGCCGTGATGGACACGGGAAGCTGAAACACCGTGGTGATCACGCTCGCCAGCACAAAGAACAGCACAAACATGGGAAACGCGCGTTTAAGGGAGAACGTGCTTTTGGCGTCGCCGCCGGCTTTGCGCGCCAGATGCATCTGCCAGCATGCGAGGACCAACGTAATGGGGATAATGGCCAGCGTCCTGGTGAGCTTGACCACCGTGGCGCTCTCGAGCACATTGGCGCCGGGATGCATGCTGTCCCAGGCACTCGCCGCGGCCGTTACGGACGAGGTGTCGTTGATGGCGGTGCCGGCAAACAGGCCAAAGCCCTCGTTGGTCAGCCCGAGCATGCCGCCGAGCGTCGGAAACACGAGCGCCGCGATAACGTTAAACAGGAAGATGACCGAGATGGCCTGGGCAATCTCGCGATCGTCGGCATCGATGACGGGCGCGGTCGCGGCGATGGCAGAACCGCCGCAAATCGACGAACCCACACCCACAAGCGTCGCGATCTTGCCCGGCACGTTCATAACGCGGCAGAGCACAAAGGCGATGACAAGCGAGGTCGAGATTGTCGCCACGATAATCGGCAGCGACTGGGCGCCCTTGGACAGAATCTGGGAGAGGTTCATGCCAAAGCCAAGCAGGATAACCGCGTACTGCAAGACTTTTTTGGACGTATAGGTGACGCCGGCGGCGAGCGGTTCGCGACGATTCTTGGGAAAGACGAGCGCCAGGACCATGCCAAAAAGGATGGCAAATACCGGCCCGCCGACCACCTCAATCTGTTTGCCGAGCAACGTCGCGGGGATAGCGATGATCAGGCAGAACAAGACGCCTTTCCAGCGCTCGCGTACGATGTTTGCCAGTTGCATATGGGATTCCTTCTTTCTATTTCACGTTTGCGACGGCTTATGATACGGCAACATTGAGCGCAGCCTTGCGCAAACACAGACTAAGATGCCGCAATAGTTCTCAGGCAACAGCCGAATTACCCACCGCGGAGAGCTGATTCGCGGCATAATTAACAACTGACATATGAGTTTGATAGAACAGTTGCGAGGCGCTATGGAAGAATCGATGCACGTCGGCGAGCAGGAAACGAGCCTACAGGACCAGTCCTACCACACCATTCGACGCAAAATCGTCTACCTGGACTACAAGCCGGGCGAAAAGCTGGGCGTCAAGCAACTTTGCGATGACCTGGATATGGGGCGCACCCCTGTGCGCGAGGCTTTGGTTCGCTTGGCGCAGGAAGGCCTGGTGCGCACCGTGCCCCAAAGCGGCACCTACGTCTCGCCCATCAACCTCACCCTTGCCGAGAGTGCCTGTTACATCCGCGAGCATCTGGAAAAGCAGGTAATCGTGGAGTGCTGTGCGCGCGCCACCTCGGCAGGCATCGAGCAGCTCGACCGAGCCATCGCGCTGCAGGAAAAGGCCATGGCCGAAGAGGATCGCATCGGCTTCTTTTTGAGCGACAACCTCATGCATCACATGATTTTTAGCATCGCATGTCGCAGCACCGTGTGGTCGTGGCTCGAAGAGACCAATGCCGACCTGGAGCGCTTCCGCTGGCTGCGCGCTGCCACGCAGGTTCTCGACAATCAGGACATCGTGAACGAGCACAAGCAGATTCGCCGCGCTATCGCCGGTCGCGACCCCATCGAAGCGAGCTTTTTGGTCAGCAAGCACCTGCACATGATGTTCCACAATCAAACCGAGGTTCTGGACCAGTTCCCCGAGTACTTCGAGACCAGCAAGCTCCGCTAACCTGCCAAAAAGGGACAGGTTTATTTTGGCAGGTTTTATCCGAGCAAATGCAACAAGGCCCGGCTCCGTCTTGATGCGGAGCCGGGCCTTAGTCGCTAGAACGGCGGAACCAACTACTCGACCGTGACGCTTTTCGCCAGGTTTCGGGGCTGGTCGACGTCGCAGCCGCGCAGGATGGCGACCTCGCGGGCGAGCAGCTGCAGAGGAACGCTCGCCGTGATGGGGCTGAACACGTCGCGGACTGCCGGCACGCGGATAATGCAGTCGGCGATCTTGTTGATCTCCTCGTCGCCCTCGGTGGCAACGACGATGACCTTGGCGCCGCGCGCCTTGCACTCCATGAGGTTCGACACGGTCTTGTCGTAGGTGGCACTCTTGGTGGCCACGGCGATGACAGGGAAGCCCGGGTCGATCAGCGCGATGGGGCCGTGCTTCATCTCGCCGGCGGCGTAGGCCTCGGCGTGCAGGTAGCTGACCTCTTTGAGCTTGAGCGCGCCCTCGTAGGAAATAGCGGCACCCATGCCACGGCCCACGAACAGCGCCGACTGCGCGTCCTTGCACAGCAGGGCGGCCTCATGCACGGCCTCGGTTTGGGTATCCAAAATCCACTGGATCTGCTCGGCCGTATCGGAAAGCTCGCGGAACAGCATGCGCGCCTGCTTGGTGGTCAAGCGGTACTTGACCTGCGCCAGCAGCAGGGCCAAAAGCGTAAGGCTCACGACCTGGCCGATGAAGCTCTTGGTCGAGGCGACCGCGATCTCCTTGTTGGCCTTGGTGTAGATGACGCCGTCGCTCTCACGCGCCACGGGGCTGCCCACCACGTTGGTGATGCCGAAGACCTTGGCACCCTTGATGCGCGCGTCGCGAATGGCGGCAAGGGTATCAGCCGTCTCGCCCGACTGGGATACGGCAACGACAAGCGTCGTCGGCGTAATGATGGGATTGCGGTAACGGAACTCGCTGGCCGCCTCCACCTCGGTGGGGATGCGAGCCCAGCCCTCGATGAGATTCTTAGCAATGAGGCCAGCGTGATAGCTGGTGCCGCAAGCGATCACATAGACGCGATCGATATCGTTGAGCTCCTCGAGCGAAAGGCCCAGCTCGTCGATATCGAGCTCGCCGGCCGGCGTCATGCGACCGACCAGCGTGTCGCGCACGACGCGCGGCTGCTCGTGGATTTCCTTGAGCATAAAGTCGGGGTAACCACCCTTTTCGGCCATGTCCAGGTCCCAGTCGATGTGGGTGACCTTGGGCTCGATAACGTTGCCGGCCTCGTCGGTGTATTCGACGCCTGCGGGCGTGAGCTTGGCAAACTGACCGTCCTCGAGCACCACGACATCGCGGGTGGCGTCGATGAGTGCAATCACGTCAGAGGCAACGTAGGAACCGGTCTCGCCCGCGCCGACCACGATCGGGGAATCCTTGCGGGCCACGGCGATCACGCCGGGCTCGTCAGCGCACACGACGGCCAGACCATAGGCACCGACCACGTGGGTGCACGCCTCGCGCACGGAGGCCATCAGGTCGTGCGTCTCGGCATAAGCCTCTTCGATCAGATGCGCGAAGACCTCGGTATCGGTCTCGCTCTTAAAGTGATGGCCGCGGCCCTCCAGCTCTTCGCGCAGCTCAGCGAAGTTCTCGATGATGCCGTTGTGGACGATGGCGATTCGACCGTCGCAGCTGGTGTGGGGGTGAGCGTTAACGACGGAGGGCTTGCCGTGGGTGGCCCAACGGGTGTGACCGATACCGCAGGTAGCGTCGCTGTCGATGTTGGAAAGCTCGCTCTCCAGGCCCGCGACCTTGCCCACGCGGCGGATGACGTCGAGGTGCGCCGCGGCGCCCTCGCCCACCTCGAGCGCGACGCCCGAAGAGTCATAGCCGCGATACTCCATGCGCTTGAGGCTCGTGACCAGGATGTTCTTTGCAATATCAGAGCCGGTGTAGCCGACAATTCCGCACATAGGATAAATCCCTTCGTTCGCGTGACTGCAAGACGTCCACGCACAGGGGGCGCTGAGACGTATAACGTTCGAGTATTGTACTCACGCAAGCGCAAGCTGATATACCAGAAGTGGTATCTCAACTTAGATACCACCCGATGCACACAAGCCCAAACCACCACGATGGGGACAGGCGCCTTTGTGGTGGTTTGGACCGAGGCGGCGCTCTGTCCCGGCGAAAGATCTCGATCTGTAACATCTGGAGCTCCGGAAGCCGGCTTGGTGTTACAGATCGAGACATTACGGTTCGGCCCCAGCACTATGTCTCGATCTGTAACAGGTAGAGCCGGTTTTGCCGTCCAGATGTTACAGATCGAGACAATTGAAGGTCCGGGCAGCTCAAACCACCACAAAGGCGCCTGTCCCCTTCGTGGTAGTCGCGCTGGCAACGGCGCTTGCCCAGATAAAACCTGCCAAAATAAACCTGTCCCTAATAGGCGGGTTTTGACACCTCAGGGGCGGGCGATGCTACAATCTGGCTTGTACTTGAAACGCATCAAAGGGGCCGCTATGGCAAAGGTAAAAATCAGCGACGTCGCGCGCGAGGCCGGGGTTTCGTTGGGCACGGTTTCCAACGCGCTCAACCACCCCGAAAAGCTGCGTCCCGAGACCCTCAAGCTCATTAACGAAACCATCAATCGACTGGGCTACCTGCCCAACCAAAGCGCTCGTCAGCTCGCGGGCGGCGCCACCAAGTCCTTTGGCCTGGTGCTCCCCCGTCTCGACCACGGCTTTTCACTCCAAATCGCCAGCGGCGCCCACAACGAGGCCCGCAAGCACGGCTACGACCTGCTCATCGCCAACGCCGATAACGACGATATTCTCGAGGACCATTACCTGCGCTACTTTATGGGCACCCAGATGTCCGGCGTCATGGTTCAGCCCATGGCATCCCCCGACTGGCACCCCGCCCTGACCAAGATGCCCGTGCCGATCGTCCATCTGGACATCCATTGCTCCGAGCCCGGCTACTACGTGGCCGCCGACAACGAGGCACAAGGCCGCATCATCGCCGAGCTCGCCATCGCCCGCGGCGCGCACCATATTGTCGTCGTCGGCCGAGCAGCATTTATGCAACTCACCCTGCGCGTCCTTGGCATTCATAAGGCGCTCGCCCTACATCCCGATATCAAGATCGAAGTCATCGACGCCGGCGAATGGAATACCGCCGCCGACGGCTACGGCATCGGCACCCAAATCGCCGCGCGCCCCGCCGACGAACGCCCCGATTTTGTCGTCGGCCTGACCGACGTGCTGGCCTCGGGCGTCATCTCGGCGCTGGTCGACAAAGGCATCGCCGTCCCCGGGCAAGTACGCGTAGCAGGTTGCGATGGCAACCCGCTCGCTTGGAGCGGATCGGTCCCGCTCACTACGGTAGCGCCCCCGGGCTACGAGATTGGCCGCAAGGGCGTTCAATTGCTCATGGAGCAAATCGAGAACAAGGCCCCAGCAAAGACCAAGCATATCCGCGTCGGCTCTACAGCGCGCACCGTCACAGCAGTCACCGCCGCCGAGGACATCAACCGCCAAGAACTGGTACGTCCGTTCCTGCTGGAACGCGCCAGCACCCAGGCAAGCAGCCAGACCGACGCCACGGCCATCAACCTCGGTGCGTATCTATAGCACGCCCGCAAGTATGCTAAGTCGCCGCTCAAGCAAAAGAGGCCCGACCATTGCCGGACCCCTTTTGTTTAAGCGCAAACGTAAGCAATTGCTCGTTTCAACGCCGCAATTGTCTAGCGCACGGCCTTGACCGCCGCCGCCAGATCGAACAACGTATCGAGCACGGCCTCGCAGCCATCCACCACGTCCTGCGGCAGCGGCACGATATCGGGGACGGCAAAGACGTGGCAGCCAGCCGTAATGCCCGAGACGCAGCCGTTGCGCGAATCCTCGACCACGGCACATTCCTCGGGAGTAAAGCCCGCGCGCTCGCAGGCGAGCAGATACATCTCGGGGTCGGGCTTGCCATGCACGACGTCCTCGCCACACGTTACCGTTTCAAACTTGTCAAAAAGACCGAATGCTTTAAGGTTGCGCTCGGCCGTAACATGGCGCGATGACGTTGCAAGGCCTACGTGATAGCCCGCAGCCAACAGCTCGTCTATGCACTCGGCAGCGCCGGCCTTAAGCTCCAGATCGGTCTTGACCATCTCGTCGCGAATCTCCTTGTGGCGGACATAGATCGCCTCGGCGGTCTCGTGGCTGCCGTAATGCTTATCGAGGATGTTCATGACATCGGGTAGCGTGCGACCGATAAACTGATGGATCAGCGCTTCATCAATCGCGAGCCCCAGCTCAGCGGCGCCTGCCTTCCAGGCCCTAATCCCCAAACGCTCGGTATCGACCAGCGTTCCATCCATGTCAAAAATAACAGCCTTGATCATATCGGTCCCCCATCGACTCTCGCTGTCGCATTGCCGCAACTCTACCGCATTTGACAACTTGTATATAACGTATATACCATATTGCACTTTCGTTACACAGATAGAAGTCTTATGGCAAGTAACGCATTAGGATTATAGTTTTCAATCGAGTACTCAACGATAAGGATCGTTTCATGATTTTAGACACCACGGCACCCGCAGAGGAGCTTCAAGACAAGCTATCGGCGCTCGAACAGCTGCTTTTGGCATACGGGCGCGTGGCTATCGGGTTTTCCGGTGGCGTCGACAGCAGCTTTTTGGCCGCCGTATGCGCCCGCATCATGTCTACCAATACCCTCCTCGTCCATCTCACCACGCCGCTCATCGGCACGCCCGAGCAGGCTTCGTTTGAGCGGTCCGTTGATGGACAAGCCAATGAAGGACCGCATTTTAAACTCCCCGTGCTCAATCTTTCGGTGGATCAGCTGCAGCTCCCCCAGGTAGCCTGCAACGATGCCAATCGCTGCTACCACTGCAAGCACGCCGGCTTTACCGCCATCGTCAACCACGCCAAGTCGCTCGGCTTTCCCACCGTCATCGATGGCAGCAATGCAAGCGATCGCGGTGACTACCGCCCCGGCATGCGTGCGGCAAAAGAGCTCGGCGTACGCTCCCCTCTCATGGAGGTCGGCTTTACCAAGGACGAAGAGCGCGAGCTGCTGCGCGCATGGGGCTATCCCGTTTGGAGCCTGCCGGCGGGAGCATGTCTTGCCACCCGCGTCCCCACGGGCGAGGAGCTTACGCGCGAGAAGGTCGATTTAATCCGCGCCTGCGAGGATTACCTGCACGATCTTGATCTGGCACAGGTACGCGCGCGCTTGATCGGCGGCTGCATGCATATCGAGGCCGCACCCGCAGATGTCGCCAAGATTGCTACCCTCGGTGGCAACGGCGTTGACGCCGAGGGCAAAACCCCGCTGCCCGCCGCCATCGAGTCCGCGCTGCGCGAGCTGGGCTGCGACCATATCTCCCCCGAGGTCACCCCCTACATTCACGGTGCCATGAATCTTTAGGCTACGCCGTTTTACAAACGGCGTAACTGCTCGGCGCTGCGCAGGCCCCGGGCACGGCAATCTGACGTTCAACTTCACGGGCGCGACCAAAAGGTCAGCGCCCGCTTGTTTCACGTCACCTTACCGCACCCGGAGCCTGCTCGCTCGCATATGCTCAACCTGGACTGCGTTAACTGACCTACCAAAAAGGGACAGGTTTATTTTGGCAGGTTTTATCTGGGGAAATATCGCGAGGCAGTCGCTCCTCTAGCACCCATCTAACTTCGAGAGGCACTAGAGAGGCGACCCGGCTGCATCTACTTCTTCCGATATCGGCGGTTACGACTCGTCGATGAACCCATTACTTCGATGAGCCCTTTATCCGCCATTTTTGGCAGATGGTAACGGACAGACGAAATTCTGACCCCCGATGCAACCGCTATTTCTCGCGCCGTCATATCCACTTCGGCGCTGAGAGCCTCCAGGATCCTATCCGCCGTCGAAGCTGACGGTTCTCTGTTCCTATCGATAATTTCGAACGTGTCTTTGCCGCATTTTGACAGGGCATGTTTATCTACAAGGTCCCCGCAGATCAGACGAATGTCATCCGAATCCCACTTCAGGGCCTCTCGTATTTTTTGAACATCGCATACGCACCCATGCTCCCGCATAAACATGAGCAATGTTTCTTCACGATCCGTCAGCTCGGCTCCCACATGGCTCTGAATCCACGTGCGGTTTTCAGCAAGCTCCGCCCCGTGCCGGGAAAGCAGCACCGTAAACGAATCGGCCTTAACGATAAATTTCGGCCTGCCAAGCGAACGAGACTCCATCTCGCGAATCATAGCCGGGATACCAGATCCCTGGCTTTCCGCAACGGCCCCCTCGGCATGCTCTAACGGCGTCGCCCCCATTAGGCTCATGAGCTTTGGGTTTCGGCAGCGCGATTCCCCGTCTGCAAGATTGTCCACCGTCTTTCCGCCCCAAAGCCCACCGGGGTTTTTGATCTCTATTCTGTCTGGATAGATATCGACACTCACGGCCTGCCCCACAAACATGGGCGAATATTCTCGATGGATGCAGGCATTTGCCAAGGCCTCGCGCAAAACCTCCTGGGGAACTTCCCAATCCTCCCTTCTGCCAGCGCCTTGCACTATCGTCGCTTTGCGCAAGTTTCGTCCAATCGCGGCAAGGGCATCTTCGATGCAAGCCGGAATCGGGCCATCGCACAACTGGCGGTCAATAAACCGGGGTTGCCCGGGTGCAGATTTTTCCACATCGGAATGAACGGCGACATCGATCATCAGTTTGGGATAGAACTGCTGGGGGTAAATTCCCGCCGACAGAAGCCCCGCGAGCTTCACGGCGCCATCCTTTGTAGTGATATTGAGTCTGACCAGCTGCTTTTCCAGCGTATCGGCCCCGCGCAAAACGCGCGGGGTCTGCAGCCGGCGATTTGCGATAATAGACCGCACGACATCTGGATCCAAATCCTCGACCGTTGCCTCCGAAACCACCGTGCCGTCTGCATCGCTCGGAAGCAACGCACTCTGCAGCTCATATAGCTCAGCGGGTGACATCTTGATATCTTTATCATCCACGCGCTTGTAGCTACCGTTCTGCACGCCGCGCGCGCCGATATAGCAAGGCTTCGCTTTAAGCTCAAGTTCAAAGATGCGCACCAGAAGCACCTGGAGCCCGTCGACCTCGCCTCGATCAAGCTCGTACCGCGGCGCATGGGTCACCACTGCCGCTGAGCCTCCGTCTCCGATACCCGAAACAAACTGATCGCGCACCCTATCGATAGCAAAGTTAGCCGAAGGAACAAATCCTTCGGCCTCGTTCAGGCCCAAAATAATGAGCCCACCCGCAGTGTTCGCAAAAGCGCTCACTGTCTCCCATACGTCTGCGCTCAATTTATTCGTGCAGGCTTTAACTTCTACCGATGCGTCATCAGTCCCCCGCCTGCGAAGGCGCTCAACGATAAGGCCAAGAGGTTCATCCAGCAGCATTGGCATTCCGTCTCTCTAAAACGATAGATTTATCTCTCTAAAGTATAGTATATCTCTCTAACTTTAGAGAGATAAGCACCTTATTTTAGAGAGAAATTTAGAAAGATGTATCGAATTCACTGCTAGATTGCCTAATGTTATCTCTTTAACTGGCTTTCTCTTTAGAGAGACATTTAGAGAGATGAGCGCGACCTCTCTAATCATGGGCCCCTCTCTTTAAAGTGCGCACATCCCAACCGTACCTTAAGCTGCGGTGAAATAACTCACGATTAACCCACCGAAAAGGGACAGGTTTATTTTGGCAGGTTTTATCTGGGGAAGCGCCGAATAGCTCCATATGCACAACCGCCGTAGCTCCATATGAGGCAAATGAATCAGTAACGTCTATCCCAAATCTTAAGTATTTGTTCGACAGAACGGCCCCTGCCGGCTCCTGCTAGACTGGTAGATTCCCAACCGTCCATCCAGGAGCCTCAATGTCGCGCAAGTCCGCCTACAAGCAAGCACTTTCCATCGGCACCGCCGTGGTGCTGGGGTTTGCGTTGTTTACGGGATCGCTCGACGGAGCGCCCAAGCTGTTGTCGCCGCAAAGCGATGAGCAGGCAGCGGCTCTGGCCGAAAAACAAAGCGAGAGTCCCAACCGTACCGACGACGAAGCGGACCTGGTTGCCCGGCTCGAATCGGGAACAGCGAGCTCCTCGGACTCTCAAAATAGCCAAGACTCTAGCGATGGCTCTGAATCCGCCGCAACCGACACCGGTGACACTGCCTCCGCGGATAGTGCCGCAACCCCCATCGACGAGGTCGAAAACCCCGACCTCAACCGCGCCCGCGGTGTTTATCTCAGCAGCATTCCCGACTACGCCGGCAACCCCTACGTTGCCCTTCGCGCCGACAGCACGCACCCGCTGGGTATGCCGTCGTTCACGCTCGACGAGTACGAGCGCGCCACCGAAGAGGGCTGCTTTAAGAAATTCTCCAAGCTTGACAGCCTGGGCCGCACTCGCAAGGCGCTCGCCTGCGTAGGCCCCGAGTCGCTCGGACAGGGAAAGCGCGGCGATATCTCGCGCATCCATCCTGCCGGTTGGCACCAGCAGCGCTACGACTTTATTCCAGGCCAGAGCCTCTACAACCGCTGCCACCTCATCGCCTGGTCGCTCTGCGGCGAGAACGCCAATCGCAAAAATCTCCTCACCGGCACGCGCTACCTCAACGAGACGGGCATGCTGCCGTTTGAAGAGCAGATCCTCGACTACATCCACGACACGGGCAACCACGTGCTCTACCGCGTCACGCCCATGTACAACGAAGAGGAACTCGTCTGTCGTGGCGTTCGTCTGGAAGCACAATCGATCGAGGACCACGGCAAGACCCTGTGCTTCCACGTGTACTGCTACAACCTGCAGCCGCACGTGCAGATTGACTACGCCACCGGCCGCAACCAGGCCACCGGAGAGTAGGTTCAACCGGGGCCACGCCCGCATCGTTTGTCACCGACGCGCACGGGAGGCTAATTCTTGCCTCCTACGGCGCATTTCTATGACATGGGGCCATCTCTCCAAGATATCCGTATTGTCGATGAAGAGTAGAAGGCAGACGCCAGACAGGCAGCCAAAGCAGCGGAAGCCTTACACTAAAACGTGATTTATTCTTTGCAATCACAATCTCGATAAGTTAATCGAAGCAAAACAACGTAAAATGAAGGTAATTTTGCTTCAAAGTAATCAGGAGAGACTGTGACCAATCGCGTCAACAATTCACATATAAAAAAGGATTGTCCCACCCCCATCTATATGCAGGTGGTCGACTATCTGCGCGAGAACATCGCCTCAGGAGCTTGGGAGCAAGCATCCAAAATCCCGTCGGAAGTCGAGCTCATGAGCACGCTCGGCGTCAGCCGCGGCAGCATCAAAAAGGCCATTTCCAGGCTTGTTGATGAGGGCCTGCTTGAGCAAATTCAGGGAAAGGGAACTTACGTTAAGTCAAAAGACATCTCTTTCCCCCTTACAGAGGGTCTTATCTCTTTCTCCGAATCTCTAATCGAGCAAGGTCTTTCTTTCGAAACAAGCATTCTCGATTGCGAAATTCGTAAGTCGGACGAAGATATTTCCAGACATCTCGGTATTGTCGAAGGTTCTGACTACCTTCATCTCGAGCGAGTGCGCAGCGTTGAGGGTGAACCTGTGATGTTCATCGAAAACAACATCAATATGGCACTTGTCCCAGGTATTGAAACAGCCGACTTTGTTAACGAAGGTCTCTTTGCAATAATCGAGCGGCTCTCAGGCCACCAGATCGAATACTCAAAGACCTCCTTTGTGGCAAAGCTCGCGGATACCCAACGCGCGGATGCGCTTGGTCTCTCTACGCAGTCCCCGCTTCTTCAGCAGCTTCAAACAGTCTACTTGGACAATGACTCTGCAATTGAATATGCGCGCGTATGGCTTAAATCCAGCAGGTTCCAGCTTGGCACCGTTTTTCAGCGCCGCCATTAAAGCTCTTGAGAGCGGCGGCATTGCGCTTAACATAATTCCAAAACGCAAAAAGGCGAACCCGTGGGTTCGCCTTTTTGTAAACGGTTTTAGTCCAGCGCGTCAAACAGCTCCGTAAGCAACGCTGCCCTGTCATCCGTAATCGCCAGGGCGCTCGAAATGCCGGTACCTTGCGCGCCAAGTCCAATCAGGCGACGAACGTCGCCTCCGCACCTGATTCCCGCTCCCTCCATGATAACGATGTCGGGATTGATGGACCTTACGGCAGCGATGGTCTCCGCGATGTAATCATCGCCGCTTGTATGGCCGGTTCCCACAAGGCTACTCGGCTCGCAAAGAATCACGTCCGGGTCCATCGCCGCAACCGCTTTGGACTCTGTCACGCTATCGGCTGCAACAATGGTTAGAATCTCAAGCTCACGAGCGCGATCGATCGTTGCCGCCAACTTATCAACGGCCAGGGGGTGTGCCGTGTGATTTAGAAAGACAGCTTGAACTCCCGCGCTCTTAAGCGACTCAAGAGGTGTCAGTCCCATTCCTTTTCCGTCACCGACAAGATCGGCATGCTGCGCTGTGGGAATTGCAAATTTCAAATCCTTCGCAACTGTGCAGAGCTCGGGAACGGGAGCAGTCCAAAAAATCGAATGATCTCGATCTTTTGCGATTTCATCCGTAAGATGAGCCGCTGCAATTGAATCGTCCGCAAGCAAATAGGTCTTAGGACTGACTGTGAAAAGTGGCAGTTTTAAATCGGAACGTTTCATGAGAACACGTCCTTTCCGACTAATACATGGCCTGCCATACCGAGCGATTTAGCCGTTGAAGCTAATCTCGATGCCGGTTTCCAGCTTGGGAAGCACGCTTGGTGTCACGAGAACCGTTCCAGGAAGCAGCTCTCGCTCGCCATCGAACGCAATGGTTAGATGACCGAGCCCTCCCATGTTCTCGTTCGCAGCTTCACCAAACTCCTTAATCGTGTAGACCTGATCGCCGATGGAAATGGTGCCGCCCTCAGCAAGCACGTTATCCTCTGTAGGAGTTCCATCGTGAACGACGCAGATGTCGCGCAACTCTGCAGGAGCGGTCGGGCCAAACAGGACCACCATCTTCTCGTTGAGAAGCTCCTCAACAAACGAGCCGATCTCAGTGACCTTAACCTTGTACATTTGATTTCTCCTATCTTTGTTACGCCGCAGGCGCAGTCATTGACCTGTCGATAACACGAATAGCCTGGGCAAAAGCATCGTGATAGCTTTCGTTGGCCAGATGGTCTAGGGCGGTCTCGATATTCAACCCCAACATCTCGCTCATCTCCGAAAACTCCGGTTTGAGGGAAAGCCCTTTGAGCTCATAGCAACCGTTAATCACGCCGTCATGATCAGTCAGGATCATCACAAACGCCTTTCGGCTAAAACTCACCTTGCACATACCCGTGCCCAAGTATCCCTCATGATCGCGAGCGCGCTCATGGATGAGAACACGCACCCTCTTCCAATAGCGATACTGGGTGAATGTTCCTGCAAGCCATACAAGAATAAAGAAGGCTATTGTAATGAGTGCGTTGAGCATAGCGGGCCTTTCCCTCTTAAAGCATTCAGTTTACAGGCCAAAGGACAGTACGTAGGCGAGAATAATCTGGATCGGGGTGGTAATCAGCTTGCCAAACAGGAATGCAGGGTAACCGATTTCGATCGTCTCGGGCTTTGCCTCCATGAGAGTCATGCCAACGGGAGCAAAGTCAGAACCAACCTGGCAGTTGACGGCAAAGAAGCCGGGAAGGGCAAAGTTAGCGGGAATCGTGCCGTTGGCGATTTGGTCGCCAACAAGAACAGAAAGCACAGAAGCGATGATTGCGCCCGGGCAGATCAATGGCGAAAGGAACGGGATTGAGCAGAACATGCCAATTGCCAGCATACCGGGCAGCGAGCCCGCAAGCGGAGTGAGAACGCCGGCAAGAACGTTCGCGAAACCCGTGTAGTTAATAATGCCGATCAACACCGAGACAAACGCCATAAAGGGGATGATGTTGCGGATAACGTCATTCACGGTATCACGTGCAGCCTGATAGATGATGCTGATGACGCGACCAACGCCGGTGCCGATCTTAGAGACAACGTCCATAAACCCGTTAGACTGTTTGGACGCAATCTCGGCGCGCCCCTCAGCAATCTTTGCGTGAACGTTTTCCTTCGTCGTCTCCTCGTGTGCCTTTTCGGTCTTTACCGGCTCAGCGGGAACATCCGCGGCATCGACAAGAGCGATGCAATCGGGATTGACATCGGACGCAAAGAGATCCTCGGTGATGAACTGTGCCAGAGGGCCAGACGGGGAACCAGGTTTGATGTTCAGCGTCTTAAGACCCATCTTGGGATAAGTGCCGCAGCGGGCCACGCCAGCGCAGTCGATAACAACAGCGCATGCCTGATCGGTCTCGATCGGGTCCTTAAACTGATCGTGCGCCTCGGCGCCGGTAAGCTCCGCGATGCGAAGGGCAACCGGACTGATTCCGCCCAGGGTCACGCTCAGAACATAGGGCTTTTCGGCCGTGGGGGTAATGATAAGGGGTCCGCCCCAACCGTTGCCGCCGTGGGACGCCTTTACGCTTTTAAATTCACTCATGATCTAGACTCTCCTTTTGCGCTGAACCACTAGGCAGCAAGCTTAGCTTCGTTGCGCTTCTTCATGATGAGGTACAGCTTCTCGGTAACGATGCCCTTGATCAGGCAAACGATCAGACCAACGACGAGGAAGCGGATGGCAAGCTCAGAGGAGTTCTTTCCCAGTGCCTCGTAGCCAGCCGAGATGCCAAGCCAAACAAAAAGCTCGGACGAGTTGGCGTGCGGGAAAAGGCCGACGATGGGATGCATCATGGACACGACCGCATCGTAGAATGCAGGTTTGTAGTCCTCCTCGACAAACACACCAAAGGTGTACGCCATCGGGTTGCAGAGGAAGAAGGTACAAAGGAATGGAATGAGGGTATAGCGGAGAACCGCATATTTGGTGCACTTCTTCATGAACCCATAGACGCGCTCCTCGCCAATCAGCTGGATGATTGCCTTGATCGTAAGGATCAGGCAAATCAGCATGGGAATCATGCCCGTGATAAACGAGGCAAACTGCTCGCCCGCAGCATTAAAAAGGCCGGTAAAGCCCTCCGCAAGGAAGATAAGGAAATCGTTTACTGCTCCCATTTTCATTCTCCTTAATTGATGTTCGTTACTGCTATCGTCCTACCTGAGCGCCCGCTCCTCCCCTTTCATTCGGCCATATACGCTCATGGTTGTCTACGGTCGTCTATATATTATAAAGTGACTGCCTTCTGAGCTTTGCTCTTGCATTCCTTTCGGTGAATGGTTGGTTTTGTAGGGCAAACGGCTATGCGCTCTTTAGCTCATAGATATTTTCTAATGCCTTAAATATGCGCATGTACCTGTCAAAACGCACATTGTATATCTCGTGGACTTTGTCGTTTTTTTCAACGGAATCTAGCCTTTTGCAGACCCCGGCGGCAATATCGGCCAAATCTTGTCCGCAAGAAGCTGAAAGCGCTAGCAATGCCGCGCCCTGACCGGCACCGGACGATTCCATGCGCACTAAATCGATTCCCAACACGTTTGAGAGCGTTTGCGCCCAAAAATCGTTCTTAGCCCCTCCGCCAACAAGCCTGATACCGAACCACTCTTGCGAATGGTTCACGGATTCCTTGAGTTCCCTGAGGGCATATGCCGTGCCCTCCATAAGTGCCCTCTCAAGCTCCGAACGCGTCGTGTCAAGGTCAAGCCCCAAAAAGGCACCTCGAACCGACGGGCAACCGTGCAAGACCTTTTCCCCCGACAGATGCGGATAGAACATGAGGTCCCTCATTTCGTAGAAAGGATCCTCAACGGCCTTGTCCTCGAGATCGTAGGAGTCGCTGTCTAGAATCTGTCCGTACCACCACTCCTTAGCTCCACCACACGACCTAATACTGAGCTGAACTTGCGTCTTAAGAGTATTACCCCATTTAAACAATACGGGCTTACCAACATCTGGAAGTTCAACCCCTTCGGCCGAATACATCAGCACACCGCTTGTGCCAAGCGAAATGGTGGGAATGCCCTCCAGGAGACAGCCCGTACAAATCGCCGCCGCAGGATTATCGCCCGTCCCCCTTACAATCGAAGCGTCTGCGGGAATTCCCGTCTCAGCCGAAGCCCTTTCGCTAACGACCCCGATAACCTTGTCGGAAGGCTCGACAGCGGGAAGCAACGACTCGGGAACCCCAAAATGCTCGCAAACCTCGTCAATCCAAGTTTGCTTCTTATTATCGAAAAGCCCCGTTGTCGACGCTCCGCAATAGTCCATGCCGGGATGTCCGCCAAACTTGAGAGCGATCCAATCCGAAACCGAAAGGAATACCTCGCTCTTGGAAAGAGCTGCTGGGTTGTTTTTAGCCATCCATGCAAGGTTCATTGCCGGAACCCCAGTTGAAAGGAAGCTGGCAACCTGAGGAAAACCTACAGCTAGCGCCCACTGCTTCTCATCAAAAACAGTGTCAATCGTGCGTTGATCATTCCACATTATCGCCGGACATGTCGGAACCCCAGCAGCATCAACCAGCACCGTCGTATGCATTTGCCCGGTGGCCCCAACGCCCTTAATTAGAGACAGGTCGACCTTCTCCCCAAGCAAGGCGCACGCCGAACAAACGGCATCCCACCATATCCCGGGTTCGATCTCTCTCCAACCGGGATGAGGCTCAGAGCATTCGTAAGCCTCGCTTGCAGTTGCGACAACTTTTCCACTTTCATCAATGCACGTAAGCTTCACCGATGACGTGCCAACATCGACACCAAGGTAGAGCGCGCCCATTATCGCCTCATCCATATCCATAATTCCGATTTACTCAGCGATGCCGTTAATGGCGCGGGTCGTTTTGTAGGCAACGGCCGCGACGGCTTCTCGAGCATCGATTAGCACCTTGGCAAGATTGTGCTCATTGTTGTTTGCCTCATACGCCTTGCCAACAGTTGTGATGTAGGCCTTACGCAGGTCGCTTGCAATATTGATCTTGGACATCTTGTGCGGCTGCATCGCATGGATGGTCTCGTAGGGAATTCCCGAGCCGCCATGAAGAACGAGGGGACACGGAGATACCTCTGCAAGCTTCTCAAGCAGCGGCAAATCGATGCGCGGCTCATCTTCGAGGCCATGAACATTACCGATGGACACAGCCAGCAAATCACAGCCCGTGCGCTCTACGAACTCACAAACCTGATCCGGGTCGGTCTTAAGATCCGCCTCGGAAACATGATCGTCCTCCTTGCCCTTGATGGCGCCAAGCTCCGCCTCGACGGGCACGCCATAGCAATGGCAATAGTCGACCGCCTGGCGCGAGAAGCGAATGTTCTCTTCAAAGGAAAGCGCGGCACCGTCGATCATGACAGAGGTGAAGCCAGCCTGGACCGCCTGGCGTACGTCCTCGAGCGTCTTGCCGTGATCGAGATGCAGACACGTGGGAACGATATAATCCTCCGCCGCGCGCTTTACGATGGATGCGATCATGCCGTAATCGGACAGCTTGACGTTAGTAGGGGCGATCTGAAGAATACCCGGCATCCCGGCCCTCTGTAATCCATCCAGGATACCTAAGGTCATCTCCATGTTCGTCGTGTTATATGCGGGAAGGAGCCATCCGTTCTTGCGTGCAATCTGGATCAGCTCAGTCGAAGTTACAACTGCCATGATTCCTCCAACCGGGTTACGGCAATTCGAGTTGAGTTTTCGTTCCAGATACTTATATAGACGTCTATGTACCTGTTTATAGACGACTATATACCTTTTTGATTTATGCGCAAAGCACTAAATACGGCAAATCGAAAAAAGGGGCTGCCGAGAAGCACTCGACAGCCCCTTTCATTTGACATGCTTACCCCAGCGCCCCATTTGCCAGCATATCGGTAACGTCATTTAGGCTCGGAACTATTGCCGTGGCCAATCTTTCCATCTCATCTGTTGGCTCAGAGAGATCGGGGACCATGACAGTGCAAAATCCTCCTGCAAATCCCGCACGCACCCCGTTATAGGAATCCTCTAAAACGAGGGATTTCTGCGGCGAAGCTCCTAGCTCATCCGCCGCTTTCAAAAAGACGTCTGGATAAGGCTTGGCGTGTTCGACCTCAATACCAGAGACGATCGAATCGAAATAAGGGAGTATTCCTCCCCTTATCAAATTTGCCTCGATCATTTTTCTGCTCGATGATGAAGCAACCGCCATCGGAATTCCCTCAGCCTGAAGATAGTCGAGAAGCCGATCTAATCCGGGTTTCTTCTCTGCGCCCTGAGCCAGCGCTTCATGCGCTATTTCGTAAAAACGGTCAACAAACGCTTGAGAATCGACCTCATCACCATACCACTCGCGAATAATGGACACCGCTTCCGATCCATTGGTGCCACGCATGGCGTCCGCAAGACCCTCTTTGCATTCAACCTCAAACTCAATTGCGGTTTTGGGCCAGCAGGAAGCCCAAATCGGCTCAGTATCGAACATGAGCCCGTCCATATCGAAGATAACCGCCTCGAACATATTGCCTCCTAGTTCAAATAGACGTCTATATACGTTTATTCTATCAAAGGAGATCTATCTTTCGCGACGGCATGAAAGGAGACGGGCCCAGTAAAAGCCGGCAGGCACCTCGCCCACTAAAAACCACCACGATGGGGACTATTCCCATCGTGGTGGTTGCCCTACATCGATCTACTTGGCGTGGCACTTCCAGAGCGGCCCTTGCATCGGCATGTATGTTGCAGGCAAAATCACACGCTACTTGGCGCGACCCTCCTCATAGCGCTCAACCAGCTTGGCCTGAACGTCATAGGGAACCTGCTCGTAGCCGGCGGGCTTCATGGTAAAGTCACCCGTGCCGCGCGTGATAGAGCGCAGGCGCGTCGAGTAATCCGTCAGCTCAGCCAGCGGGGCTTGAGCGATGACCACGGTGTCGCCGCGCTCATCGGTCTCCATGCCTGTCACGCGACCGCGCGAGGCCGAGATGTCGCCCATCACGGCGCCGGCGTAGCTCTCGGGGATAGTCACCGTGATTTCCTCGATGGGCTCCAGCACCACCGGGTCGGCATCGGCGCATGCCTTGCGCAGGCCGATGCGAGCCGCCGCGCGGAACGCCATCTCGTTGGAGTCGACGCTGTGATACGAGCCGTCGTACACAGCCACGCGAATGCCCGTGAGCGGATAGCCGGCAATGATGCCGTCCTTCATGGTCTCCTGGACGCCCTTGTCCACGGCGGGGATCAGCGAGCGCGGAATGCGGCCGCCCACGACCTCGTCCACAAACTCATAGCCGTCGCTCGTGCCGTCGGGCCCGATGAGCGGCTCCACGCGCAGCCAGCAGTCGCCGTACTGACCGGCGCCGCCGGTCTGCTTCTTATGGCGGCCCTGGGCACTTGCCGTACGGCGAATGGTCTCGCGATACGGAATGCGGATCGGCACGCTCTTGGCCACGACTTTGGTGCGATCCTCCAAACGGTTGAGCAGCACCGAAACCTGCGCCTCACCCACCGCCGAAATGATGGTCTGGCCGGTCTCCTCGTCACGATCGATGCTCATGGTCGGATCAGCCTTGCACGCCTTCTCGATAAACGTATAGAGCTTCTCTTCGTCGCCACGGTTCTCGGCCTCGATGGCAATGCGGTACTGCGAGTTGGGGAACTTAAACGCCGCCGCCTCGACCTTACCGGTAATGGAGAGTGTGTCACCCGTCTCGGCAGCCAGCTTGGGCGCCACGATGATGTCGCCGGCATAGGCATGGCCAACCTCGGTCATGTCACGGCCGCACATCACATACAGGTGGGCCAGACGGTCGCTCTTGCGGGTACGCGCGTTGATCAGCTCAAGGCCCGGCTCAAGCGTGCCCGTCAGCACCTTGATAAAGCTGATGCGGCCCTGCTGCGGATCGGCCAGCGTCTTAAACACAAACGCCACCGGACGGTCATCGTCACTCGAAATCTTGAGCGAATCACCGTCGATGAGCGGCATCTCGCCGTAGTCCGTCGGCGCCGGGAAGTATGTGGCGATGTCGTCCATCAGCGAGTTGACGCCCTGCTCCTTAATGCAATCGCCCGCAAAGACCGGCACAAAGATGCGCTCGGCAATCGCCTTCGACAGCAGGCCCTCAAGCTCCTCCTGCGTCAGCGTCTCCTCGCCTTCCAGGTACTTCATCATCAGCTCATCGTCGGCCTCGGCCACCAGCTCGCACAGATGGTCATGGGCTTCCTCGGCCTGGGCACGATACTCCTCGGGAATCTCCGACTCAACGGCTTCGGTGCCGTTGCAGTGGCGCGCCTTCATGCGCACCAGGTCGATGATGCCGTCAAAGTCCTCGCCCTCGCCCCAGGGAAGGGTCACGGCGCCCAGGCGCGTGCCAAAGCGCTCCTGCAGCAGGTCCATCGTGGTCGCAAAGCTGGCCTCGGAGCGCGACAGGCGGTTTACGAACACCGCACGCGCCAGGCGCAGGTCCTCGGCGGCATACCAGAGCTTAACCGTCGTAGGCTGCGGGCCGGCCTCGGCGTCGACCACAAACAGAGCCGTCTCGCAGACGCTCATCGCGGCAAAGGCGTCGCCGATAAAATCGGGGTAGCACGGGGCATCGAGCACATTGATGCGCGCGCCCTTCCAGTCGATCGGCGCAATGGTCGTCGAGATGGAAAATGCACGCTTGACCTCTTCGGGGTCATAGTCGAGCGTGGGCTTGGTGCCGTCGTGGCCGCCCAGGCGGGCGGTCTTGCCGGAAAGGTGGAGCATGGCTTCGGCGAGTGAAGTCTTGCCCACCCCGCCTTGGCCTACGAGCACCACGTTCCTTACGTTACCGGTCTTGGGAGCACCCATGATGACCTCCTTGCAGGGCCGCGCGCAATGCGCGACGCCAACGGGGAGAGTTCGCGGTCGGTGCCATCCCGGGAGCAGCATGGTCGGCAGCCGAGCCGACTCACCCTCCAAATGTCCTATGCCACCACCCTACCCTCACGGGCGACCGTCCATGCACACCTTTCGGCACACGTATGAATACAGGCGGCGAGAGGAAGAGACAAGCTTGTGAGACGATTATTGAACCCCGCCGATGCAAACAAAAAGCCGCCACAGACCGTAAGACCTGCGGCGGCTTCGCCTCAATTAATAGTTGAGCAAATACCTGAGCCTATCCCTCGATACGGCTCAAAAACTCACGCGTGCGCTGCTCGCGCGGATGGTCGATAACCTGCTCGGCCGGACCCTCCTCGACAATGCGGCCTCCGTCCATAAAGACCACGCGATCGGCAACATCGCGCGCAAACTGCATCGCGTGGGTCACGATCACCATCGTCATATTCTGCGCGGCAAGGTCTTTAATGACACGCAGCACCTCGGCCGTTAGCTCGGGATCGAGCGCCGAGGTCGGCTCGTCAAAGAACAAGATCTCCGGATCGAGCGCCAAGGCGCGGGCGATACTCACACGCTGTTGTTGACCGCCCGAAAGCTCACATGGCACCTTGTTCTCGTTGCCCGTAAGCCCCATCTGCGCGATCAACTCACGCGCACGTGCTTCAGCCTGCTCGCGCGGGCGCTTGAGCACGCGAATCGGAGCATCGATGATGTTTTTCATCACGGTATAGTGCGGGAACAGGTTGTAATTTTGGAACACCAGGCCGAATCGCGAGCGTGCCCGCTTGGGCACATCGCCCTTCGCATAGACCGCGCCCGAACCCGCATCCGTCGCAACGGCAAGGTCACCAAACGAGAGTGAGCCTCCGTCGAGTGTCTCGAGCAGCGTGGCACACCGCAGCAGCGTGGACTTGCCGCCACCCGAAGGCCCGATAATCGCCACGACCTCGCCACGCTTGACCTCGAGCGAGATATCCTTGAGCACCTCATTGCCGCCAAACGCCTTGCGCGCGCTTTCGATTTTCATCACTGAGTTAGTCATGGTAATAGTCCAGCTTCTTTTCGGCAGCGCCCAGCAGCATCTCGACGACGAAGTTAAAGACCCAGTAGATTAGCGCCGCGATCGCAAACGGCACCATGCTCACCTGCGAGGCGACCAGCGCCTTGGCCGTCGAGAACATCTCACCCACGCCAATGGCAAACGCCAGCGACGTGTCCTTGACCAGCGTGATGATCTCGTTGCCCATCGCAGGCAGAATACGCTTGGCGACCTGCGGCATCACGATATACAGAAACGTCTGCATGCGCGAATAGCCCAGCACCTCGGCTGCCTCGTATTGACCGCGCGGAATGGACTGCAGGCCCGAGCGATAGATCTCGGCAAAGTAACCGGCGTAGTTGATGATGAACGCCACGACGCACGCCGTCCACTTGGAATCGGGAGTGAGCGAAATGCCAAACACGTAGTACGGGGCAAAGTAGATGGCAAACATCTGCAGCATGAGCGGCGTGCCGCGCATGACCGAGATATAGATGCGCGCAATCCAGCGAAGCGGCGCGATTTTGCTCATGCGCATAAACGCCACGGGGATTCCCAGCGGAATCGACCCCAGCAGCGTCAGCACAAACAACTGCAAACTGACCAAGAAACCCTGGCCAAGCATCTGTATCATGACCTGAATAGACATTACTTGAGCACCCAATTATCGAAAGATAGACCATAGCTTGAATACTTGTCGCACAGGTCCTTGACCGTGCCGTCCTCATAGAGTGCCTTGAGCGACTCGGTCACAGCGTCGGCCGACTTGGTGTCGCCCTTCTTAAAGCCGACGGCGTAGTGCTCGCTGGACAGCGGCTCATCAAGCTGCGTATAGGCATCGGGCTTGGCGGCAAGCTGATACTGGGCAATCGAAAGGTCGCACGCCACGGCATCGACCGCGCCGCTCTCGAGCTGCATAAACGCCGTGTTGTACTCACCGATGGCGTCGAGCGTGGCAAACGTCGCCGCCAGATCCTTCTGGTCACCCTCGAGCACATCCTGCGCAGCGGAATCGGTCTGGGTAATCACGGTCTTGCCGGCAAGATCGTCCCAGCTCTTGATGCCTGCATCCTTCTTTACCACCAGCACCTGCTCGTTGAGCATGTACGGCTCGGAGAACGTGTAGTCGTCCTCGCGGCCCTCCATGGTAAAGCCGTTCCAGATGCAGTTGATGGCGCCCGAGTTAAGCAGCGTATCCTTGGCATCCCAGTCGATGGCCTCGTATTTGACCTCCCAGCCCTGCTTATCGGCAACAGCCTTGGCCAGATCGAGATCAAAGCCGGTGTACTCGCCATCGTCGCCCACAAAGCCGTACGGAGGATAGGACTTATCAAAGCCCACCACGAGCTTCTTGGACTCCGCAGCGCCCTTCACATCCTTGGCTGCGGCAGAACCGGCAGCAGAGCCCTTATCGGCACCGCCGCCACAACCAACCAGGCCAAGGCCTAGAACCGTGGCGAGCGAGCCGGCTAGACCAACAAACTGACGACGAGACATATCGGTGTTCATGGTATTCCCCCTTGATGGCACTTTAGTTAAGTAAAGTGAGTCGTGTAACGTCCAGAATCATACACTCTACCTTGATAAAGTACAAGGGAGAGGTTGCCCGGCGTGGGCGGGGAGCGGCGCGTAATTAAGTTTATCGCGAGTTCCGCAC
>CATYJA010000012.1:0-27787 GCA_958407545.1 uncultured Collinsella sp. | reverse complement strand
GACGCCATCACCGAATACGACAACGACCACGACGGCGTCGCCCGCACCATCATGGCCGCTCTCGCCTAGTCATTGGCCAGTCACTGGGGACGTTCTTGAATGACTAGTCGTTGGGGACAGTCTTTGCGAAAAAGCTGCAAGGACTGTCCCCCACTGCCGGCAGAAAAGAAACGTCCCCATCTGCCGGATTAAGCGAGACTCTCCAGCACGCGACGGAGCTCCTGCTGGACGGCGTGGTCGCGATTACAACCCACCACGCGATCGGCCACTGCCTTGAGCGCGGGGCGCGCGTTTTCCATCGCGCAGCCCGTACCGACAAAGCGAATGATCTCGTAGTCGTTCATCGAGTCGCCAAACGCCATAACCTCGTCGCGTTCGACTCCATAGTGCTCCATGAGCTGTGCGATGCCCGAGGCCTTCGACACACCGGGCTGCATGGCATCGATCCACGCGTTGCCCGAAGGCGCGAAAGTAAAGAGCTGACCGAGTTCGCGCTGTAGTACGTAAGCGCTGTCCATAACGGCACCGTCATCGCAAAAGATACTCGCCTTGATGATATTTACGCTGGGATCGGGCAGCTCCCAAATGCGCTCGGCATTGGGAAGGTCCTTATCGACCTCACGCACGAACTTGCACTCGTCATCGAGCAGGAAGGACTTGGTTCGGTCAAAGAGCGCAAGATGCAGATTGGGAAACGTCCTGACGGCTTGGGCGAGCCTTCGAATCGCCAGGTGGGAATACACCTCACGGTCTACCATCTTACCGTCGGCGTAGACCTGGGCGCCGTTAGCGGCGACAAAGTCCATCTTGTCGCGAACGGGCGCAAAGAACTCGCACAGGCGATCGTAGCGACGACCTGACGATGCGGCGAAATGCACGCCATGCTCGTGTAGCGCCAGAATCAGTTCGTAGGTCTCGGGAGGCACCTGGCCGTTTTCGTCAAGCAGTGTGCCGTCCATATCGGATGCAATCAGTTTAAACATAGAAAAGCTCCCTTCGGGCTTGTTGGAATCGAACGTGTATCCGATTCCAACGTACCCAAAGGGAGCTCAAATAAGACTCCGCGGGCGTAAACGTTACAAGGACCTGGCAAATAGCTCACACATGCCAGAGGTCCTACGGTCGCGGCGTCAGGCAGCCCGCCAAAGAGTGTCCCCGATGACTAGTCGTTTAAGAACGTCCCCGATGACTAGTCGGCGTAGGTGAAGGTTGTGACGTCGAACATGCCCTCGGGGCGGATGCGGAGCGTCGGGATGACCGGCAGGGGCAGGAAGATAATGCCCATGATGGGGTCGAGCGGCGGCTCAATACCCATGGCGCGCGCCTTGACCATAAAGTCGTCGTGCTGCGCCGCGACGTCTTCGGCAGTGCCTTCGCTCATCAGGCCGCCGAGCGCCAGAGGAATGCGCGCCACGACCTCGCCGTCGCGCACCAGCACGTGGCCGCCCTGGCCCACGGCCTCAACGGCGGCCATCATATCGGCGGCGTTATCGCCCACGACGCACACGTTGTGCGAGTCGTGTCCGATCGTCGAGGCGATGGCACCACCCGTGATGGTAAAGCCGCGCACCCAGCCGCGGCCGATATGCTTGCCAACGAGTCCCAGGCCAGCGGGGCCGTCACCGTCGGCGCCCTCGGCCTGCAGCGACACGCCGCGGCCGTGGCGCTCGATCAGCATAATGCGGCGCAGGCCCTCGGCGTTCTCGGGGCGAACCATGCCCGTGATGGCCTTACCCGGCACCACGTCAATCACGGCCTCGCCCGGCTTAAAGGCATAGTCGAATACGTCGAGCGAAAGCTTCGGCAGCTTAACGGAGGCGCGCAGCTCATCGGCAAGGGCCGCGACCTCGGCCATCTCGGGTGCAATCTCGCCCACAAAAGTGCCGTCCTGTGCCACGAGCGCGCCGGCGGCATACACGCGATGCGGAGCCGTGGCAAACGTCAGGTCATTGAGCACCAGCAGGTCGGCACGCTTGCCCGGGGCAATCGCACCGCGGAGCTCGTGCGGGTCGCGGCAGCCGTGATCCAGGCCAAACGCCTCGGCCGTGGAGAGGGACGCCATGGAGATAGCGACCACCGGGTCGACGCCGGCCTCGATGGCCACGCGGCAGGCGTTGTCGATCATGCCGGTCGAAAGCGCGTCGGAGGGAGCGCGGTCGTCGGTCGCAAAGCAGCAGCGGCGGGCGCGCGCGGGGTTTTCCAGCAGCATCGGGGACAAATTGGCCAGATCGTGGCTGCACGTGCCCTCACGCAGCATCACATACATGCCGCGGGACAGTTTATCGAGCGCCTCCTCGGGAATCGTCGACTCGTGGTCGGCGATAATACCCGCCGCGGCATAGGCGTTGAGGTCCTTGCCGGCAACGAGCGGCGCGTGGCCGTCAACCTGCTTGGACGGCGTCTGATTGGCAGCGTCGATACGAGCACAGGTCTCGGGATCGGCCATAAAGACGCCCGGCAGGTTCATCATTTCGCCCAGACCAAAGACATCGCCTGGATGCTCGGCAAAAAACGTCTGCATATCGGCAGCCGAAATAACGGCACCGGCCTGCTCGTCGGGCAGCGCGGGCACGCACGAAGGCATCATGTATTTGATGGAGATGGGTGCGCGGCGGCCGTCCTCAATCATAAAGCGCAAGCCGTCGAGACCGGCAACATTAGCAATCTCGTGGCTGTCGGCAATGGCGGTGGTAGTACCGCGCGTCGCGGCCATGCGAGCATACTCGGCGGGACGGATGTTCGAAGACTCGATATGCAGATGCCCGTCAATAAAACCGGGAGCGAGATAGCGACCCTGGCAGTCGATAACCTCGGCAGCCTCATAGGTGCCAGCGGCATCGTCGCGACCATCGTAGAGCACGCCGACGATCACACCGTCCTTGACGGCAACGCTACCGGGCGCCACACGCTGGCCATACACGTCGACAATCTGCGCATTGGTAAACAGCGTGTCGACGGGAACGCGGCCCTCGGCGGCCTCGATCACAGACCTCATGACCTCAACGGACATACATACTCCTTTAACCGTAGAAAAAGCTGCGGAGCGGACAAACCTTCACCGCAGCAAGCCAATAGCCATTGTATGCCCAAACGATGGGTCAACAATACGCCTCTCCGCTTAACGGCACACGCCGCTTGGCGCAATGGGGGCAGGTTACTTTGCACCAATGACAAGGAGTGTCCCAAAGTGCCGGCACAAAAGGAACGTCCCCAAGTGCCACAAAAGGAACGTCCCCAAGTGCCAGCAACGGAAGCGCCGATGTTTTGGCAATGACAGCGAGCGGGCCGCATTTGAGACAAGGTGACGTGAAACGAAAGGGCGCTGACCTTCTGGTCGCGCCCTTGAAGTTGAACGTCAGATTGTCCAAATGCGGCCCGCGCAGCGTCGGCCGGTCCGCCGTTCGTTAGAACGGCGGAACTAAATCAACTTGAAGCCCTTGCGCTTGCCCACGGAGAGGGTGTCGCCCAGCTTGAGGGCGCTGGGATCGATGTTGTAGCTCTTGGGAGCCACGGCCTTGCCGTTGATCTTGACGCCACCGCCGTCGATATCGCGACGAGCCTGGCCGGCGCTCGCCGAAAGGCCCAGGTCCTTAAGCAGGCCTGCGAGGTAGATCTGGCCCTCGTCGTTGACGGTCAGCTCGACATGCTTCTCGGGGAAGTCGGCAAGCTGACCCTCCTTGAAAACGCGGTCGAACTCGGCCTGAGCCTCGTCGCCGGCGCCGGCGCCGTGGTAGGTGTCGCACAGGTCGCGGCCCAGAGCGCGCTTGAGCTCGTAGGGGTCGGCAGAACCATCGGCCAGGGCAGCGTCGATCTTGTCGACCTCGGCCGGGGTGAGCGAGCTCGCCAGGCGGTAGTACTTGCCGATCATCTCATCGGGGATGGACATGGTCTTGCCGAACATATCCTTGGGAGCGTCGGTCAGGCCGATGTAGTTGCCGTATGACTTGGACATCTTGCGCACGCCGTCGGTACCCTCGAGCAGCGGCATGGTGAGCGCGATCTGCGGCTCCATGCCCATCTTCTCCATGAGCTCACGGCCAGCGAGCAGGTTGAAGAGCTGATCGGTGCCGCCCATCTCCACGTCGGCCTTGATCTGCACGGAGTCGAAAGCCTGCATCACGGGATACAGGAACTCATGCAGGGCGATCGGCGTCTGAGACTGGTAGCGCTTGGTAAAGTCGTCGCGCTCAAGAATGCGGGCGACGGTGAACTTGGAGCACACCTGCAGCAGGCCGGCCAGGTCCATCGAAAGGATCCAGTCGCCGTTGTGCACGATGGTGGTCTTCTCGGGATCCAGGATCTTCATGGCCTGGCTCACGTAGGTCTCGGCATTGGCCTCAATCTGCTCCTGCGAAAGCTGCGGACGGGTGGAATTCTTGCCCGAAGGGTCGCCGATCAGCGCGGTGCCGTTGCCGATGATGAGGGTGACGTTGTGGCCCAGGTCCTGGAACTGACGCATCTTGCGCAGGGGCACGGCGTGGCCCAGGTGCAGGTCGGGGCTGGTGGGATCGACGCCGAGCTTGATGTTGAGGGGCTCGCCCTTCTCAAGCTTCTTGCGAAGGTCGGCCTCGGGAACGATCTGCGCGGCGCCCGAGGTGATGATACGCATTTGCTCGTCAACAGACAGCATTGGGTATCCTCCTTTTTCTATAGCACCCTCGCCGAAAACGGCGGTGCTGGAAGTCCATAAACTCTCTTATGATAACAAACTGACGCGACGCGGCACCTACGACAGGAAAATCCTCGTCCTGCCGCATGCGTCAATGGCAACTGGCAGACGTGTACCGTCACGCTCGACCAGATAGCGTACCTGCCGACGACGCAAGCAGTCGCGGCAACGAACCTGTCCCGTCGCATCGGTGGCGCAGACGCCCTCGGCGGTCAGCAGGCAGTGCTCGCACACCATAAGCTCGGGACGGTCGGCGTCGACCGGACCCAAGACGCCGGGTTCAGCAGCCAGCTCGGCAATACGCTCCGCATCATTGCCGAGCAACTCGGCCGGCAAGTACACCCGCCCCGCACCGAATCCGCGCAGCCAGGTAAGCGTGGCCCGATTCGCGCAGAACACCGGCGCCGCCACGTCAAACGTCACGCCCAGCTCGCGAGCGATCGCCACCTGCCCCAGGTTGCGGCAGACGATGCGCCCGGCACGCTGCATCAGTGAGCGGGTCCAGTCAGCGTCACTCGCGCGGCACACCTCGTCAAGCACCACAACGGCGTCGGACAAATCGAGTTCTCCGCGCGGGTCGGCATCCATCAGCTGCCAAGCAAAAACCATGCGAGTGGGAACCGCGCACTCCACCAACTCCGTCGATGCACCGCCATCCACCGCAACGTCCTCAAAGGGCAGTACCTCAACGGCACGTGCAACGGGCGCACTCGCATCCGCCTCGGCCCGCATGCGCTCCAACACCGCCGCCGCCTGATCCAACACGCCGGCGCTGCGAATCAGGTATACCTCGCAGCCCGTGTCCACCTTACGCTTGCAATGCACGACGACGCGCTTCCCCGCTGCGGCATCCACCGGGCAGGGCACCTGCGGCCAGCGCTTGGGCACATCGGGACGCGCGTCGACACCCGGATAGAACCGAATCTCGAGCGTGTCACCCGCCGCCACGGCGGCATCGAGCTCAACGGTCACCTCTTCGTGGCCAACGGCCACCAGGCGTCCCACGCGCACACCTTGGTTGATCGCACGCTCAAAGCTCATAAGCTCGGCACCCGAACGTCCTCGCAGGTACGCATCGGTAAACCCACGGTTAAACGACCTTCTCAGCTCGCGCTCGAGCTCTTCCACGGCACCGGGGTCCCACGCGCCGTCGCACAGCATATCGAGTGCCCGGCGCCACACCCGCACCACGTTGAATACGTAATCAGGGTTCTTCATGCGCCCCTCGATCTTGAGCGACGCCACGCCGGCATCTACAAGCTCGGGCAGATGCGCAATACCGAGATAGTCGCGCGGGCACAGCAGGCGATCTCCCTCGACGGCGACAACGCTCTGTCCAGCCTCGTCCACCAGGTCGTACGCCAAACGGCACGGCTGCGTGCAGTCGCCGCGCATCGCCGAGCGCCCACGCCGCAGGGCCGAGAACTCGCACGCCCCCGAATAGCCGATGCAAATCGCACCGTGGCAGAATACCTCGATGGGCACGCCCGTGGCACATAGCGCCGCAATCTCGTCGACCGTCAGCTCGCGTGCCGTCGTCACGCGCTCGACCCCAAGCTCATCGGCGGCAAGCCGCACGGCGCTCTCGCTATGAGCGCCCGCCTGCGTGGACAGGTGAATCTCGACCCCGGGAATCGCCGCGCGCAGCGCGCAGGCCAACCCGGCATCGGCGACAATCAGAGCATCGGCGCCCAACTCCAGTGCATGAGCTCCCAACGCCACCGCGTCGGACAACTCATCGTCAAACACGAACACGTTGAGCGTTACGTACACACGCGCGCCATGGGCATGCGCCACGGCGCAGCCGCGCGCAAACTCGTCATCCGTAAAGCCATGGGCGCTCACACGGGCGTTAAAGCCGCCCAACCCCGCATAGATGGCATCGGCACCCGCGGCGATGGCCGCAAGCATCTGGTCGAGTCCGCCCGCCGGCGCCAGCAGCTCGGGCAGCGCCGCACCGGCAGCATCCAATCCAGTCTCGTATTGTCCGCTCGGCCCCATCGTCCGAATCGCCATCGACAAACTCCTTACCAAGGTATGCATTCACTCTGAAAAATGCCGTCTTCCAGCATACACGAGGCCTCGCGCGCCCCGTTTGGTTTATCGTGTAATAACTTATGTCCATCCTGCCCCGACGGCACATCCACCGTCCGGCACGACATACCTGGAGGTCAATATATGGGTCCTCGCCAACGACAGGGACGCAGCCGTTCAAAGACGCATGCTCTGCCCATAATCCTGCTCTCGTTTTTGGGCTTTTTGCTTATCGCGGGCGTGGCGTTTGGCATCGGCATGGTCGGCAACGTCAACCGCTGGCTGTCCGATCTGCCCGACTACACCGACGCCAACGCGTATCTGGTGAGCGAGCCCACCGAGATCGTCGACTGCAACGGCAACAAGATTGCGAGCTTCTACACGCAAAACCGCAAGTCCATCACCAAGGACGAGGTCTCCCCCTACGTGCTGCAGGGCACCGTTGACGTCGAGGACGAGCGCTTCTACGAGCACGGCGGTATCGACCTGTGGGGTATCGCGCGTGCTGCGGTGGCAACCCTCGGCGGCGGGCACGAAGGCGCCTCGACTATCACCCAGCAGCTGGTGCGCAACACCATCCTGCAGGAGGAGCAGTTCGACTCGACCATCGAGCGTAAGGTGCGCGAGGCCTACATCGCCGTCAAGATGGAGGACATGTACTCCAAAGACGAGATCCTCATGATGTACCTCAACACCATCTACTACGGTCACGGCGCCTACGGCATCGAGGCCGCAGCCGAAACCTATCTGTCCAAGAGCGCCGCCGACCTCACCCTGAGCGAGGCCGCACTGCTCATCGGCCTTCCCAACTCGCCCTCGCAGTACGACCCCACGGTCAACCCCGACCTGGCGCTGTCCCGTCGCAACAAGGTCCTTGACAACATGTTGCGCCTGGGCCACATCACGCAGGAGGAGCACGATGCCGCACAGGCCGAGCCCATCACCCTCAACGTGACCGAGATTTCGGGCAGCGGCGTCGACGTATACTCGCAGCCCTACTTTGTCGCCTATGTTAAGCAGCTGCTGGAGCAGGAGTTCTCGACCGACGTGCTCTTTAAGGGCGGCCTGACCGTCAAGACCACCATCGACCCCACGATGCAGCAGGTGGCAGAGAATGCCGTCCGCGAGCAGCTCGACACGCTCTCACTCGACGGCCTGGACATGGGCATGGTCGTCGTCGACCCCAAGACCGGCTACATCAAGTGCATGGTGGGCGGCTATGACTACAACGCCGACGAGAACCACGTAAACCATGCCACGGCCAAGCGTCCCGTCGGCTCCACCTTTAAGGCCTTTACGCTGGCAACTGCCATCCAAAACGGCATGAACCCCAACGTCACCCTCAACTGCAACTCGCCGCTCAAGGCCAAGGGCACCACGACCGAGGTCCAAAACTACGCCAACCATAGCTATGGCAACATCACGCTTAAGCAGGCGACGGCATACTCCTCCAACACCGGCTACATCCAGGTGGCGGAAGCCGTCGGCAACAGCAAGATCATCTCGCTCGTCAAAAAGCTCGGCATCGATCCCGCCAAGGACAACATCGAGGACGTTCCCGTCATGACCCTCGGCACCGGCTCGATCTCGCCGCTCGAGATGGCCGCCGCCTACGCGACGTTTGCCAACGGCGGCTACTATCGCCAGCCGATCGCCATCACCGAGATTGACTCTCGTACCGGTTCGGTGCTGTACCAGCACACGGACAATCCCTCACAGGTGCTTACCGAGGGCGAGGCCGCCGCGGTCACCGATGTTCTGTCCGGCGTCATGCAGGGCGGCGGTACGGGTGCTGCCGGCGCCCTGAGCGTCAACCAGCCCTATGCCGGCAAGACGGGCACCACCGACAACACCACCAACCTGTGGTTCTGCGGCTATACCCCGCAGCTGGCGTGCGCCCTGTGGACCGGCTATTCCGCGGGCGAGATTCCCATCCAAAAATACGGCACAGACCTGCTGGGCGACAGCACCAACCTGCCTGTCTTTAAGCGGTTTATGAACACCGTTCTGACCGGTACCGAGCGCGAGGAGTTTGCGACCGGAACGGCGCCCACCTACAAGAACAACAGCGTCTGGAAGTTCTACGGCACCAACAACACCAAGAAGACGGAGAACGACGACAAGGACGAGAACGAGGACGAAGAGGAAACCGCCACAACAACGACAACGACGACCACGACCACCGAGACCACGGGCGGCGACTCCACCGGCGGCACCGGTACGACCGGTGGCTCGACGGGCGGCTCCACTGGTGGTTCGACCGGCGGCGATGGCGGCACGCCTACGCCTACGCCTACGCCTACACCCACTCCCGACCCCTCGCCCACGCCTGACGATACGGTCGGCTAGAAATCATCCGGCCATAAGCAACAAGGCCCCCGAGCAGCTTATTAAACTGCTCGGGGGCCTTTTTAGTTTAAAGCGACCTGATGGGCGATCTTTATACCGGCAGACAAAAAGGGGGTACCGACCAACGTCGATACCCCTTACAAGCCACTATGTCAGCGCGCACGGTGCCGAGCGCACGACCCGCACGCCTACTTGCGAGAATTGCTCAGCTTATTGATCAGCGCCTCAAGACGCTCGCCGTCCTCGGCCGTCTGGGCAATAACCAAAATCGTATCGTTGCCGGCAAGCGAGCCAAGCACATCGGGCAGCTCTGCCGCATCAACAGCGGCGGCGATGCCGGAAGCCGTACCAGGCTGAGCCTTGATCATAACCAGATTATCGGTGCGCAGAACGCCCGTTACGAGCTCGGAAACCATACGCTGCAGGTGCAGGTCCTCTGCCAGAACATAGATGCCCTCAGGGAGCTTACGCAGCCCCATATCGGCAATATCGCGAGAGACAGTCGCCTGCGTGCAATCAAAGCCCATAGCGCGGAGCTCATCGACCAGCACGCGCTGCGTGCGGACGTCCTTATTGCGCACAATATCTCTAATGGCATCCTGGCGCCCATTGCGTTTTTTAGCCATACAAACCCTCTCTCCAAAAGATGGCGGAGACAATCAATCAGTGATTGAATAGTTTAACGCTATTTGAAGGCTTTTGTGTATAAGAACGCATTTCGAAACAATTCTATGCAAATTTGTTTCGAAATGAGCCGTTTAGGCGGTTTTTGCGCCCGTCCGGTTAAGAAAAGCTGCCAGATGCGTACACATCACGCAGCGCGCGGGCTTGGCGCTGGCGATCGGCCCAAACAACAGACCGAGTCCCCGATGGTTATCCTTGAGCGCGGCGACCATCTGACGGGTTCGAGGCGCCTCGAGCATATCACGCATGCGGGCGGAACGCTCGATTGACGACACTCCATGCGGGCTCAGACACAAATTCTCGATGCAGGCGACCAGTCCGGCAAAGTAGAACTTTTGGCTTGCCAGCTTGAGCCGACCACCGCTATCTGCTTCCGAGAGTGAGTCCGCAAGCTCGTCGAGCGCTCGAGTGTCATCGGATATCCTGGCATACATGGTGGGATCAAAGGCATCTGTAAGCTTAGGTGCCACCGCGTGGAAACAAGCGTCGCCGCAGCCGGACACGAATCGTGCCTGCGAGAGCGCATAAGCCATAAACTCAACCGTACGGTACGCCTTGCCGCGCGACAGGCATGCCTCAAACAGCGAGCGGCTGTACATCACGCCAGAGGTCTGAACGACAAGGCCGCCTAAAATCAACTGGGGCAGCCCGGTCACCATCGAGGATTTGCTATCAATGGAAATATGAGCAGCATCCAAGACGCGCGAATGGCGCTCTCGATGTGCATCATAGCGGTCGAGCGATACCGTGGGGAGCACTATGTCTGCCGTAGTATCGCACGCGATATCGACCATCTTGGAAAGGGACTGCGGAGCAAACCACTCATCGGCGTTCATAGCGATGATTTGAGAGCCACGCGAGGCAGCAAAACCGGCACGAAGGCAAGCACCGCGCTTCGCGTCCTCGACGTCAATCAAATCAATATGGATGTCCCTGTCGGCAGCAACCTGAAGCGAATGGCGCACACCGGGCGCAGCATCGCGGCAGACAACGACAATCTGCAAATCGTAGAGGTCTTGGTTCTGGATACTCTCGAGCGCACGCATCGCATAGCTGGGCGAACCTTCTACCACAAGGATCACCGAAAGTCGCGGATGCGAGCCACGTCGAACCAAGTTATCCGTCCTCTCGACAGCAATGAATCAAACCGTGGTTCATGGTACACCCCATAAATAAAAGCAATGAGACACCGGTTGCACTGCACGCCAAGAACAGATGTTGCACACGCGCAGCCCACAGATGACAGATGCCGACGAACGGCGCGTCAAGCCCTCCCCTAGTCGAGCACGACAAGCTCGGCGGGATCGTAATCCACGCCCATAAACGTAAGGCCGCAGGCAGGAGCCGTGGGGCCCGCAGCGGTACGATCGCAAGCATCGATGACCTCGCGCATCCACTCGGGTTTACGGCGATGCATGCCAATCTCGACAAGCGTGCCAACGATCGTACGGACCATCGAATGCAGAAACGCATTGCCCTCGATGGTAAACGTCAGGATGTCCTCGCCAAACGCAACCTCATGGCCAAACTCGGCCCGCATCACGCAGCGGTGCGTAGGCTTGCCCACGGCAGAGGCGACCTTGCAAAAGCTCTTAAAGTCCTGCTCACCCAAAAGCGCGGGACAGGCCGCAGACATGGCCTCGACGTCCAAGGGATAGCGATGCCACCACACGGCACCACGGGACAGCACGGGGCGCGCATCGCGATCGGCAATACGGTACGTATACGTACGGGAACGCGCGTCAAAGCGTGCAGAAAAGCCCTTACGGGCCCTGTAGACCTCGTTTATGGCGATATCTTTAGGCAGCAGGGCATCCATAGCCCGCAGCCACCTACGGCGCGTAAGGGCGAGCTCAGCGTCCGTTATGGGCACGCTGATGTACTGAGCCACGGCATGCACGCCGGCATCGGTACGACCTGCGCACGTCAGATCGATCGGACGGCGAAGCAGCGTCTCGATGGCTCGACGCAGCTCACCCGCAACCGTCGTCTGTCCCGGCTGCTCGGCAAATCCGCTATACGACGAGCCATCATAGGCCACGCGAAATACGAGCGTGGCGTCAAGCTCGGGGGTCAAATTGAAATCAGACGGCGCAGTCATGGGCGCTCCCAACAAACAAGTAACGGTATCGCGACAAAAAAAGAGGGGTACGCGAACGTACCCCTCGAATATAGCCTATGCAGACGGAAAGTCTACTCAGCGGTCTCCTCACCAGGAGCCTCCTCGACAGCCTCGACCTTCTTGGGAGCAGCGGCCTTCTTGGGGGCCGGAGCAGCCTTCTTGGCCTTAGGCGTGCAAGGCTCGGTGACGAGCTCCATGATAACGATGGGAGCGTTGTCGCCCTTGCGGTTGCCGAGCTTCATGATGCGGGTATAACCGCCGTTGCGGTCCTGCCACATGCCCTGGGCAGCCTTGTCGAAGATCTCGGCAACGAGCTGCTTATCGCCGAGCTTGGCGATAGCCAGACGACGAGAGTGCAGGTCGCCCTTCTTGGCCCAAGTGATGATCGGGTCGACGACCGAACGCAGCGCCTTAGCGCGGGTCTCGGTGGTCTTGATGCGGTCGTTCTCGAAGAGGGCCTTAGCAAGGCTCTTCTTCATGGCCTTGGTGTGGCTCGCATCGGTGCCGAGCTTCAGGCCCTTCTTAACGTTGTGACGCATGGTCTAGTTTCTCCTCAAATATGCGAAGCATTAAGCCTTCAGGCTCAGGCCCATGGACTCAAGCTTGTCCTTCACTTCCTCGATCGACTTAACACCGAAGTTACGGATGTTGAGCAGATCGTTCTCCGAGAACTCAACGAGCTGACGGACCGAGTGAATGCTGGCGCGCTTAAGGCAGTTGTAGGAACGGACGGAAAGGTCCAGATCCTCGATCTGCTTGTCCAGCTCAGCGTTGTCGTTGGTGACCTCGGGAGCGAAGATCGAAGCCTCCTCCTCGACCTCGGGGGTCTCGGCAAGGTTCATAAAGGCGGCCATATGCTGGTTGATGATATTGGCAGCCTGGACCACGGCGTCGCGCGGGGCGATGGAGCCGTTGGTCTCGATCTCGAGGACAAGGCGGTCGTAGTCGGTGTGCTGACCGACACGGCAAGCCTCAACGAGCTTGGCGCAACGGGAAACCGGCGAGTACAGCGAGTCGACGTGGATCACACCGATGGGATCGTTGTCGCGCTTGTTGGCCTCGCCAGAAACATAGCCGCGGCCATAGCCGATGCGCATGCTCATGGTGAGATGGCCACCCTCGGTGAGCGTAGCGATGTGCTGCTCGGGGTTAACCAGCTCAAACTCGGACGGAATAAAGAAGTCCGCACCGGTGACCTCGCAGGGGCCGTCAACCGAGATGGTGGCGGTCGCCTCGTCGGTCGTGCCGAGAGCCCTGAAGACAAGACCCTTGACATTCAGGACGATGTCGGTGACATCCTCGACCATGTTAGGGATGGTCATGAACTCGTGCTGCGCACCATCGATCTGAATAGCCTCGACGGCAGCACCCTCGAGCGAGGACAGAAGAACGCGACGAAGGGAGTTACCCAGCGTATCGCCGTAGCCACGCTCGAGCGGCTCGACGGAGACACGAGCAGACGTCTCGTTGATCTCTTCGACCTGAACCTGAGGCCTAATGAATTCTGACATGTATTACCTCCAGCCTCAGCAGCCCGGATGGACTACTTAGAGTAGAGCTCGACGATGAGCTGCTCGTTGATATCACCGCTGATCTGCTCACGCGTCGGCAGAGCGAGCACGTTACCAGACAGCTTCTCGATATCGACCTCGAGCCAGCCAGGGACCTCAAAACGCTCGGAGGAAATCAGGGCCTCCTTGATGGGGAGGAGGTCACGGAACTTCTCGCCGACAGCGACGACGTCGCCGGCCTTGACGCGGTAGGACGGGATGTCCACGCGCTTGCCGTTCACGGTGAAGTGACCGTGACGGACGGACTGACGAGCCTCTTTGCGGGTGCGGGCGAAGCCAAGACGGAAGACGACGTTGTCGAGGCGAGACTCAAGGATGATCATGAGGTTCTCACCGGTGACGCCGTTCATCTTGCGGGCCTTGTTGAAGTAGCCGTGGAACTGCTTCTCCAGAACGCCATAGATGAACTTGACCTTCTGCTTCTCGCGCAGCTGCATGCCGTACTCAGATTCCTTGCGACGGCGCTTGGGCTGACGGATAGATTCCTTCTTGCTGCTGTAACCGAGCTCAGCGGGATCGATCCCGAGCTGACGGCAGCGCTTAAGAACAGGAGTCCTGTCGATTGCCATATTGATACGATCCTTTCAGTTACACGCGGCGACGCTTCTTGGGGCGGCAGCCGTTGTGCGGAATGGGGGTCTTGTCCTGGATGCTCGAGACCTCGAGGCCAGCAGCCTGGAGGGAGCGGATGGCGGTCTCACGACCGGAGCCGGGGCCCTTGACGAAGACGGAAACCTTCTTCATACCGTGCTCCATGGCCTGCTTGGCAGCAGCCTCGGCAGCCATCTGGGCAGCGAACGGCGTGGACTTACGGGAGCCCTTGAAGCCCACCTGGCCAGCCGACTTCCAGGAAATGACGTTGCCCTGGGGATCGGTGATCGAAACGATCGTGTTGTTGAACGTAGAACGAATGTGAGCCTGGCCCACGGAAATGTTCTTACGGTCCGCGCGCTTCAGACGGGCAGCGCGAACGTTCTTCTTAGCAGTAGCCATCTATCTAGCGCTCCTTATTTCTTCTTCTTAGCACCGATCTGACGCTTCGGGCCCTTGCGGGTACGAGCGTTAGTGTGGGTGCGCTGGCCGCGGACCGGGAGGCCCTTGCGGTGACGAAGGCCGCGGTTGCAGCCGATGTCCATAAGGCGCTTGACGTTCTGGTTGCGCTCACGGCGGAGGTCGCCCTCAACCATGATCTGGTTCTTATCGATATAATCGCGGATGGCGTTAACCTCATCCTCGGTGAGGTCCTTAACGCGCGTATCCACGTTAACGTTGCACTCGACGCAGATCTTCGTCGCAGTGGTGCGGCCGATGCCGTAAATGTAGGTCAGACCGATCTCAACGCGCTTCTCACGCGGGAGGTCGACACCATTAATACGGGCCAACGTAGTCTCCTCTCTTAACCCTGACGCTGCTTATGACGGGGGTTCTCGCAAATGACGAGGACCTTGCCATGGCGCCTAATGATTTTGCACTTATCGCACATCTTCTTGACCGAAGGACGTACCTTCATCGTTCTTCCTTTCGGTAGCGCTCAAACTACTTCCCTACTATCTACTCGCCCAGCCGCAGGCGTTTAAAACTATGGCTGGTCTTCACACACAATCCGACCGTAGGTTGAGCTAAGCCTGCAGCCGGAAATGGAGTGCGTGTATGCGTGCCGCTATTTATAGCGATAGGTGATGCGGCCGCGGGTCAGGTCGTACGGGGAAAGCTCCACGACAACCCTGTCACCGGGGAGAATGCGGATGTAATTCATTCGGATCTTGCCAGAAATGTTGCACAGAACCGAATGACCGTTCTCGAGCTCGACCTTAAACATGGCGTTGGGCAACGGTTCCTTTACCGTACCCTCGAGCTCAATTGCGTCTTCCTTCTTCACAAGCAATCATCTTTCTCTAGAAAACGACAGCGATTGAGTATTCTACAACACGTATGCACGCATCGTAATAACTTCGTAATGGCTCCACAACTAAGTGGAACTTGTTACATTTCTCCGCCTTGGAGGGAGCACCAAGCACCTTGGGCATCCGTGGTGAGAATCACCGGACCATCATTGGTAATGGCGACGGTGTTCTCGTAGTGCGCGGCGGGCAGGTGGTCGTTGGTCGTGACGATCCAACCGTCGGAGCCCGTGCTCACATGGTTGGAACCCATCGTAACCATCGGCTCGATGGCAATGACCATGCCGGCCTGGAGGCGAACGCCCCTCCCCTTCTTTCCATAGTTAGGAACGTTGGGGTCCTCGTGCATCACGCGGCCAATGCCATGGCCCACATAATCGCGAAGCACGCCGTAACCGTGAGACTCGGCGAGGGACTGAACGGCATAACCGACGTCCCCGATATGGTTACCGGGAACAGCCTGCTCGATGGCAGCCTTAAGGCAATCGCGCGTGATCTCGCACAAAGCCTTGGCTTCGGGCGTGGGGGTGCCGACGAAAAACGTCCAAGCGTTATCGCCGACCCAACCGTCGACAACGGCTCCCGTATCGATGGAGATGATATCGCCATCGCGCAGGATCATGTCGGGGTTGGGAATACCGTGTACCACGGCATCGTTAATCGATGCGCAAATGGTTCCGGGAAACCCGCCGTAACCCTTAAAGGCTGGGGTGCCACCATGCATGCGGATAATCTGCTCCGCGAGCTGATCGAGCTCAAAAGTCGAAACGCCGGGGCGCACCATGGCTCCAACGTGGCGGAGCGCCATCTTAGATAGCGCTCCTGCCTTCTTCATCTGCTCGATTTGCGTTGCAGACTTAATCTTGATCATAGACCGATAGCCTCTTTGACATCCCCGTACACGGTCTCGCGAGCCTGGTCACCGTTGACCGACTTGAGCAGACCCTGGCCACGATAGTAGTCGACGAGCGGGCTCGTGGACTTCTCGTAGACGTCGAGACGGTTCTTGATGGTCTCGGGCTTGTCGTCGTCGCGCTGATACATCTCGCCGCCACACTTGGGGCAGGTAGCATCGGCAGCGGTGCCGGTGTAACCGCATGCGCGGCAGGTGCGACGCGAAGACAGACGATCGATAATGACCTCGGGGGCCACATCGACCAGAAGGGCGCAGTCGATCTCGCGACCCATGGCGGAGAGCTCGGAATCGAGCGTCACAGCCTGGGCGGTGTTGCGCGGGAAGCCGTCGAGGATGAAGCCCTGCTGGGCGTCATCGGCGGCAAGGCGCTCCTTGACAAGGTCGATCACGAGCTGATCGGGAACGAGCTCGCCAGCGTCCATGTACTTCTTAGCCTGAATACCAAGCTCGGTGCCACCCTTGACGGCAGCACGCAGCAGGTCGCCCGTGGAAATGTGAGCGACGCCAAACTCGGCGACGAGCTCCTGTGCGACGGTACCCTTACCGGCACCCGGAGCTCCGAGCAATACGAGGTTCATGAGCAATCCTCCTCTAGCCTATTTAAAGAATCCATCGTAATCATACATCTTGATCTGGCCTTCGAGCTTATCGACCGTGTCGAGCACGACGCCGACCATGATGAGGATGGACGTGCCGCCAAATGCCTGGATCAGCTGGTTACCCGTAAAGGAGAAGATGATCGAAGGCACGATGGCGATGAGCGCCAAAAAGACAGCGCTGGGAAGCGTGATCTTGTTGAGCGCGTTCTTGATGTAGGCCGCGGTAGCCCTACCCGGACGCACGCCCGGAATAAAGCCGCCCTGCTTCTTAAGGTTATCGGCCGTGTCATCGGGGTTGAACACCATGGAGGTGTAGAAGTACGCGAAGAACACGATGAGGACAACGTTAAGCACCCAGTTGAGCCAACCGGTCGAAAGCGCGGAGGCAACTGCCTGAATCCAGCCGATGCCGGGGAAGAACACGGCAATCTGAGCCGGGAAGTACAGCAGCGCCGAAGCGAAGATGATCGGCACGACACCCGCGGTGTTGACCTTGATGGGCAGGTATGTGGTCTGGCCACCCATCATGCGACGGCCCACGACGCGCTTAGCGTAGGAGACCGGGATGCGGCGCTGGCCGCGCTCAAGGAAAACAATCAGCGGGATAACCAGCAGGATGATGGCGCAGATGATCACCATGGTGATGATGCCACCGGCATTGCCCTCGGTGCTGGAGAAGATAGCCTGCGGCAGACCGGCCATGATGTTCGCGAAGATGATCAGCGACATGCCATTGCCGATACCGCGCTGGGTGATGAGCTCACCAATCCACATGATCAGCATGGCGCCCGCGGTGAGCGTACCGACGATCATGAGGTCGAAGATGATCTCGGGAGCGCCGGCGCCATTGAAGCTGATGCCGAAGCTCTTAAAGAGGAAGAGGTAACCCACGGAGTTGAGGATTGCCAGAGCCAGGGTGAGGTAACGCGAATACTGCGTAATCTTGGTCTGACCGACCTCGCCCTCGCGGGCAAGCTCATGCAGGGAAGGCACGACGGCCTGGAGCATCTGGAGGATGATCGAGCTGGTGATGTAAGGCATGATGCCCAGCGAAAACACCGACACATAGCTCAACGCGCCGCCAGAGAAAAGATTCAGGAGGGCCATAGCACCTGCGGCGACCGAATTGTTATCGGTCGAGAAAAGGCCCAGCATCCCCTGGAAGGGAATGCCGGGCACAGGAACGTGCGCACCAATGCGGTACACGACGAGCATAGCTATGGTAAAAAGAATCTTTTCGCGCAATTCTTTGATGCGGAAAGCATTCTTAAGACCATTTAGCACGGCTGCTCGACCTTTCCGCCGGCGGCCTCGATCTTGGCCTGCGCAGAAGCGCTGACCTTGTCGACCTTGACCGTGAACTTCTTGGTGAGCTCACCATTGCCGAGCACCTTGACGGGCTCGAACTCGCTCTTGGTGATGCGAGCGGCCTTAAGAGCGGCACCGTCGATCACAGCGCCGTCCTCGAACTTACGCTCGAGACGCTCAACGTTAACGGCGGTGTACTCGATACGACGGGGGTTGCGGAAGCCCGGAAGCTTGGGCAGGCGCATAGCCAGCGGAGTCTGGCCACCCTCGAAGCCGGCACCCTTGGTGCCGCCAGAGCGGGAACCCTGGCCCTTCTGGCCGCGGCCAGAAGTGGTGCCGTGACCCGAAGAATTGCCACGGCCGATGCGCTTGCGGTTCTTGGTGGAACCGGGCGCGGGAGTAAGATCGTGAAGCTGCATTTGCTACTCCTCTACAATCTCGACAAGGTGCTTGACCTTGAAGATCATGCCGCGGACGGACTCGTTGTCAGCAATCTCGCGAACCTCGCGGATCCTGTGGAGACCGAGGGCACGGACAGTACGGACCTGGTCCTGCTTGCAACCGTTGGTGCTGCGGACCTGCTTGATCTTGATGGTGTCAGCCATGCTTAGTTCTCCTTACCGACGAACATCTCGGAGACCGTCAGGCCACGGCGAGCCGCGACGTCCTCAGGGCTGGAGAGCTCCTTGAGGCCCTCGACGGCAGCCTTGATGATGTTGAGGCCGTTGTCGGTACCGAGGGACTTGGACAGGACGTTCTTGATGCCAGCAAGCTCAAAGAGGGGACGCACAGCGCCGCCGGCGATAACGCCGGTACCCTCGACAGCGGGCTTGATGATGATGCGGCCGGCACCAAAGTGGCCGAGAACCTCGTGCGGGATGGTGCCCTGCTCGGTCACCGGCACGTGGAACATGTTCTTCTTGGCATCGAGAGATGCCTTGGAGATGGCCATGGGCACCTCAGCGGACTTGCCCATGCCAACGCCGACGTTGCCCTTGCCGTCGCCAACGACGACGAGAGCGACGAGGCTCATGCGACGACCACCCTTGACGGTCTTCGACACGCGGTTGATGTAAACGACGCGCTCCTCGAACTCGGAGGCCTCGCGCTGCTGCTTCTGATTACGAGCCATGTGCTACATACCTCCTAGAACTCGAGACCGGCGGCACGAGCACCGTCGGCGAGGGCCTTGACGCGGCCATGGTAGATACGGCCACCGCGATCGAAGGCGACCTTGGTGATGCCGGCCTCGATGGCGCGCTTGCCAACGAGCTGACCGACCTTCTCCGCAGCCTCCTTGTTCGAGGTGTGGGTGCCCTTGAACTCGGCCTCGAGGGTCGAGGCAGAGACGAGCGTCAGGCTGGAGCCCTTGCTGTCGTCGATGATCTGGGCATAGATGTTGGCGTTAGTACGGGTCACGCGAAGACGCGGACGCTCGGAGGTACCCGAGACCTTGCCGCGAACACGACGCTGACGACGCTTGAGGCCTTCCAGCTTCGCCTTATGCTTGTTCATACGTAAACTCCTAAAAAGGTTGATCTTGCCAGCACCTGACGGGGTGCTGGTCTTATGCGAGTGAGTCGGTTACGACTACTTGGCGGCCTTACCCAGCTTGCGGCGGATGTGTTCGCCAACGTAGTGGATACCCTTGCCCTTGTAAGGCTCGGGAGGACGATGGCCGCGGATCTCAGCGGCGATCTGACCGACCTGCTGCTTGTTGATACCCTTGACGTTCACGTGGGTGTTGTCGGGAACCTCGAAGGTGATGCCCTCGGGAGCCTCGACGATCACGGGGTGCGAGAAGCCCAGGGAGAACTCGAGGTTCTTGCCCTTCTGCTGCACGCGGTAACCGACGCCGGCGAGCTCGAGCTTCTTCTCGAAGCCCTCGGAAACGCCAACAACCATGTTGTGGATGAGGGCGCGGGTGAGGCCGTGGCGGGCACGGGTCTCACGCTCGTCGTCGGGACGGGAAACGGTGAGGACGTTGTCCTCGACGTTGATAGCGAGCTTCTCAAAGACATCGAGCTCGAGCTGGCCCTTGGGGCCCTTGACGACAACGTTGTTGCCGTTGACTGCCACTTCGACTCCGGCGGGAATCTGGACAGGCTTATTACCGATACGAGACACGGTGATCTCCTTTCCTTCTACCTACCGAGCGAATTACCAGACGTAAGCGATGATCTCGCCGCCGACGTTGTGCTTGCGAGCATCGCGGTCGGTCATGACGCCATGGCTGGTGGAAATAATGGCGGTACCAAGGCCACCGCGGACGCGGGGCATGTCGGCAACGCCGGTGTACTTACGCAGGCCCGGCTTGGAAATGCGGCGGATGCCGTTGATGACCTTAGCCTTCTTGGGACCATACTTAAGCGTGATGTGCAGAGTCTTCTGGGGAACGGTGTCCTCGACATCGTAGCCCTCGATGTAGCCCTCCTCGTGCAGAACACGAGCGATCTCGACGAGCTTCTTGCTGCTCGGCATGGAGACCGTGGCCTTGTTCACAGAGTTAGCGTTACGGATGCGCGTAAGCATATCTGCGATCGGGTCTGTAAGGTTCATACAGATTCTCCTTCGTTCTTGATGAACACGTGCTCTTGGTTCTTCGCCGCCCTTAACGGCAAAGCCTTTTTAGCGCGTTTTCCCTGTTCCAAACTGATGCTTGAAACGCTGGTAGTGACTTACCAGCTGGCCTTCTTAACGCCGGGAAGCTCGCCCTTGAGTGCAAGCTCGCGGAAGCAGACACGGCACAGGCCGAACTTGCGGTACACAGAGTGCGGACGGCCGCAGCGCTGGCAGCGCGTGTACTCACGAGTAGAGAACTTCTGCTTGCGATTGCACTTGACGATCATCGATGTCTTAGCCACTTATATCCTCCTCACATAGAGTATTGTTCGCCCCAAGCGCCGCCCCCTTGTGGGAACGGCGCTTATAGGGCAGGTGAACCTATTTCTTGAACGGGAAACCGAAGGCGTCCAGAAGGGCCTTGGCCTCCTCATCGGTGTTGGCGGTGGTCACGAAAGTGATGTCCATACCACGCTGGTGATCGACGGAATCGAAGTCGATCTCGGGGAAGATGAGCTGCTCGGTGACGCCCATGGAGAAGTTACCACGGCCGTCGAAGCTCTTGGCGGAAATGCCGCGGAAGTCGCGGATACGGGGGATCGCGACGGAGGTCAGACGATCGAAGAACTCCCACATACGGTCGCCACGCAGGGTAACCTTGCAGCCGATCGGCATACCAGCGCGCAGGCGGAAGGTAGCGATGGACTTACGGGCACGGGTGATCATCGGCTGCTGTCCGGTGATGGCGCGCAGGTCGCGCACGGCACCGTCGATGGCCTTGGAATCGGTAGCGGCCTCGCCGACACCCATGTTCACGACGATCTTCTCAAACTTGGGGATCATCATGACGTTCTCGTACTGGAACTTGTCCTGAAGCTGCTGCTTGACCTCGTTGTTGTACTTGGTCTTCAGACGCGGCACATACTTCTCTTCTGCCATTGTTCACTCCTTCTTGGGGTTTTAAGCACGGGGCGTGGCCACGATGGGTTGTCCTCGTGCCTCCTGGCTGCATCCGCGCCGCTCATGGCATTTTGCGGTTTGGACTCGACGCAGCAGGAGCCGACAAAACAATCGGTACTATACGCGCATCGGGAGCGTATTTCCAGAAAAACCTCGTCTGCCTGCACAACTCCACAACTCCCCCGCACAAATGGATCCCAAAAAGCAGTTGCGGTGAAATAGGGACTGTTTGGCGGCCTAACAGGCTTAAACAGTCCGTATTTCACCGCAACTTATTGGTGGGGATGCGATTAGCGCTTGCGGGGGATGAGTTTGGTGCGGCGCAGGTGGATCATCTCGGCTGCGATGGAGACGGCGATCTCCTCGGGGTCCTCTGCCTCGATGGCGACGCCGATCGGCAGGTGCAGCTCGTCGATCTGGTCCTGTGTAAAGCCTTCCTGCTCCAGGCGGGCACGCACAAAGGCCGTCTTGCGGCGCGAGCCCAAGCAACCCAGATAGGCGGGTTTGGCGCGCATGGCCTGAATCACCACGTCGATATCGGACTTGTGGCCTGCTGTGGCCACGACCACCAGGTCGCGCGGACCGATGGGGCACTGCTCGCCCAGATTCTTGTAATCGACCAGGCGACGGTCGTAGACACCGGGCACCCATTCGGGCCTCAGCGTGCCGGGGCGGTCATCGCACGCCACGACGGCAAAGCCCGCCGCCGTGAGCACCCGTGCCGTCGCAGCGCCCACATGTCCGCAGCCAAAGATGTAGGTCAGGCCCTCGGGGCAGAGCGTCTCAATGTGCGCCGCGGGAATCTCGGAGGCCGCGTTGGTGTAGGTGACCCTACTCCCCTCCTCCACCAGCGAAAGCTCGGGGCAGCCGGCAATGGTATGGCGCGATGCCTCGCCATGATATTCGGCAACATCGCCTTCGAGCGCGCTTGCGATAAACGGCTCAAAGTCGATGACGAAGTCGCCGATGCGTCGATAGACCAAGACGTCGGCAATTTCCTGGAACAACGGTGCCTGGGTCGCATCCAGATGCAGATAGCACAGGCAGATGGCTCCGCCGCAGATCATGCCGGTATCGGAGTTCTCGCCGCTCATGGTGTAGCGGACCAGACGCGACTGTCCCGCGCTCAGGAGCTCGCGCGCCTCATCCAGCGCAAAGAGCTCGATCTTGCCGCCGCCGATGGTACCCGCTTGGCTGCCATCGGCAAAGACGGCCATCCAGGCGCCCACGCCGCGCGGCGATGACCCTGCCGTGCCGGCCACGACCACGAGTTCGCACGTCTCGCCAGCACGCAGGGCGGCAAGCGCCGCATTCACAACATCGAGCTTTTCCATTGCCGCCTTCTATCCTCTAAAGATATCGGTGAGCATAGCGAGTGCCTCGAGCACGCCGCCGCCGACCGACGTCGCCTTGTCCGAAATGTAGTTGATATAGCTGGCATCGCCGCGCGGGTCGACATCGGCGCATTTAAAGCCCTCAGTCACCTGCACGCCGTTTGCCAAAAGCCCGCGAAGGCAGCCATCGATCTGCGTGTACATGGGCGTATCGCCCGCGTAGCCAATCACGTCTCCGGCGCGCACGATGTCGCCGATTGCGCGGTCGGACCGAAACACGCCGGCGGCGGGGCTGTGGATAACACGCTCTTTGCCATAGCCAGCGATAATGCCCGGCACGCCCGTGTTGGGCTGGGGTGAACCTTGGGTAATGACACGGCCCAGGAAATGCCCGCGCATGGTCTCGACCACGGCGTCGCAATCGACCGGCGCGGTAAAGCCCGGCCCCACGGCGATGACGGTAGGCGCCATGTCGCGCGTGGTGCCCAGGTTGCGCTTGGCCAGAATCGCGTCGACCACAGCCGCGGGTTTAAGCTCATCGAGCATCTTGGCCTGAGGGTCCACCACGACGGCAACATCCCCCGCTTGGGTAATCTCGAGCGCCTCTGCCGGCGTCTGCGCCAAGCGAGCGCGAATGCCCTCGACCTGGACCTCGCCCAGGCGAATAGCCTCGCAAAAACTGATTGTGCGGCGGATGCACGTGGGAACCGCGATATCGGCCATAACGACCGACACGCCGGCGCGCACCAAGCGAGCGGCGACACCCGTGGCGATATCGCCGGCGCCGCGAACATAAACGAGCATTCCCGGGGCACCTCCCTGTGCTACGGTTTGAGCAGAGCAAAAGCGGTTCGACCGCTACTCTGATGATTATTTATTATCACAGTATTATACGGCGGTGAACAGATGGAAACGGTTAGCGGCAATCTTGCCTCGGCGCTCAGGATCGAGCCGGGCATTACCGCGATTATCGGCAGCGGTGGCAAGTCGACCTTGCTAAAGACGCTCGGCCTTGAGCTTATGCGCGCTGGCGGCCGCGTGCTCCTCTGCACCACCACGCGCATGTTCCCCGTCGCCGGCGTGCCGTGGGACGGGTCGAGCCGTCGCCTGGACGCCGCGCCCTGGAAACCGGGGACCCTGCATGTTCCCGGCTGCACCTGCGAGGCATGCGCGGGCCTTGCACGCGGAGGCATCTGCCAGGCAGGCGTCTTGGACCCGGAGACAGGCAAGCTCTCCGCCCCCGCCGAGCCACTCGGCGGGCTGGCACAGCGCTTTGACTATGTGTTGGCCGAGGCAGACGGTAGCAAGCGACTCCCGCTCAAGGCGCATGCCGCCTGGGAGCCGGTAATTCCCGCCGGCACGGCCAATGTCATCTGGCTCGTCGGCGCCTCGGGGCTCGGCAAGCCCATCAACGAAACCGTCCACCGCCCCGAGCTCTTTTGCGAGCGTTGCGGCTGCGAGCTCACCGACATCGCCACGCCCGAGCGCGTCGCCCAGGTGCTCAATTCCGAGATGCAGGCGCTGAAACTCAGCACCGCACGCGTCATGCTCAACCAAGTCGACACGCTCAGCGACCCCACGATGGCCGACTGCTTCGAGGCAGCCCTCGGCCGCCCCGTCGTCGCCAGCAGCCTCAAATAGCCGGCCCCATCTCGTCAGTTGCGGTGAAATACGGACTGTTTGGCCGCCAAACGGCCGCAAACAGTCCGTATTTCACCGCAACTGAGGAGGGGACACGGCATCTTTGCTGCTAGCGGGGGACGTAGCGGCCGGGCTGGGCTCCGGTGGGCTCGCCGTCGCGTGCCGCCAGCACGCCGTTCACAAACACGGCCTTGGCGCGGCCATGTGCCTCAAAGCCCTCGAGCGGCGTGTAGTCCACGGCCTGATGCTGTGTCGCGGCGCTGATCGTCCAACGCGCGCAAGGATCCCACACGCACACGTCGGCATCGGCACCCTCGGCAAGACAGCCCTTGCGCGGGTACATGCCAAACACGCGCGCCGGGTTCTCGCTCATCAAGCGGCACAGATCCTCGGGGCCCAGCTGGCCCTCAAAGCTCGTGGCAATCGCGACGGGACGATGTTCCACGCCGGGCCCGCCGTTGGGAATCGCGCGGAAGTCGTCGCGCCCGCGGTCCTTTTGCCCATGCAGGTTAAAGCTGCAGTGGTCGGTCGCAATCGTATCGATCTCGCCGGCCACAAGCGCCTCGCGCAGCGCGGCACGGTCGCCGGCATGACGCAGCGGCGGGCTCATCACGTACTTGGCACCCGCAAAGCCGTCCTTGCCCTGCTCCAGATAGCAGGTGTCGTCGAGCATCAGATACTGAGGGCAGGTCTCGACATAGATATTCTTCTGCCCGCGCGCCTTGGCGGCACGGATGGCCTCGAGCCCCAGCTTGGTCGAAAGGTGCACCACGTTGACCGGTGCGTCGCCGGCCAGGTGCGCCAGATATAGCAGACGGCTCACTGCCTCGGCCTCGCACACGTCCGGACGGCTGAGCGCGTGGCCCTCGGGCCCGTGGATACCCTGCTCAAACACGCGCTTCTGCAGCTCATTCACCAGCGTACCGTTCTCGCAATGCACGCACAGTATGCCGCCAATACGCTTGAGCTCCTCGAGCACCTCGAGCGTCTCGGCATCGTCCAGGCGCAGATGATCGTAGGCAAAGTAGGTCTTGAACGACGATACGCCCGCCTCGCGCATGGCCGAAAGATCGGCGCGGTTGCGCTCGTTCCACTCGGCGAGTGCCATATGAAAGGCATAATTAGCCGTGCAGGTTCCGTCGGCGCGGCAATGCCACTCGGCCAAGGCATCGGGCATGGTCACGCCGCGATCGGCCGTCGCGTAGTCCACGATGGTCGTCGTGCCGCCGCAGGCAGCCGCACGCGTACCGGTCTCAAAGCTATCTGCCGTCCAATCCATGCCAGTCCAGCACTGCATGTGCGTGTGGCCGTCGATAAAGCCGGGAAACACCCAACAGCACGCGGCATCCTCGACGGTATCGCCCGCGGCCGGCTCAATCGCCGCGGCGATCCGCACGATCTTATCGCCCTCCATGGCAAGATCGGCGCGGCGAAGTCCCTGTGGCGTCACGAGCGCGCCGTTTTTGATGATGATCATGTTGCTCCTTATTGATTAATACTGTTGGCCACGCGATCAAAATACGAGCAGGCAGCGATATGCTCCGTTATGCGTTGCTGCCCCTTGGCGGTATCGACGTCCCACAGCTCGTAGGCACGCGCCTCGACCAGCGCAACGTCGACGCGACCTTTGAGAATCGAGCCCCCGCCGTCCTTGCCCTCAAGACACATAAGTGCATCGAACAGTTCCGCCGGAAAGAGCACCGGGCTCGAAGGCTCACCGTTGCACGCAAGACGCACCGGATGCTTGCGGCCGCGCTCGTCAAATGCACGAACCATGGCCTCAAAAGAATCCGAACTCACGAGCGGCTGGTCGCCCGGCAAAAAGAGGCAACCTTTCCAGTTGCGTTCGACTCCCCACGAAAGGCCCGCACGGACGCTTTCGCTGCGCAGCTCGCCATCGTGCAGCACGCACGGGCAATGCTTGTCCTCGCAAATCTGAGCGACCTCGGGCCAACGCGTCGAAACCACGACGTCAAAGCCCCGGGGAACCGAATCGATGGTCCGGGCAATCAGCGGCTCGCCATAGATATCGGCAAGCATCTTGTTAGAGCCAAACCGCTTGCCCTCGCCCGAAGCCATAATGACGCATCCAAGTCTCATGGTGATACCTCCCCCGAAACCATCGTACCCATAACTCGCGCCGCGGGCATCCACATCGAAAGCGCTTATCCCGCACGCCCGCGATGCAAAAAAAGGGCACCCCGCCGGTTGGCAGAGCGCCCCCTTTACATGGCTTACCTCAACCCGGCTTTAGGCCTGGAGCCAACGGGCGGTGTTGCGCTCGTCGAGGGCCTTGAGGGTAGCGGCGGGATCGGCAACCTTCTGCAGGAACATCATGGCAGCGATGGCGTACGGCTTGTAGCTGGCCTCCTTGTACATGCCCACGCGGTGCATGTCGAAGACGTCGGCGTTAACCTCGCCGTGCTCACAGGAAACACCGGAGATGTCGGCGGGCAGCGGGTGCATAAAGATGGTGTCTTGGCCGTTGGCAGTCTTCTCCATGAGCTCGGTCGTGGAGCACCAGTCCTGATGGGTGGCGTTCTGGGCGAGCAGCTCCTTCTCGAGCGCTGCGATGCCGGCGTCGTCGCCCTCGGCGTACAGGTTGGTGCGCTTCTCCATGGCGGCAAACGGAGCCCAGCTCTTGGGGATCACGATGTCGGCGCCCTCGAAGGCCTCGGCCATGGTGTTGACCTGCTTAAAGGTGGTGCCGGACTCGGCGGCGTAGCCCTTGGCGCGCTCGACGACCTCGGGCATGAGGTCATAGCCCTCGGGGTGAGCCAGGGTGACGTCCATGCCAAAGCGGGGCAGCAGGCTGATCAGCGACTGCGGGCAGGACAGCGGCTTGCCGTAAGAGGGCGAATAGGCCCAGGTGACGGCAACCTTCTTGCCCTTGAGGTTCTCGAGGCCGCCAAACTCGTTGATGAGGTAGAGCATGTCGGCAGAGGACTGCGTGGGGTGGTCGGAATCGGACTGCAGGGAGATGAGCGTGGGACGGTGATCCAGAACGCCGTCCTCGTAGGCCTGCTGCACGGACTCGGAGACCTCGGCCATGTAGGCGTCGCCCTTGCCGATGTACATGTCATCGCGGATGCCGATGACGTCGGCCATGAAGGAGATCATGGTAGCGGTCTCGCGGA
>CATYJA010000011.1:0-28121 GCA_958407545.1 uncultured Collinsella sp. | reverse complement strand
TAGGACGCTGAGGATGGCGCACGGCGCGCTCCAATGCTGAATACTCCCAAAAATGTACGTCGGGACATGACCCACCTGAGCAAAAGCGCTCAAGTTCGGTGTTCGGGGACGCCAACCGGTCCGCAATGCATGCAAGTCACAGCTCCGGCAACCGTTGAACGGGCAAAACCTACCGTTCACCCCATGGTTGTTAGGTGAACGTTCACCTTTTGAGTCGTAATGGATTAGTATGGTGAACGTTCACCTAGAGGATGACGAGCGTATTGTGCGCCCGCTCCGCAAACAAAGGGGTTGTTTGATGAAAAACTTCATGGACGATCAGGATTTCCTGCTGAGCACCAAGACCGGCGAGGAGCTGTTCCACAACTTTGCCGAGGGCATGCCCATCGTCGACTACCACTGCCACATTTCTCCCAAGGAGATTTGGGAGGACAAGCGTTTCGAGAACATCACCGAGGTTTGGCTGGGCGGCGACCACTACAAGTGGCGCCTGATGCGTGCCAACGGCGTCGACGAGCGCTTTATCACTGGCGACGCCCCTGCTCGCGAGAAGTTCCAAAAGTGGGCCGAGACCCTGGGTCGCTGCGTCGGCAACCCCGTCTTTGAGTGGAGCCACCTGGAGCTTAAGCGCTACTTTGGCTACGAGGGCGTCCTCAACGGCAAGACTGCCCAGGAGGTTTGGGACCTTGCCAACGCCAAGCTCGCCGAGGCCAGTTTCACCTGCCGCAACCTGATCAAGCAGTCCAACGTCCGCATGATCTGCACTACTGACGACCCCGCCGACAGCTTTGAGTGGCACAAGAAGATTGCCGCCGACGACAGCTTTGACGTTCAGGTCGTTCCCGCCATGCGCCCCGATGCCGCTTTGCGCATCGAGCGCGGCCAGGAGTTTGCCGACTACTGCAAGCACCTCTCCGAGGTTGCCGGCGTTGAGGTCAGCGACTTTGAGGGCATGAAGGCTGCCATTTCCAAGCGCTACGACGTTGCTCACGAGCTGGGCTGCCGCGCATCCGACCACGCACTCGACTACGTTATGTACGTCCCGGCTACCGCCGACGAGATCGAGGCTATCTTTGCCAAGGGTCTGGCTGCCGAGCCGCTTACCGAGGAAGAGGTCCTCAAGTACAAGACTGCCTTTATGCAGTTTGTCGCTGGCGAGTATGTCCGTCTGGGCTGGGCCATGCAGCTGCACTTTGGCTGCAAGCGCGACAACAATCGCGCCATGTTTGCCAAGCTCGGTCCCGATACCGGCTACGACTGCATCTCCAACTACACGCCGTCCGACCAGCTCGCCGATTTCCTCAACTCCATTCAGGAGACTTGCGGCCTGCCCAAGACCATCCTGTACAGTCTGAACCCCATCGACAACACCATGATCGATACCGTGATGGGCTGCTTCCAGGAGGCTCCGACTGCCGGTAAGATCCAGAACGGCTCCGCCTGGTGGTTCAACGACAACGAGGTCGGTATGCGCGAGCAGCTCACGGCTCTGGCTAACGAGGGCGTGCTGGGCAACTTTGTGGGCATGCTTACCGATTCCCGCTCCTTCCTGTCCTATCCGCGCCACGAGTACTTCCGTCGCGTGCTGTGCAGCGTGATCGGCGAGTGGGTCGAGCAGGGCAAGTACCCGGCCGACATGGAGCTACTGGGCGAGGTTGTACGCGACATCAGCTACAACAATGCGGTCCGCTACTTTGGCTTTGACCTGGACACCGTCGAGGCCTAAGCCCGCATCAAATCACATCGAACTCGGGAGCGCCGTTGCCACACGCGGCGCCCCTGTTTTGCTTGCACGCTAACAGCTATCTAAGGAGAGACACAGATGGAGAACATCAGCTACGATGCGCTCGAGAAGATCGGCTACAAGGGCTATTTGCTGCCCAAGGATGCTCCCGAGAAGGTTCTGCAGTTTGGCGAGGGCAATTTCCTGCGCGCCTTCGTCGACCGTTTCTTTGACATGGGCAACGAGGCCACCGGCTGGAACGGCAAGGTCGTCATGGTGCAGCCCATCAGCGGTGCCTTTGGCTTTGCCGACGGTATCAATGCCCAGGACGACCTGTACACCGTGCTGGTGCGCGGCAAGGAGAACGGCAACACGGTTGACGAGTCCCGCGTGATCAGCGCCTGCAGCCGCTGCCTTAACCCGTATCGTGAGGACGACTACCGCGCCATGATGGAGGTCGCCGTCTCCGACGACCTAGAGATCATCGTCTCCAACACCACCGAGGCCGGTATCGCCTATGACCCGTCCTGCAAGGCCGACGACATGCCACCCGCGAGCTTCCCCGCCAAGCTTGCCCAGGTGCTCCACACCCGCTGGGCTGCCGGTAAGCCGGGCGTCATCGTCCTCGCCTGCGAGCTCATCGATCACAACGGCGAGGAGTTGCTGCGCATCATGAACCAGTATGTGAGCGACTGGGGCTGGGAGGACGAGTTTGCGCAGTGGATGGCTAACGACTGCACCGTCTGCACCACGCTCGTCGACACCATCGTCCCCGGCCGCATCCGCGATCCTAAGGAGGCCGCGGCGGTTGCCGAGCGTCTGGGCTACGAGGATCCCTTCCTGGCCGTGCGCGAGCCCTTCCAGATGTGGGGCATCCAGGGCGACGAGTCGCTTGCCGAGAAGCTTCCCTTTGTGAAGGCTGGTCTTCCGGGTGTCTTTGTGACTCCCGACGTCACCCCGTACAAAAAGCGCAAGGTCCGCATCCTCAACGGTGCCCATACCGCCTTCGTTCCGGGTTCCTGGGTTGCCGGCTTTGATATCGTGCGCGACTGCATGCATGACGAGACCATTCGCGGCTTCATGAACACCATGCTCTACGACGAGGTCATTCCGACGCTTGCCGCCGACTTGGATGTCGAGGACTGCAAGGCCTTTGCCGCCGCCGTCGAAAACCGCTTCGACAACCCGTTTATTGATCATGCGCTGCTCTCCATCTGCCTCAACTCCACGGCTAAGTGGCGCGCTCGTGACCTGCCCACGCTCAAGGACTACGTTGCCGAGACCGGCAACCTGCCCAAGTGCCTGGCGACGAGCCTCGCTACGCTCATCTCCTTCTACACGCAGGAGCTCGTGTCCCGCGAGGGCGACGGCCTGCACCTGCGTCGCTCCGACGGCACCGAGTACACCGCTCAGGACGACGCCTTCGTGCTCGACTTCTACGCCGCCCATGCCGGCGCCGACGATGCCCAGCTGGTGCACGACGTGCTCACCAACGAGCAGATGTGGGGCGAGGACCTTACGCAGATCGCAGGTCTTGAGGAGTTTGTCGTCAGCGCGCTCGCTGTCGTGCGTGCCGAGGGCGCCAAGCAGACCTTCGCCAACGCTCAGGCGTAAATTTCCGGCGCAGACGCGGGCGCGGGACGGCGTGCCCGCGTCTCGACTTCTGCTCAACCTGTAGGGTTAGGACCATTTGTAATGAATACTATCCAGATCAATCCGGCCGATAACGTGATCGTTGCGCTGTCGCCGCTTGCCAAGGGCACTGCCGTCGCGGTTCCCGGGGTGGGCGAGGTCGTGGCCGCAGAGGATATTCCGCAAGGCCACAAGATGGCTGTGCGCTCGATTGCCGCCGGCGAGGACGTCATTAAGTACGGCCTTCCTATCGGTCATGTGACGGGCGATGTCCAGCCCGGTCAGTGGCTCCACACGCACAATGTGAAGACCAACCTTTCGGGCGAGGTCGAGTATACCTACAACCCCACACATCCGGTCGTTGAGCCGGTTGAGCCCGAGACCTTTATGGGGTTCCGCCGCGCCGACGGTCGTGCCGCGACGCGCAACGAGCTGTGGATCATCCCCACGGTCGGCTGTGTCAACGAAGTCGCCCGTGCCATGTGCGAGCAGGCCCAGGATCTGGTCGATGGCTCGCTGGAGGGCGTCTACTACTTCCCGCATCCGTTCGGTTGCTCGCAGACCGGCGCCGACCATGCCCAGACCCGTCGTCTGCTGGTGGCACTGTCGCGTCACGCAAATGCCGCGGGCGTGCTGTTCCTGTCGCTCGGTTGCGAGAACTGCACGCATCAGCAGGTGCTCGACGAGCTCGGTGACTTCGATCACGAGCGCGTTCGTTTTCTCACCTGCCAGGATGTAGCCGACGAGCAAATCGAGGGCCACAAGATTCTGGCCGAGCTGGCAGACCTGGCAAAGCAGTCCAAGCGCGAGCCCATTCCGGCCTCCGAGCTGGTCATTGGTCTTAAGTGTGGCGGCTCCGACGGTCTTTCGGGCATTACCGCCAACCCCACGATCGGTCGCGTGAGCGATATGGTCGTCGCCCGTGGCGGCACGTCGGTGCTTACCGAGGTGCCCGAGATGTTTGGCGCGGAGAGCATCCTGCTCGACCGTTGCGAGAACGAGCAGGTCTTTAACGCTGCCTCCGACATGCTCAATGGATTTAAGGACTACTTTATTAGCCACGGCGAGGTCGTTTATGAGAACCCGAGTCCCGGCAACAAGGACGGCGGTATTACCACGCTCGAGGACAAGAGCTGCGGCTGCGTGCAAAAGGGCGGATCTGCCCCCATCGTCGACGTGCTGCCGTATGCCGGCCAGGCAAATAAACACGGCCTGAACATGCTGTGCGGTCCGGGCAACGACATGGTATCCACCACGGCGTTGACGGCTGCCGGCTGCCACGTGATTCTGTTCTCGACCGGCCGCGGCACACCGTTTGGCGCGCCGGCGCCTACCCTCAAGGTGTTCACCAATCAGCGTTTGTGCGACCACAAGGCCAACTGGATGGACTTTAACGCTGGCGTGATTGCCACGGGTGAGCGCACGCTCGACGAGGCTGCCCACGATCTGTACCAGCTGGTGCTGGAGACGGCGAGCGGTAAGCTCACGAGTGCTGAGCGCCGTGGCTGTCACGAGATCAGTATCTGGAAGGACGGCGTCTGCTTGTAGCGGCAAGTGCGCCCAAGCATAGCGAGATGTCATCGGCCCCATCGGGAGTGTTCCCGGCGGGGCCTTTTCGTTTCATGGTTAAGTGAATATGTTGGTATGTCTGATAAACGTTCACCTATCTCATGGCTGTCCAGCATGGCACCTTTACCAGCAGAAAATAGGTGTGAGGATCTCAATTGTGTCCGTTCAGCGGTAAAAATCGACCGTTCAAGGATATTATTCAAGTGAACGTTCACCTGTCGTAAGCAATCGCGCATAATCTAACTAAACGTTCACCCTGAACGCTGGGCAGACAGATGTCAGTGTGGACTCAACTGTCTTGTTACAAGACAATCGAGAAAAGAGAGGGAGCTCGATGACTAATAAGATCGGAAAAAAGCGTAAGATCACATTCTGGACGCGCTTGGGCTTTGGTATGGGCGGTATGCTCAATTCCGGTGCCCTGACCTTTACGCACAGCTACATGGTGCTGTTCCTGTCCACGGAGTGTGGCCTGTCCGCAGGCGAGGCTGCACTGATCAGCTCGTTTGCCATCTATGTCAACGCCATTCTTTGCCCGCTGATGGGCTTTGTGGCCGATAACTTCTATGCCACCAAGATTGGCCGCATCTTTGGTCGTCGTCGTTTCTGGATCTTGCTGGCCATCCCGATGATGATCGCCGAGCCGCTCATCTTCGTGGCTACGCCGTTTGGCTTCCCGTACTACTTTGTGCTGTACCTGATCTACAACGTCGCGTACACGTTCTGCACCGCCAACCTGTCGCCGCTTACCATCGAGATGACCGACGACTTTAAGGAGCGTACGTACCTTACCGGCTACAAGCATCTCTTTGGTAACGCCGCCGGCTTCCTGATGGCAGCACTCGTCGGCTTTGGCTTTGGCACCTTCGGCGAGACCAACCCGTTTAGCTACTTCATCATCGCTACGATCAACGCTTCGGTCATGGCAATCTCGCTGCTCTGCGTGTACCTGTCCACGTGGGAGCACACCCCCGAGGAGGTCGCTCAGGAGAAGATCGAGAGCGTCGGCGAGGGCATCAAGAAGTTCTTCATCGACGTTATCTCCACCTTCCGCAACAAGTCCTTCCGCAAGGTCCTGTATGCACAGGTCTCCACGAAGCTTGCTGCTGCCTGCTGGTCTGCCTGCCTGTCCTTCTTCATCGTCTACTGCCTGCAGATTCCTAAGTCCTACGAGTCCGTGATGGAGATGCCTGGCAAGGTCGTCGCTATCGTCTGCACCGCCATCTGGGTCGCCCTCATGGCCAAGAAGGGCTTCCACAAGTCTTGGTACCTCGCAAATGCCGGTTGCGCTGCGTGCATCATTGCCTACAACTACTTCGCCTTTGGTCAGATCAACGGCACCTCCACGGTCGCCATCGCCATGATCGCCTACCCCATCATCTTCGCCATCTGGAAGTTCTTCTACGTCGGCTTCCAGTACCTGCCCGATGTTCTGCTCAACTACATCCCCGATGTCGATGAACTCATCACCCTGCGTCGTCGCGAGGGCATCTACAGCTCCGCGCAGCAGCTCTGCCAGCAGATCGCCCAGGCTATCGCCGTCAACGTGTGGGCTATCGTCCTTGCTGCCTCCGGCTTCATTCAGACCGCCGGCAATAGCGACGCCGTGACCCAGCCCGCTACCGTGCCTCTGTATATCTGCGGCTACATGATCATCGGCTGCGCCGGCTTCTTCCTGCTTGCGGCCGTCCTTGCCCGCGGCATCAAGATCGACAAGGAGCAGTGCGACATCCTTTGCGACGAGATTCACCGCGTCAAGGAGGGTGGCAAGATGGCCGACGTCAAGCCCGAGGTCAAGGCGCTTTGCGAGGAGCTCTCCGGCTTTAAGTACGAGGACTGCTTTGCCCACAACAACGTTGGCTTCCAGGACGGTAGCGTAACCCCCGCCGAGTAAGGCCGACATATCGTCCAAATCACAGGGCCGTGCCACCGGAATTCCGCCGGCAGGCACGGCCCTTTTTTAACAGCGTACAATTTGCCTTTAGAGCATCTTTTTGAGGGAGAAATCCATGGAGACGAACGTTATCTGGCGCAACGCCCGCGCGGCCGTGATCGAGCTTGACGACGGCGGCTACTTTACCTGTGCCGATACGTGGGAGATCTTTGTCAACGACGAGCCCGCCGGTACCACGAATACGGTCGAGACCTATGTCGACGGCCTGATCCCCGGCAAGCGCAACCTGGTTCGTTTTGTTTGTGGCGAGCGTGAGCTGAGCGTAGGTGTCACCACGCCGGCTGAGCCCTTTACCATCAACGTTCGCGACTGTGGCGCCAAGGGCGATGCCGAGCACGACGACACCACCAACATCCAGGCTGCCATCATGGCCTGCCCCAAGGGCGGGCGCGTGCTGATCCCCGCCGGTAGTTATCGCATCAAGTCCCTCTTCCTTAAGAGCAATATCAACATCGAGCTCGCCGAGGGAGCGGTGCTGTTGGCCCGTCACGATCGCGCGGCGCTTGCCTACATTCCGGGCACGGTCACAGGCGACGAGGGCGCCGGGCATGCCGGCACCGATATGCTGCCCCTGGGCCGCTGGGAGGGCGAGAGTTTCTCGACCTACTGCTCTACCTTTACGGGTCTGAGCGTGCACGACGTGTGCATCTATGGTCGTGGTGCCATCGACGGTCAGACCGATTTTGCCGAGGACAACTGGTGGAACAAGGACTTTAAGAACATCTTTCGCCCGGAGGAGGGCCGCGAGGTCGCCCGCCCGCGCATGATTTTCCTGTCCGAGTGCCAAAACGTGAGCTTGGCCGGCTTCACCGTCCGCAACAGCCCGGCGTGGAACATCCACCCCATCCTGTGCGAGCACGTCGATGCGCTCTGCCTGTCCATCGAGGGCCCCAAGAACTCCCACAACACCGACGGTTTCGATCCCGAGAGCTGCGGCTTTGTCCGCATCCTTGGCTGTCAGTTCTCGGTGGGCGACGACTGCATCGCCATCAAGAGCGGCAAGCTGGGCATTGAGCCCGAGCTTCGTCCCGCCACGCACGACGTGCTGATCTCTCACTGCTACATGCACGATGGTCACGGCGCCGTGGTCCTGGGTTCAGAGGCTGCCGGCGGCATCAAGGACCTTACCGTGAGCAAGTGCCTCTTTGAGCGCACCGACCGCGGCCTGCGCGTCAAGATCCGCCGCGGGCGCGGCAAGGATGCCGTCAACGAGGGCATTACCTTTGAGCACATTCGCATGGATGAGGTGCTCACGCCCTTCGTGGTCAACTCCTTCTACTTCTGCGACAAGGACGGCAAGACCGATTACGTGCAGTCTCGCGAGACGCTGCCTGTCGACGACCGCACGCCCGGCTTTGGTGCCACGACGTTTTGCGATATCGAGGCCACTAACTGCCACGCGGCCGCTGCCTACATCACGGGCCTGCCCGAGAGTAAAGTAACGCGCCTGACGTTCCAGGATGTCCACGTGACCTTCGCGCCGGATGCCGAGCCCTTTGTCCCGGCCATGGCCTGCGGCGTTGAGCCCATGGTGTGTCAGGGCATCATTGCGCAAAACGTCAAGGTACTCGATCTGCAAAATGTGGTGATCGAGGGCCAGGACGGCGAGGAACTGCAGCTCCAGAACGTCGACAAGGTTGTCCGTTCCTAACTCGGGTTGATGACCAGGGCTGCATTGTCGGATAAATCGGCAATGCAGCCCTTGTGCGATACGGCCGTGTGCGCTGCGCTACGCATCATGGTGAAAGGGAATACATGCTCAATAAAACGATTCCTGTCGGGGTCGATGGCTCGTCTGCCACGATTACGTCTTATGTTTTTGCCCCGACCGAAGATGCTTATGCTTTAAAACCGCTGCCTGCAGTTGTGGTCGTGCCAGGAGGCGGCTACGATCACGTTTCGCCGCGCGAAGGCGAGCCGGTAGCGCTCCGTTTGTTGGCGATGGGCTACCAAGCGTTTGTACTGAACTATTCGGTTGCTCCGGCTGTCTATCCGCTGGCATTGCAAGAACTCGCGCGGGCGGTCGATACCGTCCGAAGCCATGCGGCAGAGTACTGTGTCGATCCTGATCGGATTACGGTCATGGGTTTTTCGGCCGGTGGGCATCTAGTTGGCTTGCTCGGGGCGCTTTGGGACCAACCCTGGCTTGCAGAGTCGATTTCGGCATCGCCTGAGTCGATTCGGCCTGACACACTTTGCTTGGGCTATCCGGTCGTAAGCTCGGGGGCCTATGCTCATCGTGGTTCGTTTGAACACCTAACGGGTGCCGATGGCGCTTTAGCTCAAAAGTTGTCGATCGAGAATATGGTGGGCGATGGCTTCCCCCGTACGTTCTTGTGGCATACCGCCGAGGATGCATCGGTACCAGTTCAAAATAGCCTCCTTCTTGCGCAGGCTCTTGCCGACCACGGGATTGGCTTTAGCCTACATGTCTTTTCGCATGGAAAGCATGGGGCATCGCTCGCCACGGACCAAACGGCATTTAAGGGCTGCGCCGAGCATATTCAGCCACAGGTTCAGGGCTGGCCTGAACAGTTCGTTGCATGGGAGCGTGATGGACGATGAGCGAAAGTATCTATACGCTGCGCGTTTCGAGGGCTGCGGCAGGAGTGTATCCAACGATTTCCGATGCCTTGGCGGCAGCCGATCAGCTCTATCCGGATGCCGAGCAACCGGTGATGATTCGCGTCGATCCGGGCGAGTATCGCGAGCGGGTCGAGATTCATCGCTCACATGTGACGATTGAGGGAGAGACGGCCGACAGCGTGCGTATCGTGGGCAGCCTGGGTGCCAAGATGCCTTCGGAGGACGGCTCGGGCGTCGACGGCACGCTCGGCACCTTTAGGACCTATACCGTTTTGGTCGATGCCGATGACGTGCGGCTCGAGAACCTTACGATCGTCAACGATGCCGGCGACGGTCGCGAGGTGGGGCAGGCGATTGCCCTGTATGCCGATGGCGACCGTCTGGTTGTCGATGCCTGCTGCATTAAGGGGCACCAGGACACACTGTTTTTGGGTCCGCTGCCGCCGCATGAGGTCAAACCGGGCGGGTTCATAGGACCCAAACAGTATGCGCCGCGCCGGGTGGGGCGCCAATATTTCCGACGTTGCCGGATCGAGGGCGATGTCGACTTTATCTTTGGCGGCGCGCGTGCCTACTTTGAGGGGTGCGAGATTCGCTCGCTCAACCGCGATATGGATGTCAACGGGTATGTAACGGCAGCCTCCACGCCTAAAGGCGAGCCGTACGGATTTGTGTTTCATGGTTGTTCGTTTACAGCTCCGGATGGCGTGGCGCCGGATTCGGTCTACCTGGGCCGTCCTTGGCGCGAATGGGCGCAAACTGCGCTGATCGATTGCTGGCTGGGGCGACATATCAAGCGCGAAGGCTGGTGGGATTGGAATAAGCCGGCGGCGCACAGCTGCGCGCAGTATGCTGGCGCAATCCTGCATGGGCCGGCGGGTGATACTACCGACTGGGTGCCGTGGGCAAATAAACTCGATGTGATGGCTGCCGTCGGGTACGCTCGCGAGCAGGTGCTTGCCGGTGGGGATGGCTGGGATCCCGAGGGCGGCGACGGTGATGCGGTTGAGACGGCTGGGCTATCTGCCAATGGCCGCACCGTGCACATCGAGACGTACTGCGAAGACGAGCCTGCGCTGCGTGCCCGGCTGAAGCGCGAGGGACGTTCGGCTGCTTTTACGGGCAAGACTCCTGCAGATTTTGAGGCGTGGAAGATTGCGACCAGGACTCGTCTGTACGATGTTTTGGGCCTTTCGCTTATGGACCGCGTCCCGATTGAGATTCGTGAGCTCAGCCGCGTGCGGGTTGCCGGCGGCATCGTGCGCACCCATGCGATGCTGCAGGTGGAGCGCGACGTTTGGATGCCGTTCTACCTGCTCGAGCCGCAGTCGCCTAAGCTCGATGCGTGCGGCCGCAAGTGTTGCTATATCTGCCCGCATGGCCATCAGGGAGCGGGTGCTGCAAGCGTAGCCGGTGTTGCGGGCGTGCCGGCGGTCGATGATGCCGTGCGTAAGTTCAATTACGACTACGGTCTGCGTTTGGCGCGTATGGGTTACGTGACCGTCTGCCCCGACGCACGCGGTTGGGGATACCGTCGTGACTGGAAGGGCCAGGGCGATGACGAGAACAGCTACCTGCGCGGTACGTGTCTGAATCAAGCACGTATGGCCGAGCCGCTGGGTCTTACGGTTGCGGGCCTCAACGTCTGGGACAACATGCGCTTGATCGATTACTTGGAGGCGCGCGGCGACATTGCCATGGATGACCTGGGTTGCTTTGGTTTTTCGGGTGGCGGCTACATGACGTTGTACCTGGCCGCACTCGACCCGCGTGTGCGCAAGGCGTTTGTCTCGGGCTATCTGTACGGTGTCGACGATTCGCTGCTGCATCTCAATGGCAATTGCAGCTGCAACTACACACCCGGACTTTGGCGCTTACTCGACATGGGCGATATTGCCTCGCTCATCGCGCCGCATCCGCTGCTGGTGCAAAGCTGCGAAGAGGATCATCTGAACGGTTCGCGCGGGCTGAAAAATGTTGACGAGCAGCTCGAGATCGTGCGCGATGCCTACAAGTTGCTGAGCCGCAGAGATGGCCTGCGGCACGAGGTGTGTCCGGGTGAACACCATCTGGGCGTGGCACATCTTGCCGAGGATATCGAATGGCTCGATTCGCACGTTGCGGAATGCGCCCGTGCATAGCCCCTCGGCATGCTGCGAATAAACGGTACGTTCCTGTATGACCGCCGATGGGCGGATGAGGAGAAGATTATGGAAACGAAGAGTTTGAGTGAATCGACCATTTGCTGCTTTGGCGATTCGACCACATGGGGCGATAACGGATGCGGCGCAGGCGGCAACGACATCTCTTGGACTTCGCATCTGGGCGCGTTGCTGGGAGGCGCGGTCGTCGAGAACTTTGGCATCAAGGGTTCGCGTATCGCCATCAAGGCCGACCGTACCGATTCGTTTGTCGAGCGCCTTGACGGTATCGACGATGCGGCCGATATCTACATCGTCTTTGGCGGCGTCAACGACTTTAGCCGCAACGTGCCGCTTGGAGAGCTCGGCAGCACGGACGTACATGAGTTCTATGGTGCACTCGATTACCTGATCCGTACCATCACGGCGCGCTCGCCCCAGGCAAAGCTTGTGTTTATGACGCCGTGCAAGACGAGCGGCAAGCACGAGAAGGATATCCCGGCAAGCGACGAGCTCAACCACCTGGGGTTGACGCAGGTCGCCTACGTGCGAGCGATGCTCGAGGTTTGCGACCGCTACTCCGTGCCGGTGATTGACCTGTATGCGCAAAGCGGTATCAGCCCGTTTTTGCCGGAGCACCGCGAGCTCTATATGCCGGACGGTCTGCATTACAGTCCTGCCGGCTATGAGCGCCTGGCGCATCGCATCGCCGCGGGTCTCACCGCCGTTTGCCGCTAAAAGTCTGCCGTTCGCGAGGAATATAGGGTTAACGTTCACCCTATATTCCTCGTTCGCGTTACACTAGGGGTAACGTTCACCTATCGTTTATGTCAGAGGGGACAGCAATGGGTTGCAATCAAATCCTGGACCGTTATATCGAGCAGTTGATCGAAACCTCTACGCCGCAGGCGCCGGCTTGGAATATCGAAAAGATTCGCGCCGGCAAGGAGAACACCTGGAACTATATCGACGGCTGCATGATCAAGGCGCTCATCGAACTGTACGAGATCACGGGTGAGCAGCGCTACCTGACCTTTGCCGACGACTATATCGATTTCTTTGTCCAGGACGACGGCACCATCAAGCATTACAACCCGCAGGAGTACAACCTCGATAACGTCAATGCGGGCAAGACCCTCTACAAGCTCTATGACCTGGTGGGCAAGCCCAAGTATCGCGCCGCCATGGATACCATCTATCGTCAGCTCGAAACCCAGCCGCGTACCAAAGAGGGCGTGTTTTGGCACAAGGCCGTCTACCCCAACCAGATCTGGCTCGACGGCATGTATATGGCGCAGCCGTTCTACATGCAGTATGAGCTGAGCTTCCACAACCGTCGTGCCTGCTCGGACAGCTTCCATATGTTCCAGGTTGTGCATGACCTGATGCGCAACCCCCTCAACGGTCTGTACTATCACGCTTACGACGCGAGCCGCAAACAGTTCTGGTGCGACCCGGTCACCGGCCTTTCGGCTAACTTCTGGCTGCGCGCCGAGGGCTGGTTTGCCATGGCACTCATCGATACCTGGGAGCTCATGCCGCCTTCGATGTCAGCCGAGAAGGACGAGATTCGCAAGATGTTCCACGACCTGATCGACGCCATGCTGCCGTATCAGGACGAGAAGACCGGCATGTGGCATCAGGTCATCAACCTGCCCAATATCGCCCCCAACTACCTGGAGGAGTCTGGTAGCGCGATTTTTGCCAATGCCATCATGAAGGGCGTGCGTCTGGGCGTGCTGGGCGAGCGTTACTACCAGTACGGCCGTCGCGCCTTCGACGGCATCTGCGAGACCTGCCTGTCCGAGTATGACGGGCAGCTGGCGCTCGACAACATCTGCCTGGTTGCGGGCTTGGGAAACACCGCGCACCGCGAGGGCACGTTTGATTACTACATGAGCGAGCCCGTGGTCAAAAATGATGCAAAGGGTGTGGCGCCGCTGGTGCTTGCCTATATCGAGACCATGCATCACGACAAGCTGGCCGGTAAGCGCGATCCGCTCGCCCCCTCGGGCGTGTGCTCCATCGAGGACCCGTTTGGCGGATACACCCCGGGCATCAACGCTCATAAGGGATGTGAATAACGTGGGGGCTATTACTCCGGGTGTACGTTTGCACGACCTTCCGCAGGGGACCGTCGAGGAACGCATTCGTATGGCGGGAGAGCTGGGCTTTTCGTGCATTCAGCTGCCGAGCAAGGTGCTCTACGCATCGATGGGGATCGATCGAGGCGGCCTGACCCGCGAGCTTGCCGACCATTTGAGCGCGGTGCTCGACGAGGCGGGCGTTTCGGTCGCCGTGCTCGGGTGCTATAAGAATCTGGCGACGCCCGATCGCCAACAGCTCATGGATAACTTTGCCGAGTACGAGGCATGCCTGAACTTTGCCCAGATGCTCGGCGGCTGCCCGGTGGGTACCGAGACCGGTCGCCCCAATGCGCAGAACCGCGTTGCTGACGACCGCACGACTGATGAGGCACTCGAGGCTTTTATGGACGGACTCGCACACGTCTGCGATCGGGCCGAGGCCGTGGGCGGGCAAATACTGATCGAGCCCGGTTGGAACGAGACGGTTAATACGCCGGATCGCTGCCGTGAGGTGCTGGAGCGCGTCTCGAGCCCGTCGCTCGGCGTGATCTACGACCCAGTGTCGCTGCTGCACCCCAGCGTTGTTGACGAAGCGCAGGAAATCACAGCGCGCATGCTCTACTTATGCGGCAGTAAGATCCGCGTGCTGCACGCCAAGGATTTTGAGGTCGTCGACAACGAGGACAAAGCCGGTTGGTGCGACGGTACGGGCTCACGCCTGGTGTGCCACGGCGTGGGCGAGACGGGTCGCTATGACTTTGAGCCCGTGGTGGCCTGGGCTGCCGCCGCCTGCCCTGGGATTCCCTGCGTGGTCGAGAACAGCGTGCCGGCGACGGCGGCTGACTGCCTGGCGACACTCGAGCACATGTCCGCTCGCTGCGGGGCTTCGCATCGCGAGTTATAGCATTGGCTTTTGCCGTGTCGGCAGATTGAGATTACCTGTATGGGGCGGCGGTGAAGGGTCTTTATCGTCGCCCCATTGGATTGCATTAAAAAGGGGAGTTGCGTGGCTATCCACATTGTCGAAGAGGCGAATCGTTGCCTAGGTTGTAAAAGGGCGTTCTGTCAGATTAAGGGCTGCCCGGTTCAGACGCCTATTCCGCGGGTCATCGACCTGTTCAAACAGCGTCGTCTAGAAGAGGCGGGCGAGCTGCTGTTCCAGAACAATCCCATGAGCGCGGTCTGCTCCATGGTGTGCAACCATTCGGGCCAGTGCGAGGGTGCTTGCATCCAGGGCCGCAAGGGCACACCCGTACATTTCTCGAGCATCGAGAACTATATCTCGACAGCGTATTTGGATCGTAAGGAGTGGACGCCCGCGCCGTCGTGCGGCAAACAGGTTGCTGTGGTCGGTTCCGGTCCTGCCGGTATTACCGTGGCCATTAAGATGGCCCAGCTGGGCTGTGCCGTCACGGTATTTGAGCAGCGCCCCGAGATCGGCGGTGTGCTGGAGTACGGTATCCCCGAGTTCCGCCTGCCCCGTGCGCTCGTGCAAAAGTATCGTCACGTGATGTGCTCGCTCGGCGTGCGCGTTCGTCCGTCGACTACCATCGGCGGTGCGCTCCACATCGACGACCTGCTGCGCGACGGCTACGATGCGGTCTTTGTTGGCACCGGTACCTGGCGAGCTCGCAAACTGGGTATTCCCGGCGAGTCGCGCGGCAACGTGCTGTTTGGTATCGATTACCTGGTCGATCCTTCGAGCGTGGCGATCGGACAGAATGTGGCGGTCATCGGTGCCGGTAACGTGGCCATGGATGTGGCCCGCACGGCGCTGCGCTCGGGTGCTCGTAAGGTCACCGTGTATGCTCGATCGCGCCATATCTCGGCCATCGATGACGAGGTGGAGCTGACCGAGCTTGACGGTGCCGAGATTGTGTGCGGCAAGGCGATCTGCGCCATCGACGATAACGGTCCGGTGTTCGAGACGGCTATCTTTGACGAGGACAACAACGTGGTGGGTTACGAGGAAGAGCTCGACCATGCGTCTGCCGACACGGTTGTGATTGCGGCTTCGCAGGTGCCCAAGGACAAGCTTGTGCTTACGACGGGTGGCTTGGAGACCGACCATCGCGGCCTTCTTTCGGTCGATGAGCGCGGCATGACCACCGTACCTGGCGTCTTTGCCGCCGGCGACGTGGTTAACGGCCCGCTCACCGTGGTTCATGCCGTGGCAGGTGCTAAGCTCGCCGTCGAAGGCATGACCAGCTACCTGGGCCTCTAACACATCCCATCCATCAGTTGCGGTGAAATACGGACTGTTTTGGCTGTCAAAAGCCTCGATTGCTCCGTATCTCACCGCAACTTTTTTGTGGGTCGATACGTAGGCAGGGGAGTGCGTGCGGTCGGGTGTTGTGCAGTTGCTGGTACGATAGGTACGTCAGCAACTGCCGCCGAGCGGCTCAAATGAAAGGAACCCTGTATGGAGTCCTCTGCCTATCCAATGCTCTTTAGCCCGATCAAGGTCGGTACGACCGAGGTCAAGAACCGCGTCTTTATGCCGCCGGTGTCCACCAACCTGGCCGATCATGGCTATGTGACCGACGACTTGGTCGATCATTACCGTGCCCGCGCCAAGGGTGGTGTGGGCCTCATCATCACCGAGGTCGTGACGGTCGAGCCCACCTATACCTATCTGCCGGGTGACATGTGCTGCTACGACGACACGTTTATCCCCGGCTGGGAAAAGCTCGCCGCAGCCGTCCACGAGTACGGCTGCAAGATCATGCCGCAGCTCTTCCACCCCGCCTACATGGCCTTTAACATTCCGGGCACGCCGCGCCTGATCGCTCCGTCCTTTGTGGGCCCGTCCTATGCCCGCGAGGCGCCGCGTCCTATCACGGTCGATGAAATCCACGAGCTCACGCATCAGTTTGGCGACGCTGCCGTGCGTATGCAGAAGGCTGGCGTCGACGGCGTCGAAGTCCATGCGGCGCACGCCCACGGTATGCTCGGCGGCTTTTTGACTCCGCTCTACAACAAGCGCACCGATGAGTACGGCGGCTCGCTCGACGCCCGCATGCGCTTCCTGCTCGAGGTCATCGCCGAGATTCGCGAGCGCTGCGGCAAGGACTTTATCATCGACGTCCGCATCTCGGGCGATGAGTACACCGACGGCGGTCTGACCCTCAACGACATGATCTACGTCTCGCGTCGCCTGGAGAAGGCCGGCGTCGACATGATTCATGTCTCGGGCGGCACCACCATCAAGCGCGGCTCTGCGATTCCCGCCGCCGGTACCCAGCAGGCCTCGCACGCCGCCTGCTCGCGCGAGATCAAAAAGCACGTCAACATTCCCGTCGCCACCGTCGGCCGTATCAACGAGGCCTGGATTGCCGAGGAGCTGATCGAGGACGGCGCTGCCGACATTTGCATGATGGGCCGCGCCAATCTGTGCGATGCCGAGTTCTGCAACAAAGCCGCTGCCGGCAACGCCGACGACATCCGCCCCTGCATTGGCTGCCTGCGCTGCCTGAACGGCATTATGTTTGGCAAGCGCATCTCCTGCACCGTCAACCCGGACGTGGAGCGCGACGAGGCCGGCTACGAGCCTGCCGCCGAGGCTAAGAACGTACTGGTTGTGGGCGCTGGTCCTGCGGGCATGGAGGCAGCCTACATTGCCGCCAAGCGCGGTCATAACGTGGTGCTCGTGGACAAGCAGGACGAACCGGGCGGCGAGATGCGCATCGCAGCCGTTCCGCCGGCAAAGCAGGAACTCACCCGCGTGATTAAGTATCAGTACCGTCGCCTGGCCGAGGTCGGCGTCACATGCGTCTTTGGTACCGAGCTTTCGGCCGAGGACATTCAGCGCGACTACGCCGGCTACGAGGTTGTCCTGGCTTATGGTGCCGAGCCCATCGCTCCGGCCTTCATGCAGGGCTTTAAGCAGGTTATGACGGCCGACGACCTGCTGGGTGGCAAGGCTTTCCCGGGTAAGAAGATCGTCATCGTGGGCGGCGGCACCGTTGGCTGCGAGACGGCCGATTACCTGGCCCCGTTGGTCAACGACCTGTCGCCGGCCAACCGCGATGTCACCGTCATCGAGATGACCAAGACGCTCGCCGCCAACGAGGGCGGTGCCGGTCGCGCGGTGCTCATCACGCGCATGCTCTCCAAGGGCGTCCACGTGCTGACCGAGGCCAAGGTGACCGAGATTACCGAGGACACTATCAGCTACGAGAAGGACGGCGAGGTCCACACCATCGCCGATGCCGATACGCTGGTACTTGCCATGGGCTATCGTCCCAATACCAAGTTGGCCGACGACCTTGCTGCAGCCGGCGTTACCACCCACGTGTTGGGCGATGCCAACAAGTGCGGCAACATCCGCGACGCCATCGGCGACGGCTACAAGATCGCCTGCGAGCTCTAGTTAATCCCTTGGTGCATGGGGCCTGTCCCCGCGGCGTCAGTCGGTAGATAGCAAAAAGCGGCGGTCGTCCCGTACGTGGGACGACCGCCGCTTGCGTTAGCTGCAATGAGTCGTGCGATTAGAGGCCCAGGATCTCCTTGACCTTGGCGATGATGGCCTCGTCGGTTGCGTTGGCAAAGAAGTACTCCTGGAAGTGTTCGCCGGCAAGTGCGCCCTTCACCAGGTCCTGATCGATCTCGCCCAGAACGTCGACGAGCGGACGCATAGTCACAGCGCGGACGCCGTCGAGGATTTTCTTGTTGCGCTGCTCGGGCTCAACACGCTCGGCAGGATAGCCGTTGCCCGAACCAAAGCCAAAGAGCTTCTCAAAGGTGTACTCGAGGTTGAGCTCCTGGCCCCAGCCGTTCTTGAGGGCGAAGGGCATGGCGACAGCGTTACCGTCGTTGACCTGGGCAAAGGTGTAGGCATCGAGCGGGTCGGCAACATGGCCGCACAGCACGCCGGGGAAGGAGTTGCAGGCGAGCATGGCGCCCTCGCCGGTGCCACAGCCGGTCACGACGTAGTCGGCAGCGCCGGAGTTGAGCAGCACGGCGGCCAGGATGCCGTTCTGCACATAGGTGAGGGGCTTGGAGTCGGCGTCGGCATACATGCCATAGTTAAAGACGGTGTGGCCCATGGGCTCGACAACCTTCTTAAGGGCAGCCTCGATCATGGGGTTCTTGGAGTTCTGAGAGTTCTCATTGATCAGAGCGATCTTCATTGCGAATTACCTTTCTATTTCTAACTTGCGGTGAAATGCGGACTGTTTTGCCTGATAGAAGCCAAAACCAATCCTTATCTCACCGCAACTCAAATGAAAAACGAGTGGATGAAACCTGATGTGGGCAGTTGCGGTGACGCTTATTGAGGCTGCTTTCCAATGTATGCGAGGATGCCGCCGTCGACGTAGAGGATGTGGCCGTTGACGAAGTTCGACGCGTCGGAAGCCAGGAACACGGCGGGGCCCTTCAGGTCCTCGGGCGTGCCCCAACGGGCGGCCGGCGTCTTGGCAATGATGAACTGGTCAAACGGGTGGCGGCTGCCGTCGGGCTGCGTCTCGCGCAGCGGTGCGGTTTGCGGTGTGGCGATGTAGCCGGGCCCAATGCCGTTGCACTGGATATTGGCCTCGCCAAACTCCGAGCAGATGTTCTTGGTGAGCATCTTGAGTCCGCCCTTGGCGGCAGCATAGCCGGCGATGGTCTCGCGACCCAGCTCGCTCATCATCGAGCAGATGTTGATGATCTTGCCGTGGCCCTTGGCGATCATGCCAGGCAGGCAGGCCTTTGACACGATAAACGGTGCGTTGAGGTCGATATCGACGACGCGGCGGAAGTCCTCGGCGCTCATGTCGAGCATCGGGGTACGCTGGATGACGCCGGCGTTGTTGACCAGGATGTCGGGCGTGGTGCCAAAGTCGGCCTCGATCTTGGCGATGAGCTCGGCGACGACAGTCTCGTCGGTGACGTCGGCAACATAGCCGTGAGCGTCAAAGCCCAGCTCACGGTAGTGCTTCTCGGCTTCGGCGACTTTGTCGGCGTGACGGGCGTTAAAGGCGATCTTGGCGCCGGCCTCTCCGAGCGCCTCGGCAATGGCCATGCCAATGCCGTAGGTGGCGCCGGTCACCAGTGCGACCTTGCCGTCCAGACGGAAGCTGTCCATAAGATCAGACATAGCGATCCTTTCAAAAGAAACGTTCATCTATATAAGTCTTGCTTTTCATACAAGGTCAGTATAGGTGAAGCAGCGTAATAGCCACCCCTTATTCCCTAAAATCAGGTGAACGTTCACTTTTAAAAGGCGAACGGTAGTCTCGCCCTTGCCGTGCGGACGTCTATTTGCTCTGTTCCTGCGCTCCCTCTGCGATCATGTTGCGGTTGTACACCAGATGCAGGTACATCGCGTCGTGCGCTGCGGTGGGATTGCGCGCGGCGATGGCGTCGGCCACGCCACGGTGGGTGCGGATGGTTTCCTCAACCAGCTTTTTGCCGGTCACGTCAATAAACAGGGGGACAGGCGCCTTGAGCACGCCCATTAGGCGGGGAACGACGAGGTTGCCGCAGCTTTCGGCAATTGCGATGTGAAACGCGGTGTCGGCGGCAGAATAGTCTTCGTCCCGCGCGGCCAAGTGCTCGGACTCATCGCAAAGCTCTTTAATGCAGATGATTTGATCGTCGGTCGCGTGCTCTGCGGCCATGCTGGCCATCTGCGGCTCGATCATAAAGCGCACTTCGAGCAGGTCGCGTGCCAGGCGCCTCTTGTCATCGATAAAGGTAAAGCCCAGCGGATCGTCGGCAACGCCGGGGTTTGATGCCACATAGGTGCCCGAGCCCTGTTTAATGCGCACGATGTTGCGCGACTGCAGCAGCTTCATAGCCTCGCGTACGGTGCTCCTGCCAGCACCCAGGCGCTCGACGAGCACAGCCTCCTTGGGCAGGCGGTCGCCTTGCTCAAGATGCTCATCCAGGATCAGTTGAATAATTTTCTCCGAAATCTGCTCGGGGAGTCCCGAATCGGCTCGTGCCACGCTTCACCTCATATCAAAAGAATTCATCAGAGCTATTCTAGCTCATTTAACAGAAGCCGCGGTGGTTCGCTCCGACAATGGAGAACTGTAAGTGGCCGTTTACCGTCAAAAACAGATCGTTCAGCAAATACATCAGATGTATTTCGAAAAAGTTTCCCTTTTAAACATCAGACCTATTGAAAACGCGCTATAGTCTAAGCCGAATTCAAAAGGTCTGATGAATTGGAGGAAAGATGTCAGACCCAACGTTTATGGCCGACCCCACCAGGCTGGTCATCGCCGCCATCGTGGGCATCGCGCTGCTGCTTGCGCTCATCATTAAGTTCAAGCTGCATCCTGTGCTTTCGATGATGGTCTCGGCGCTCGTGATCGGTATCGGAGCCGGCATGCCGCTCGATATGGTGGCAGACACCGTCACCAAGGGCGTGGGCACCACGCTGCAAAACATCGCCTTGCTCATTGGCCTGGGATCGATGTTTGGCCAGATTTTGGAGGAGAGCGGCGGCGCCAAGAAGATCGCCCAGACCTTCATTGACGCCTTTGGCCAGGGCCACTCCAGCTGGGCGCTGGGCATCACCGGTTTGGTCATCGGCACCACGGTGTTCTTTGAGGCGGGCGTAGTCGTTTTGATTCCGCCTGCGTTTAGCGTGGCATCGCAGACCAAAAAGTCGACGCTCTACTACGGCATCGCGCTGCTCGCGGGACTTGCCGCTGGCTATGCGTTTGTGCCGCCATCCGCCGGGTCGGTTCTGGTCGCCGGCACGCTCGGTGTCGACCTGGGCACCATGATCCTCGTCGGTATCCCCACCGCCTTTATCGCTATGGCGATTGCCGGCGTCGTCTGGGGTCGCAACGTGGGCGGTCGCATTTTTACCGATGTTCCGGAGCACTTTACCTCTGCCGAGGGTGCGAGCGATGAAAAAGAGCTTCCCTCCTTTGGCATGGTGCTTGCCATCGTGCTCACGCCGCTTTGTCTGATTTTGCTGGGCACGTTGTCCTCTTATATCCCCATGCCCGCCGAGCTCGCCTCGATTCTCGCCTTCCTGGGCAAGCCGTTCGTCGCTTTGACGCTTGCCACGCTCGTCGCGATGTATCTGCTGGGCGCGCGCCGCGGCTACTCCGGCGCCGAGCTCAAGGCCCTGCTCGACCGCTCTCTTAAGCCCGTCGGCATGATCTTGCTGGTTATCGCCTGTGGCGGCGTCATTCGCTGGATGCTGCAGGACTGCGGCTTGGGCCAGGTTATCGGCCCTATGCTCGAGGCCTCACCGCTGCCTTTGGTGGTCGTTGCCTTTTTGATTGCCGTCATGGTGCGTGCCTCTGTCGGCAGCTCCATCGTCGCTATGACCATGGCATCGGGCATTATGGCAGCCATGCCTGCGGTCGCCGGTGCTTCGGTGCTTATGCGCGCCGCCATCTGTCTTGCCATCTGCGGCGGTGCCACGGCCCTCTCGCACGTCAACGATGCCGGTTTTTGGATGTGCTCCTCGTTCCTGGAGATTGACGAGAAAACCACCCTCAAGTCCTGGACCATTATGGAGACGCTCATCGGCCTTTCGGGTCTTGCCTGCGCCCTGGTGATTTCGTTCTTCGCCTAGTTCGCGTAGCTAAGCATCTTTTGCCGAGTGCATCGCTCGGTACCCATTTACACCTGATTCATTAACCAACGATTGGTACAACCGTTCAAATCAAAAGAGGAGAGCATCATGGACGAGAAGACCAAGGCACAGATTCAGCAGGAGGCAGCCGACCTGGTTGCCAAGCTGCAGCCGCGTTCCGGCAAGTTTCGCACCATCAGCCCCGAGATGGACCCGCTGCGTCTGGGCTCTGGCTGGTCCATCGAGGATCTGGACAAGCCGCAGGTCATTATCGAGTCGACGTTCGGCGACTCGCACCCGGGTTCTGCCGGCCTGTTTGAGCTGGTCGAGGAGGTCCGTGCTGGCGTTGCCGAGGCTGGCGGTCACGGTGCCCGTTACTTCTGCACCGATATCTGCGATGGCGAGGCACAGGGCCACGACGGCATCAACTACTCGCTGCCCAGCCGCGACATGATCGCCAACATGATCGAGATCCATGCCAAGGCCACCCCGTTCGACGCCGGTGTCTTTGTCGCCAGCTGCGATAAGGGCCTGCCTGCGAACCTCATGGCCATGGGCCGCATCAACATCCCCTCCATCGTCGTTACCGGCGGTGTCATGGATGCCGGTCCCGATTTGTTGACCCTGGAACAGCTCGGCGCGATTTCTGCCCGCTACGAGCGCGGCGAGATCTCCCGCGAGGAGCTTGAGTTTGCCAAGCACAACGCATGCCCCAGCTGCGGTGCCTGCTCGTTTATGGGCACCGCGTCGACCATGCAGGTTACCGCCGAGGCCCTGGGCCTTATGCTCCCCGGCACGGCCCTGCTGCCCGCAACCAGCTCCGATCTGCGTGAGTTTGCGCGCGAGGCCGGCCGTCAGTCCGTGTGGCTCTCCGAACACAACCTGTGCCCGCGCGACATCGTGACCAAGGAGTCCTTCGAGAACCTCATTATGGTCCACGGTGCCATTTCGGGCTCCACCAACTCGCTGCTGCATATCCCCGCGATTGCCCGCGAGTTTGGCATCGAGATGTCCGCCGACGACTTCGATCGCCTGCACCGTGGCGCCCACTACCTGCTCAACGTTCGCCCCGCAGGTGAGTGGCCGGCGCAGTTCTTCTACTATGCGGGCGGCGTGCCGCGCATCATGGAGGAGATCAAGTCGATGCTCCACCTCGATGTCATGACCGTCACCGGCAAGACCCTCGGCGAAAACCTCGAGGACCTTAAGAACAACGGTTACTACGAGAAGTGCGGCCGCTACCTGGAGAAGTGGAACCTCAAGCGCGAGGACATCATTCGCCCGTTTGACCAGGCCTTTGGTACCGACGGCTCCATCGCCATCCTCCACGGCAACCTTGCTCCCGAGGGTGCCGTCGTCAAGCACACGGTTGTTCCGCGCGAGATGTTCCAGGCCACGCTTAAGGCGCGTCCGTTCGACTGCGAGGAGGACGCTATCCACGCCGTCCTGACGCACGAGGTCAAGCCCGGCGACGCCGTCATCATTCGCTATGAGGGCCCCAAGGGTTCCGGTATGCCCGAGATGTTCTACACCACCGAGGCTATCGCCAGCGATCCCGAGCTGGGTGCGAGCATTGCCCTTATCACCGATGGCCGCTTCTCCGGTGCCTCCAAGGGCCCGGCTATCGGTCACGTTTCGCCCGAGGCTGCCGTGGGCGGCCCGATTGCCCTGATCGAGGAGGGCGACCTTATCCAGATCAACATCCCCGAGCGCTCGCTGTCTATTGTGGGCATCGCCGGCAAGGAGATGGAGCCGGCCGAGATCGATGCCGTCCTGGCCGAGCGCCGAGCCGCTTGGAAGCCCAAGGCTAATCGCTATACCTCCGGCACGCTCAAGTTCTTTACCGAGCATGCAGTTTCCGCCATTCAGGGTGGCTACATGGAGTAGCGCCCATGCGCATCAAATATCTCCTCTCATAGATGTGCGGCACAAAGAGCCCCGAGCCACGTCACCGGGGCGCGTTGTTCAGCGCCGCCGGGGCGCTCCACTCAAACGACAAGAGACGTCTTACGCAAGCGCCCGCGTCCGTGGATAAAACCACGGGCGTGGGCGCTTCGCTTTATTCCCAGCCGCTTTATTCCCAGCCCTTCCACACGTCAGGCTCGTAGCCAACGGTTGCCTGGCGGCCGTTGCGAACGATGGGCTCACGAAGAATCTGCTGGTTATCGAGCACCTTTTCGAATTTCTGGTCGGCAGCAAGATACTGTACGAGCGCAACCGTGTCGGCATCTTTCGCCTTTGGATCGATCACAGCGTCGATCCCGCCGACGGCGCGCGCCACGCTTTCGAGCTCGCCTTTGCTCATCCCCTTTTCCTTCAAGTCGATGAACTGGAACTTCACACGACGTTCCTTGAAATAGCGCTGCGCCTTCTTAGTATCGAAGCTTTTCTTCGTGCCGAATATCTGGATGTTCATACGTACCGCCTTCGCTCAATTCTCGTCCGTCCATGATGCGACAAGGGAGCCGAGCAAAAACAGAGCAGGCGGAGATGGAGGAGGACGGCGACCGACCGTCGGCAAGAGTCGGCCGGATCGGACTGGCGCCCAGCGCGCGCCGGCGACACGCTCGCAGCTGCACACATAGCCGATGTACAAGCTCGCCGCGGCGTTCCCTCGCCCCGCGGTGTGGCGATAGAGAAGCACGCCACCCGTCAACGATGGCGCCTCGGTGAAGAAAATCAACGTCTGGGTTACATCCCTTGAAAGGGGCGAAGACGGCTGCTAAAATACCTCCCCGCTATGAAGGATTTGACCAAAGCATACATCGCAATTCGGCGGCCCCTGGTATACGGGGCCTCTCCTGTTGTTCCCCAAGTGCGCTCTGAGCAGCCGCTTTCTTCCTGTCGTATCTGATGCACGCATAGCACGTGCATGTTATTTCGCCCGTGGGCCGGCGCGCCTTCGGCGAAGAATCGAATAGATACGAAGGAAGCTTATGTCTGATAATTGTACGGTCGCGCCCGCCAATGGGCGCATTACCGGTACCCAGATCCGCATCGTCGCGGTCGTCGTCCTGGGTGCCTTCTTGGCGCTACTGAACCAAACGGTGATGTCGCCTGCGCTGCCGGTCATCATGTCCGATTTCGCCATCGATGCCTCGACTGCCCAGTGGATCATGTCCATATACCCGCTGGTGAGCGGCATCATGGTCCCCGTTTCGGCGTTCCTTATCGACAAGTTCAGCACCCGCGCGCTATTCTTCGGGGCGACGCTGGTGTTCGCGCTGGGCACGCTGCTGTGCGCCGCAGCCCCTGATTTCCTGTTCCTCATCATCGGTCGCGTGTTGCAAGCGGCGGGCTCAGGCGTGCTCATGCCGCTTGTCTCGGTGGTTCCCATGCTGGTGTTCCCCGTCGAGAAACGAGGAACGGCTATGGGCATGGCGGGCATCGTCATGTCGGCGGGTCCCGCGGTCGGCCCCGTCGTAGGCGGTGCGGTGATCGACACGTACGGCTGGCGCACCATGATCGGTGCCATCGTCCCCCTCGCAATTCTCGTGCTGGTGCTGGGCGTGTTCATGCTGAAAAACGTGGGCGAGCTGAAGAACCCCAAGCTCGACCTGCCCTCGGTCGTCCTCTCCACCATCGCCTTCGGCGGACTTCTCTACGGGTTCTCGAGCGCCTCGTCGATGGGTTGGGGCAACCCCGTGGTGCTCGGCTCGATCGTCGCGGGTGTCGTGTGCTTGGTGCTGTTCGTCGTACGCCAGGGCAAAATCGAGGACCCGCTGCTTCAACTGGGCACGCTCAAGACGCGCGAGTTCCGCGTGGCCGCCATCATCGTCACGCTCATCAACGCCGCATGCCTGGTCACCAACACGCTGTTGCCGTTGCTGCTGCAAACCTCGCTTGGCGCTTCGGCCTTCGAAACCGGCATGGCCATGCTTCCCGCCGCGGCGGTGGGCATCATCATCAGCCCTATCTCCGGCGTGGTGTTCGACAAGTTCGGTCCGCGTGCCATCTCGATCGTCGGCCTGGCCCTCATGACCGGCGCCCTGTTCCTGCTCTCGCTTTCGACGGTAAACACGCCCATCTTGGTGGTTGCGCTGTTCTGCATGCTGCAGTCCGCCGGCCAGTCGCTCGCGAACATGCCGGTGAACACATGGGGTGTCAATGCCTTGAAAAATGACATGATCGCCCACGGCAACGCCATCGCGAACACCGGCCGCCAGGTCGCCGGCGGTTTGTGCACGGCGCTCATCATCACGGTCATGACAAGCGTCACCGCGTCGGCCGGCGTCGATGCGAGCATTCAAGTAGCCACCGCCGTGGGCGCGGGCGTCGCTTACAAGGTGTGCGCAGCAATCGGCCTCGTTTCCCTTATCTGCGCCATATTCAGCGTGCGCACCAAGAAAACCGCACCGAAAACGAAGGAGGCATAAGCGATGTCCGAGATTCTGTCCGAGCGCATCCCGCTCGAGCTCGAGGGGACGCCCGTTTCGAGCATCATGATTGAAGAGCCGTTCACCTGCACGCAGGATTGCACGATTTCCGACGTGGTGCGCATGCTCGCCGAAAACGAGGTGAGCAGCATGCCCGTAATCGATGAGCGCAACCAGGTGGTCGGGTTCATCTCCGACGGCGATGCCATGGGAGCCATCGCGCAGCATCGCGCTCACACCATCTTCACGGGCGGCGACGCGTCCATGCTGTACTTCGACGATCAGAGCCTTGAGCAGCGCATCGAAGACCTGAAGGATCGCTGCGTCATGGATTTCGCGACGCGCCAGGTAGTGTGTGCCCGTCCCGAGCAGAGCATCGCCCGCGTCGCCGCGCTGCTGGCGAAGAAGAAGTTCAAGAAGCTTCCTGTGGTTGATGACGAGGGCAAACTCGTGGGGGTCATCCGCCGCTCCGCCATCACCAAATACATCTTCGGCATCCTTTTCCAATAGGGGCAGGTCGCACTTGAGGCGAACATCTCGAGGCATCGAGCCATCAACTGGACCAGACAACCTTGATACGCACACGCTTTCCCTCGATGCTTCGGTAAGGGGAGCTGCGAAAATCGCAGCACGGGTGATCGGCGCCGCGCCCCCGAAGGCAAAAGCGAACACGGGAGCGATACGATGGGAAAAGTCCTGGACGAAGATTTGGTTTATGAGATTCTCTCCGTCGTGGCAGAGATTCCGGCGGGATGCGTCGCCTCGTACGGTCAGATAGCGCGCCTCATCGGCAGGGAGAAAAACTCTCGCCTGGTCGGAGCGGTGCTGAGCGAGGCGGATCGCTACGGCGATTATCCCTGCCACCGCGTCGTCAACCACGCGGGACGCCTCGCGCCAAACTTCCCCGACCAGCGAGCACTACTGACGGAGGAAGGAGTCGCCTTCCGAGACAACGGCTGCGTCGACATGAAAAAGCACCAGTGGAACGAGTAGCCAGGCAGCGTAGCGTCGAAAGGAGCGACGCCACGGGGAACGACCTGCGCCCCGCCGCCGGACAACCTATGGCAAAGTGACACGTCCCACAAAGAGCGGCGCACCAGTACGAGACACGACCGCGACGTAAAAAGACCCTATGATACTCGTAAGCATCTATCTGATTGCCCGCCTCGAGGTACCCAAAGAACGAGAGATGCCGAAACCCCTAGACAAAGAAAAAGGTCGGGAGCTTTTATGCTTCCGACCTGAAGTTTCATGGTCGCGGGGGGGCGGATTTGAACCACCGACCTTCGGGTTATGAGGTCGCTACGACGTTGTTTCATTCAGACATTTCGACCTAAATTGAAGTCAATATAACTCCAGGTCATTTGATGTTTTCATAGATTTACGAAAGAAAAGTACGCGGAATAATTCGACCCAAATTCGACCCACAACGAGCTTGAAAGCGGTCAGGCGGAGCATTACCCTTGGGGTGTGACCCCACGCAGGGCCCACCACCAAGGGTAATGCCCACCCGCCCCCCCCCA
>CATYJA010000010.1:0-31071 GCA_958407545.1 uncultured Collinsella sp. | reverse complement strand
AGATGAATAGCCTCGGCGAGTATGTAAACGCAGGGCCCTCCGACCCCGCCCGACGATTTCGATTGGCGACCTTTGACGGAGTCAAGGGAGGAGCCAAATCGAAATACGTCGGGCGGGGTCGGAGGGCCCGATGGGATGGATTTCGGCCGAGGCTATTCGTCGCCGAAGCTGATGCCCAACGCCTTGGCCTCGCGCACCAGATCGCTCTGGGGATCGACATACTTGAGCTTGCCGGCGACATCCTCGAGCGGCATGTGGCACATCTTGCCATCACGCAGGGCAATCATGTAGCCAAACTCGCCGCGTAGGCAGCCGAGTGCCGCCTCGACGCCGCACTGGGTCGCAAAGATGCGGTCCTGGGCGTCGGGCTGACCGCCGCGCTGCGTGTGGCCGGGGATGGCGACGCGGGTCTCGCGACCGGTCTTGGCCTCGATCTCCTTGGCGATGTCGTAGACAATCGACGGGCTCGTGCGCTCGGCGAGCTTCTTCTTGTACTCCTTCTTGGACAGTGCCGCGTCCTCCTTGGAGATAGCGCCCTCGGCGACGGCTACGATCGTAAAGCGGCTGCCGGTCTCCATGCGATGCTCGATGGTCTTGATGACGTTGTCCATGTCGTAGGGGATCTCGGGAATTAGGATGACGTCTGCGCCGCCCGCGACGCCGGCATACAGCGGGATCCAGCCAACCTTGTGGCCCATAATCTCGATAACGAACACGCGCCCATGGCTCGAAGCGGTGGTGTGGATGTCGTCGATGCACTTGGTGGCGACGTCGATGGCACTCGTAAAGCCAAACGTCAACTCGGTGCCCCAGGTGTCGTTATCGATGGTCTTGGGCAGGGCGATAACGTTGAGGCCTTCTTCGCGCAGGCGGTTGGCGGTCTTGGTGGAGCCGTTGCCGCCCAGCATAAACAGACAGTCGAGCTGCAGCTTATGATAGGTGTGGACCATCGCGGGCACCTTCTCGACGCCATCGGCCTCGGGAATGTCCAAGCGCTTGAACGGCGTGCGGCTCGTGCCCAGAATAGTGCCGCCACGGGTAAGGATGCCGCTAAAATCGGCGGGCGTCATGACGTGGAACCTGCTGTAGATAAGGCCCTGGTAGCCGTCCTCAAAACCATAGATCTCGATAGGTTCTTCGCTATTGGTCATAAGCGTTTTGACGATGCCGCGCATGGTGGCGTTGAGCGCCTGGCAGTCGCCGCCACTGGTAAGAAGACCGATCCTAAGCATGATGAATCCTTCCGGGCAAGTTATAACATGCGCATAAGTTTACCCCCGCACACTGTTGATACGGGGGTAAAACGTGTTAGCTCAAGCGTATGGAAATGTAAGCAATGTTAGAAATTCGCAAGCCGGTGGGCAACGCGGAATTAAGCACGGAATGAAGAGTGTGGCGCTGGCGTGGCGGGGTATGCTGGAGGGGACCATCAACCCAGCGAAAGGGGAGAGCATGACGGATCAGGAAACGCCCGAGCGCGCGCATGTGACGGCCGATGATATCGAGGCCGCCAACGACCTTATCGACTTTATCGAGGCATGCCCCAGCATGTTCCATACGGCGGCAACCATTATGGCCGAGCTCGACGAGGCGGGTTTCACCTATCTGCCCGAGAATGCGGCGTGGGACATCGAGCCGGGCGGGCGTTATTACACGCAGCGCAATACCTCGAGCGTCATCGCCTTTAAGGTGGGCGAGGACCTGGCCGCGACGTGGGGCGAGGACGGCGTTGCGGGTGACTATCATTTTCAGCTCACGGCGTCGCACAGCGATTCGCCGACATTTAAGGTCAAGGCTGTGCCCGAACTCGACGGCGCGGGCGAGACGCTGCGCCTGAACACCGAGGCCTACGGCGGCATGATTGACTACACCTGGTTCGACCGTCCGCTGGCACTCGCGGGCCGCGTGCTGGTGCGCGAGGGCGACCGTATCGAGAGCCGCCTGCTTGCCACCGAGCGCGAGGTCGCTATCATTCCGAGTCTTGCCATCCACATGAACCGCGGCGTTAACGAGGGCTTTGCTCCCAACCGAGCCGTTGACCTGTGCCCGCTCATTAGCGCCGGCGAACTCAAGCAGGGAGATTTTGATGCCCTGATTGCCGATGAGCTGGACGTCGAGCCCGAGCAGATTCTGGGCCGCGATCTGTTCCTGGTCAATCGTCAGGATGCGCGCATTTGGGGCTGGGCCGACGAGTTTATCTCGACGCCCAAGCTTGACGACCTGGCTTGCGCCTATACCTCGCTACAGGCATTTTTGGGCGCTGAGAACGCGCACGACGTCTCGGTCTTCTGCTGCTTCGATAACGAGGAGGTTGGCTCCGAGACCAAGCAGGGTGCCATGTCGACGTTCTTGGCCGACGCGCTGCGCCGCATTAACGGCTCGCTGGGCTTCGATGACGAGTCGTATCATCGCGCGCTTGCCGCCTCGATGCTCGTGAGCTGCGACAACGCGCATGCCGTGCACCCCAACCACGCCGAGAAGTGCGATGCTCGCAATCAGGTTGTGCTCAACGGCGGCATCGTCATCAAGGAAGCCGCCAACCAGCACTACTGCACCGATGCCTTTAGCCGCGCGGTGTTCCAGGCCATCTGCGATGACGCCGACGTGCCCACGCAGGCCTTCGCCAACAAGAGCGACATGGCCGGCGGCTCCACGCTCGGCAATCTGTCCAATATGCAGGCGAGCATGCATGCCGTGGACGTGGGCCTGCCGCAGCTTGCCATGCACTCGAGCTACGAGACCGGCGGCGTGCGCGACGTGATGTACGCCATCCGCGCCCTCACGGCCTTCTACGAGCGAAACCTAACCATCAACGGCGCCGAAAGCGTAGAGCTCTAATACCTGCCAAAAAGGGACAGGTTTACTTTGACAGGTTTTATCTGGGCAAATGCCACAACGCCAACGGCAAGACGGAACTGCTAAGGCTTGCAGATAAAGCTGGCGCCAGCGAAACGCCGCAGGTAGAGCAAAAGTCAGCGAGAGCCCGCCGTCTGAGCCAAGGTGCCGTGAAATGAAAAGGCGCTGACCTTCTGGTCGCGCCTTTGAAATTGAACGGCAGATTGGCCAAACGGTGGGCTCGCAGCGTCGAGGGGTTCCGGCGTTTGGAAAACGCCGGAACAATTAGTGTTCGATCCAGCAGCGAAGCGTCTCGCCTGCCTGCAGGTGACGCAGATTCTCCGCGGCGATGTCGACCACGTTATTGAGCGTGGCGGCTAGGTGGAACCAGCCGGAGACGTGCGGCGTGATGAGCATGTTGGGTGCATCCCACAGCGGGCTTGCGGCGGGCAGCGGCTCGGGGTCGGTGACGTCGACCGCGGCGCCGGCGAGATGACCCGACTCCAGGGCGGTTACCAAGTCGTCGGTGACCACAAGATCGCCGCGGCCGCCGTTGGCAAAGAAGGCACCCGGCTTCATCGTGGCAAAGAACTCGGCATTTGCAATGCCGCGGGTCTTGGGCGTGCTGGGCATAAAGGATGCGACGATGTCGGCCTCGGCCAGGCGCTCAGGTAGGGCGTCCATGCCATCCATATCCTCAAACACAATGGGGTAGACGAGCGGATGGCGCTTGATGCCGCGGACGTGTGCGCCCATGTTGCGGCAGAGCGTGGCAAAGTGGCCGCCGATATCGCCCGCGCCCAGCACCAGCACGTTGGCGTTTTTGAGCGAGGTAACCGGCCCCAAATCCTCCCAGCGATGTTCGCGCTGCAAATCGTGATACCCGGGCAGGCGCTTCATCATGGAAAGGACCATGGCAAACATATGCTCGCTCACGGCCTGACCGTAAGCGCCGATTGAGCAAGACAGCTTGGCTTCAGCCGGCACGGTGCCGGCGGCAAGGTAGTCGTCATAGCCGGCGGTCTGCAGTTGCAGCAGCTGGAGGTGCTCGCACGCGGTAAGCAGGGCAGGGTCTATGTTGCCCAAGATCACGTCGGCGTTGGCGACCTGCTCACGTGTGATGGCGTCGGCGCTCGTATAGATAAAGTCCTCGCCCGGAGCACTCGACTCAAGAATTGCGCGATGGCGGTCATTGACGGGCAGCAAAACCAGGATGTTCACAAGCAGTCCTCTCCGCTCGACCTGCCAAAAAGGGACAGGTTTATTTTGGCAGGTTTTATCAGGCAAAACGCTCAAAAAAACGCCGGATGCAAGACGAGCGTGCCCGTCAGCATCCGGCGCATCTACAGCTACCAACTCAGCAGCTCGTAGCCGTCCTCGGTCACCACGAGCTGTACCTCGCACTGGGCCGAATCGCTGCCGTCCTTGGTGCGCACGCACCAACCGTCACCCTTGCTGATCTTGATGTCGGGCGCTCCGGCGTTGACCATGGGCTCGATGGTAAAGACCATGCCCGGGGCCATGATAGTGTCCACATCGGGTGCCTCGGTGGTAAAGCCCACAAACGGGTCCTCGTGGAACTCCTTGCCAATGCCGTGTCCGCCGTACTCGCGCACCACGCTAAAGCCGGCGTCCTCGACCGTCTTTTGCACGGCCTCGGCCATAACGGACAACGGCAGCCATGGCTTGACGGCTGCCAGACCCGCCTCCACGCTGGCGCGGGTGACGTCGACCAGGCGCTGGCGCTCGGCAGAGACCTCGCCGATGCAGAACATGCGGCTCGAATCACTAAAGTAGCCGTCCAAAATCGTGGAGCAGTCGACGTTGATGATGTCGCCCTCGTGCAGCACGTCCGTATCGCAGGGAATGCCGTGGCAGACCACGTCGTTGATCGAGGTGCACACGCTTTTGGGATAGCCCTCGTAGTTGAGGTCGGCCGGCGTGCCACCGTGCTCGACGGTGTAGTCGTAGATCATCTGGTCGATCTGGTTGGTGGTCATGCCCGCGGCGATGTGCTCGCCCACGTAGTCGAGCACGCCCACGTTGATGGCGGCCGAGCGCTTGATGCCCTCGATGTCGGCAGGCGTCTTGTAGAGCGTGCGAGGCAGAACCTCCCAGCCCTCTTCCCACAAGCGCTCGAGGCGCTCGTCGAAGGCACTGTGGCATTTCTTATATTTTTTGCCGCTGCCGCACCAGCAAGCGTCGTTGCGGCCGGGCACGGGTCCTTTGTCATACATGGCTAACTTCCTTTCATCCGCAGCTAGTATAGCCCACCCACGCGTCCATAAAAGTTGCGGTGATATAGTTCCGATTTAAGCGGTTTAACAGCATAAATAGGAACTATATCACCGCAACTGATGGAGCGGGATGGCGGGCACTAACTGCTGCGTGGTTTTGCTAGTAGCTCACCTGGCAGGGGATGCCGAGGGCGCGCACGCGCGCGGCAATGGCGTCGAGCACCTCGGGCGCCGCTTTGGCAAGGCCGGCGATTGGTGTCTCGCGCGCCACCGTGTAGATGGTCGCCTCCTGCGGGCGAATGCGCTCAAGCGCCGCGAGCCAGGGGGCAACGTACTCCTCGCCGGTGTTATCGATGAGCTTGCCCTGATACTCGCCGGTCAAAAAGATCGTCTGGATAATGACATGACCGTTAAAGCTCGCGAACGTCTCGATCTGGTGCTCCACATCGTAGGGACCAACGGGCTGGTCGAGCAGCTGGATAAATGCCGGGTCGACGGTATCGAGCTTGAGGATGTTGTCGTCGACCATCACGAGCGCATCGTGTACCTGGGGACGGTCGGCACGCGTGCCGTTGGAAAGCACGGCAATCTTGGTGTTTGGGGCCAGCTGATCGCGAAGCGCGACAGCGCCGGCGATGGCCTGCGGAAACTCCGGTGCGGCGGTGGGCTCGCCGTTGCCTGCGAAGGTGATCACATCGGGGAGCTCGCCCTCAGCTGCCATCTCGCGCAGCTTTGCCTCGAGCACGTCGAGTACCACGGCAGCTGTGTTGTACGGTTCATGGCAGGGGCGCTCGGCGTTGAGGCCGTTTTCGCAGTAGATGCAGTCGAACGTGCAGATTTTGCCGCTGGCCGGCATCATGTTGACGCCGAGCGAGAGACCTAGGCGACGGCTGCGAACGGGCCCAAAGATGGGGCTGGCATTCAAAAACGTAGACATAGGCATATGCTCCTCAAGACAATTGTGCCTAAGCATAGCATCGGCTCCAGGGCAAGGTGAGGGCTCTTGCTTTACAAGTTTCGTTTTTTAACGTCGCTCATTATGCGGTGCCATGAAAAGTCTCGGGTCAGGTACAGTTAATCTGTTAACAAGGCGTAAGGCAATGCGGGTCCATCCAACCGTACTGACGTGCAACTGGATGGGCATTGATGATGGGAACACAGTATGGATTTTACAGTCGAGAATGCGGGCACCACGATCGCCTGCCGCGAGTATGCCAGCCCGGATGTATCGTCCGATACACCCGCCTTGGTGTGCGTGCACGGTGCGTGCGTCGACGGTGTCTTTTTTGACGGCGTCGCCCGCGAGCTCGCCTGCGACTATCGCGTCATTGCTTACGACCGCCGCGGTTGCGGCGAGAGCGGCGACGCTGCAGATGGACGCTACGACCTCGCCGTCCAGGCCGCCGACCTGCAGGCCGTTATTGAGCATATTGGCGCTCCGGCAAACGTGCTCGCGCACAGTGCCGGTACGCTGGTGACGCTGGAGCTTCTCCGTGCAAACCCCGCCATAATCTCGCGTGCGATCTTGCACGAACCCGCCGTGACAAACGAGGGTGCCGGTCTGGGCGCGGCCCCGGTTTTGCTCGAGATGATCGCCGCGGGAAAGGTCTCCAGGGCATTGCGGGCCTTCCTTGGCGCCATCGGCGATTCGGACCCTGAGGCCCCCAAGTTAACCGAGGCGGAAGCCAAACATGCCCTACGCAACGGCCGCAGTTTCATGGCAAACGAATACGGGATTACTATGACCTGCGTTCCCGATTGGGATAGCGTCCGCGCGTCAAGAACGGTGAACGCCGTGCTTTTGGGCGAGCTTTCGATCGGCACGCCTCGCGAGGCGGGCACGAGGATAGCGGCTGAGCTTTTGGACTGTTCACTCGTAATGGTTCCCGGCGCGCACAACGGCCTGCGCGATCGCCCGGCAGCGGCTGCCCGGGCTGTCTGCGGCATCCTGGGGCTCTAACACCCGCAATAGTCAAAGCGGCCTTCACCTGCAAACGTTTCGGCCGTGTTAACAACTGTGCTCAAAACCTCACGTCTGCGGCTTCAATCGTGCCGTCTGCCAACTCATAATAATGTAACAGGATTCACGTGCTTACCTGCATCGACAAGGTGTTACCCTTGTAACATTTGGAACCCACCGCTTCATGCGAAACTATCGAAAGGGCCCCATATGCTCAATAATCACGAGGTCAATCTAACCGACGAGGAGGCTGCCGCCGAGGTCGCCCGTGTCGCGAAGACCTACCCCGTGGTGCGTTTGCTGTCGGCCGATCAGATTAAGAACGAGCCTAACTGCCTACTCGCCGGCAATCGGTGCCCTTGCCTGCGTCAGTCAAGTCTTGAGGCCTTGGCAGGTTCCGATGGTGTATCGGAGCGGCTGTTCAACGATGGCGTTGAGTACCGCGCTCATCTGCGCCCTCTGAAGGTCGAGGGCGAGCCTCACGTCCTGCTGATGGTGCGTCCGATCGATGAGCAAGAGGCTGCAGAAGAGGACCTTGTCTATACCGACGTGCTGACGAGCGTGCACAATCGCCGATATTACGAGGAAAAGCTCCGAAGCGCCCGCATGAATGCCGGCGTTGCGATGATCGACCTTGATGATTTTAGGGCCTTCAACGATACGTGTGGCCGTCATGCCGGCGACCTTGCACTCGGTGCTGTGGCGACAGCCATACGCAGCGGAATTCGTTCGACTGACGAGCTTGTGCGCTATGGCTGCGACAAGTTTGTGGTCGTCATGCCCAATATTCCCTCCGATGACTTCGCCCGTCGCCTGCATCAGGTATCCGAAGCCGTTCATTCCACGATTATTCCGGACCATGAGTACGTGAGCTTGACGGCATGTGTTGGTGGCGTTCGCATTCATGGCGAGACGGTCGATGAGGGCGTTGGCCGTGCTGTCCAGTTACTGAGCCGCGCTAAGGCAAAAGCCGGTACGGTCGTGACCGATGCCGATTCCATCGAGGCCTTCCAAAGCGAAAAGCCTTTGGTGCTTATCGCCGATGACTCCGAGATGAACCGAGCCATTCTCAACGAGATGCTCAAGGACGAGCATTGCATCCTCGAGGCCGACAACGGTCGTACGGCGCTCGACATGGTCGACCGCTATGGCGATGAGTTATCGCTCGTGCTGCTGGACATTGTCATGCCGGGCATAAGTGGCTTTGAGGTGCTGGCCGATCTGTCGCGCCGATCGGGTATCGATAATCTGCCTGTCATCATGATTTCGAGCGAAGATTCCGATGATGCGGTTCTGCGCGCGTACGAGCTGGGCGCCTCGGACTATATCAACCGCCTGTTTGACTCCCGTGTCGTGCGCCGCCGTGTAAGCAACACCATCCGCCTATACGCCAAACAGCGCCGCCTGACGAACCTGCTGTCCCAGCAGTACAACGAGCGCGTCAAGAACAGTCGCATGCTCATCGACATCATGGCCGGCGTCATGGAGCTTCGCAACGGCGAGAGCGGCAGGCACGTTACGAACATCGAAAAGCTGACCGAGCTGCTGCTCGGCTGTCTGGTCCAGCGTAGCGGCGCGATCTCCCTCGACAATGAGGAGCGCTCCACGATTGCCCTGGCTTCGGCGCTGCACGATATCGGCAAGATGTCGATTGACGATGCGATTCTCAACAAACCCGGACGCCTTACGCCCGAGGAGTTCGAGATTATGAAGACGCATACCACGATCGGCGCCGACATGTTGCTTGAGCTGGGTAGCCATCACGCCGGCAATGCGCTTATGGAATATGCGTACCAGATTGCGCGTTGGCATCACGAGCGCTGGGACGGCAAGGGTTATCCCGATGGCCTTAAGGGCGACGAAATTCCCATTGCCGCACAGGTGGTTTCGGTGGCCGACGTGTACGATGCGCTGACGAGCGTGCGCGTGTACAAGGATGCCATCCCGCACGAGGAGGCTATCCAGATGATCCTGGACGGTAAGTGCGGTACCTTTAACCCGTTGCTGCTCGATTGCCTGCTCGAGGTGCAGGACCAAATTGCCGAGACGTTGGCACGCCCCGCTGACGTCGTCGCGTTTCCCACGATTTAGTTTGACCAAAGGAGTTTTTAACCCATGATTTCCATGCGTGAGGCGTATGAGAAGATCGGCGCTAATTATGATGACGCGTGCGCTCGGCTGATGGGCGAGGAAATGCTTGCCCGCTTTGCCCTCAAGTTTTTGGATGACGAGAGCATGGACAAGCTGGAGGCTGCCATGGCGGCGGGAGACGCTGAAGGTGCGTTTATGGCAGTGCATACGCTCAAGGGCGTGAGCCAGAACCTGGGATTCGATAATCTGTACGAGCCGGCGGTTGTGGTGACCGATGCGCTGCGCGGCGCCGATGCCGTTGACGGCGCACGCGAGGGAATGCATGCACTGCAGCAGCAATATGCGGCTACGATGTCGGCCCTGCGCGAGGCGGCTGAATAAGAGCTTGCGAGCCTTGGGCTGTATGCCGGCCGCGTATAGGCAAAAGGGCGCCCCGTCGGACCATGTGGCCGGCGGGGCGCCCTTATCTGTTATGCGGTTCGCGAGCTAGCGTGTCTGCTTTACCTTGGCCGCTGCCTCGACAAACGACTTCCACAGGTTAAAGTCGGTCTCGAGCGTCATCCACGTGTACTCAGGATGCCATTGCACGCCCAGGCAGAATGGCTGCCCTTCGACCTCGATGCACTCGGAAACGCCGTCGGTTGCCTTGGCGACCAAGCGCGTGCTTTTACCCAGACGATCGACGCAGCAGTGATGTGCCGAGTTGGTCTGGATCAGCCTGTGCCCGCCAACCGCGCGCTCCAGCAGCGAGCCCGGCACGACCTCGACGGGGTGCACGGGATCGTTGAGCACGTGGGTATGGCGCCACTGCGTGCGGCCCTCGCGCGCACCCAGGCTCGGCACGTCCATGCACAGGGTGCCGCCGGTGGCGACATTGAGCAGCTGCGTGCCTCGGCAGGTGGTAAAGAGCGGCTTCTTGGCGCGAAGCACCTCGTTAACCAGCTTAAACTCAAAACGGTCGCGAATCTCGCAGCACAGCGTGGGGTCGTAAGGACGCTCGTCGCCCCAGCGTTTGGGGTTGACGTCCGGGCCGCCGGGAATAGCGATACCGTCAGCGATTTCCACGTAATGACGGATAACATCGACGTCTTCGGTAATAGACATCTGCAGCGGCAGGCCACCGGCGGCAAGGATGGCATCGACAAAGACACTTGCGATTTCCTCGTTGGGGGAGAGCGTCTCGCTCAAAAACGGTTTTGCCTCTTCCCAACGCGGCGCGACGAGGATGAGCGGACGGTCGGCGGGGGCGACGTCGACATGCGGGGTGTATGACGATGAAGTACGAGTTCCGATCATAGGTGTTGCTTTCGATCTGAAGGTGACAGGGCGCATGGGAGATGTGGGACAACACTTCCGATGAATTTGTCCCACGGGGCGGCTGGTTAGTGGCCCTTAATGGAGTTGAGGAAGTCCTGGGCGCGCTTGGTCTGGGGATGGTCGAAGAACTCGTCGGGTGTGCCGGTTTCCACGATCTGGCCGTCGGCCATAAATACGACGCGGTCTGCCATGCGGCGGGCGAAGTTCATCTCGTGCGTAATGACGATCATCGTCATGCCCTGCTGGGCCAGACGGACCATGACCTCGAGCACCTCGTTGATCATCTCGGGGTCAAGGGCGCTCGTGGGCTCGTCAAAAAGCATGGCCTTGGGTTGCATGGCAAGCGAGCGGGCGATGGCTACACGCTGTTGCTGGCCGCCCGAGAGCTGCGCGGGCACCTTATCGGCCTGCTCGGCCACGCCCACGCGGCTCAGCAGGTCCATGGCGCGCTCGCGAGCCTCCTCCTTGGAGACGCCCAGCACATCGACCGGTCCCAGCATGACGTTCTGCAGTACGGTCATATGTGCGAACAGGTTGAACTGCTGAAACACCATGCCCAGCTCGGCGCGCATGCGGGCAAGATCCTTGCCTTCCTGCGGCAGGGGCTCGCCCTCGATGAGGATCTCGCCCGAGTCGATGGTTTCCAGGCGGTTGATGGTTCGGCACATGGTCGACTTGCCCGAGCCCGAGGGGCCAATCACCACGACGACCTCGCCGCGGTCGACCGAGAGATTGATGTCGTTGAGGACGTGCAGATCGCCATAGTGCTTATCGACGTGTCTGAGCTCGATCAGCGGCTGATTGCCGGTGGAAGAGGTGCTCTGTGCCATGTGCTCGGCTCCTTATGACTCGAAATGGTAAAGCGTTAGCGGATGATGGTCGCGCCGGTCTTGTGCGAAACGTAGACAGCAGCCTTGTTAATCGCGACGTTGATGAGGATATAGATGACCGCGATAACCAGGTAGACCGACACGAGGGCGTCGTAGTTGGTAATGAGCACGCGGGCGTTTTGCATGAGGTCGGGGTAGCTCACCACATAGGCGACGGTGGTGTCTTTGACTACGACCACAAGCTGCGAAATCAACGACGGAATGATAAACCGAATGGCCTGCGGCAACACGATTTTAAAGGTGATTTTAGCTTTGGAGAGACCGAGTGCCTGGGCGGCTTCGACTTGGCCGCGCGGTACGGCGTTGACACCGGCACGGAAGATCTCGGCGAGTACGCCGGCGGCAGCGAGCGCGACGGGAAGCGTGAGCATCCAAAACGACGGCAGCGCGATCTTGTACTGGGGCAGCACCAAAAAGAAGAAGTAGATGAACAGCAGGCTCGGCACGCCGCGGAAGAAATCCGTGAGCACGCGGCAGACCAGCTGCAGCGGCTTAATGTCGCTGGTACGGCCGAGCGTAAGGGCTAAGCCCAGCACCAGCGCGATGGCGCCGGCGGTGAGTGCGACTTTAACGGTGCCCTCAAAGCCGGCAAGCAGGAACTTCCAGGTGGTGAGGTGCGTAAAGAAATACCAATAGTGGACCGAAAGCTGGCCGGTCACATAAAAGCGCTGCAACACGAGGGCGAAGAGCACGGCGACGGCAACAAGCGAGATGGCGGTGCCGATGCGAATCTTGGCGCGCATTTTGGGGCCGGGAGCCTCGTAGAGCGCATCGCGCATGGTGAGCGCGGAGGTGGAGTGCTTGCTCATCGGAGGATCCTCACCTTCTTATCAATGTAGTTGCCAATGTGGCTCACCACAAAGGCCGTGCCCAGGTAGCCGAGCGCCGAGATAAAGAACGCGGCGACGCCGCCGAGCGAGCGCGTGTTGATGTAGCTCACCACGCCGGTGAGCTCTTGCGGTTGCAACGGCACCTGGCTGCCGAGCGCGGTGGTGAGCATGACAGCGATAAAGAGGTTGGTCATGGGCAGCACGCTCGAGCGCAGCGCCTGCGGAATCACGATCTTGGCGAGGATACGGCTGAAGCTCATGCCGAGCGAACGTGCGGCTTCGACCTGACCGACGCCGACGGTGTTGATGCCGCTCATAAAGTTCTCGGAGCCAAAGGCCGAGCCCAAAAGGACCGTGGCGACGATAACGCAGGTGCGGTAGGGCAGGACGACCTTGAGCGGCGGCAGCGCATAGACGACGATGATGAGCAGTGCGATGCCGGGGATGTTACGGAAGACCTGGACATACAGGTCGCCAAAGACGCGCAGCGGCTTGAGCGGCGACACGCGCATCACGGTGACGGCGACGGCCAGCACCATGGCGATGGCAAACGACTCAAGCGTCATGCCCCAGGTTGCTAGCAGCGCGTCGATATAGTTCTGGCCATAGAGCGACCAGAGTTCGGAGAGACTCATGCGGACCTCCCGCCGATAAGGAAAGGGGCTCCCGTGTGTACGGAAGCCCCGACAACTCTGTGAGGAAACAGTTTACCGCAATAAAGCGCATCGTGCGTTTCCATATGGTTTCGTTGCGGCCGTTACCAGGCTCGCTGCCTAGGCGCCGATCTCGGGCAGCTCGGGAACATTAGTGTCGCCCGTACGGTCGCCGATGCAGATCTGCCACAGCTCAGTCCAGGTGCCATCGTCCTCGATCTTCTTAAGGAAGTCGTTGACAAAGGCGACGCCGTCGGAATCGAGCGGCAGGCCAATGCCATAGGGCTCCTTGCTGCCGAAGGGCTTGCCGGCGATTTTGTACTTACCGGGCTCGCGGACCAGGGCGCTCTGCTGCATGTTGTTATCGATGACGTAGGCGTCAACACGACCCTGCTGGAGTGCCTGACGGGCCTCCTCGTCGGTCTTGAACTCCTGCTGGCTGGCCTTGGGAGCGAGCTCCTCCAGGATGGCGGGGCCGTTGGAGCCGGACTGGACGGCGACGTTCTTGTCGGCCAGGTCGTCGACGCTCTTGATGTCGTCGTTGTCGGCGAGCACCAGGATGGCCTGCTGGGTGTAGTAGTAGGGACCGGCAAAGGATACGAGCTTCTTGCGCTCGTCGGTGATGGTGTAGGTGGCAAAGACGGCGTCGACCTGGCCGTTCTGCAGGACGGACTCGCGCGTGTCCGAGGTCACCTGGGTGATCTCGACCTTGTTCTCGCCCAGAATGTAGTTGGACAGGAGCTGTGCGATACCGGCATCGAAGCCGCGGGTCTGACCGTCTTTCTCGTTGAGGAGGGAGAAGAGCGTGGAGGTCTGAACGCCACCGATCTTAAAGACGCCAGCGTCCTTGACGGCCGTCGCCCAGGTGCTGGCGGCGATGGCGTCGTCATCGGCCTTGGGGCCATTGCCGACGAGCTTGTCGAATGCCTTGCCATCGAGCGTGGCGGAAACCTCGGTATCCTCGGAGCCCTTGGAGGAGCCGGCGGCGGAACCCTTGTCGGCCTCGGCGCTGGTGTCGGAGCAGCCGGCAAGACCAAGGCCGGCGACGGTTGCGAAGGTGGCGGCAACGAAGCCGCGGCGGTCGAGAACGACCTGCTGGGAGAGGTTCTTGCTCATGGTAGAACACCTTTCTCAATAAAATCCCTAGCGGTTGAGTAGAGTTATACCCTATCGCGCTCAAATGGGTCAACACGAAATAACTCAGAAACATACTTACCTTATGGGTTATTCTACCTACCAAAAAGGGACAGGTTTATTTTGGCAGGTTTTATCTGGGTAAACGTCGCTTATTGCAGCTGAGATAGCGCTTTGCAGACGGCATGGTCGGTGCGGCGGCATGCCTTGCTGCTTTGTCTCAATCTGTAACAGTTAGACGAGGAAATGGGTTCTACCTGTTACAGATCGAGATTTTCTCTTCAGGGAAATTCGAATGTCTCGATCTGTAACATCTGGACGGACAAAAGGTCTCTATCTGTTACAGATTGAGACAAAGGTCAGGGGCTAAGACGTTTTGTCTCGATCTGTAACAGTTAGACGGGAATTCGGGCCCTAGATGTTACAGATTGAGATAATCGCGTCGCGAAATTAAAAACCTCCGCAGGGGTGCTCCCCTTGCGGAGGTTTTCTTACTCGTTGAGTAGCCTCACGGCTTCGGCGGCCATGTTCTCGACCGTCATGCCGTTCTGGGCGAGCAGCTCGTTGGGGTCGTAGCGGTCGGGGAAGCCCTTGGCGATGCCAAAGGTGCGCGTGCGCACGGGCATGCAGGCCAGGTAGCACGCCACGCGCTCGCCCCAACCGCCGTCCAAGATGCCGTCCTCGAGGGTGACGACGACGCGATGCTCGGCGGCAAGGCTGTCGAGGAACTCGCGGTCGAGCTCGGTTGCATAGCGCGGGTTGACGAGCGTGGCCTCGATGCCGTACTCGGCAGCCAAGCGGTTTGCCACGCGCTCGCCCAGCTCAAAGAAATCGCCAAGCGCGAGCACGGCAACGTCGCGACCCTGGCGCACCACGTTGTAGCGAACGGCACTGTAGTCGGTGTCCTCGGCAGGCGCCAGATCGGGACGGCTCACCAAGCCGATGCCCGGTACGCGGATCGCCACGGGATGCTCGCGGTGGTCGAGCGACCAGCTCAGCATGGCCAGATATTCCTCCACGCAGGCCGGCGCCAGGTAGCGCATGTTGGGAAGACCGCCCAGCATGGAAATATCAAAGAACGAGAGGTGAGTCTCGGACGTGGTGCCAAAGATCGACGCACCAAACACCAGGATGGTTGCGGGGGCATCGTTGAGGCACAGGTCATGCCACAGTTCGTCGTAGGCGCGCTGCAAAAACGTGCCGTACACGCCAAAGACCGGCTTGGCGCCCGAGCGTGCAAGCGCGGTGGCAAAGGTCACGGCGTGCTCCTCGGCAATGCCTACATCGACGAACTGTTTGCCGGCGGCAGCGCGAAGCTCGGGTGTAAAGCCCATGATGTAGGGCGTGGCGGCCGTGATGCCCACGACTTGCGGATCGCGCTCGATGGCGGCGCTGAGCGCCTCGCCCGTAATGTCGGCATAGGTGCGCGGCGCAGGCTCGCTCGGATGGCCCGGGCAGAGCTTGCGCCCAGTCGCCATGTCAAAGGGGCCTACGTGATGCCAGCGCTCGGGGTCGTTTTGGGCCGGCTCAAAACCCTTGCCCTTGGCAGTGGAGACGTGCAGCACGATGGGGTGGTCGATGTCGCGCAGCTCCTGCAGCGTGTCGACCAGGGCCAACACGTCGTTGCCGGCGTTCAGGTAGCGGTAGTCGAGCCCCATCGCGCGGAAAACGTTGCGCTCACAGGTGCCGTTGCTGGCGCGCAGCTCGGCCAGATTGCGATACAAGCCGCCATGGTTTTCGGCAATGGACTGGTCGTTATCGTTGACGATGATGATCAGGTTGCTATCGAGTTCGGCGGCATTGTTAAAGCCCTCAAACGCCAAGCCGCCCGAAAGCGAGCCGTCGCCAATGATGGTAATGACGTTGTAGCTGTCGCCTGCCAGATCGCGGGCGTGTGCCAAGCCGCAGCCCAGGCTCACCGATGTGGAGGTGTGGCCCATGGCGAACAGGTCGTGCTCGGACTCGTCGGGATTGGCAAAGCCAGAAGCCTCACCATAACGCTCCGGATCGATATAAGTGTACGCGCGCCCAGTCAGTGCCTTGTGGGCGTAGGTCTGGTGCGAAACGTCAAAGACAATTTTGTCGGTGGGGGAGTTAAACACGCGATGGAGCGCGACCGTAAGCTCAACGACGCCCAGGTTGGGGGCAACGTGTCCGCCGACAGCGGCGGAACTTTCGAGGATGGCGTGGCGAATCTCGCCGCAGAGCAGCGGAAGCTCGGCGCGGTCGAGAGCCTTGACGTCCTCGGGCGTTGTCGTTTGCGTAAGCAGCATCGTTGTGGGTTACTCCATGCGAATCGAGCACCGGCGCTCCCTCGGCCGGCACAATTGCACAAAACAGTCTCGCACATTTTGGCGTTTGATATGTGACGGCGGCGCGGTAATTCGCCAACTGGTGGGGCAAAACGTTTTGTCCGATGCCATACTGGTAGATTCGATGATGATTTTATTCCATGCGCACAGGCCGTGGCTTGTTGCCGTGAGTCGCTGGAAGGAGGCAGCATGTCCGATGTCGTTCGTGCCGAGAAAATCGCGCACGAGGTCGACGATGCCGCCCGCCAGCTCGCCCAGGCGGGCCGCTTGGACCTGACACGCGAGTTTATCCAGCATGGCGACGTGACGGTCTATGCACATGTGACCTCGGTGGCACGGGCAAGTCTGTCCTTTGCCGAGCGCCTGGGCCGCATTGGTGTTTCGGTCGACCGCGCCTCGTTGCTGCGCGGGGCTCTGCTGCACGATTACTTTCTCTACGATTGGCACGATCCCGACCCAAGCCATCGGCTGCATGGCTTTCGCCACCCGTTTTTTGCCCTGGCACGTGCGGAGGAAGATTATGAGCTGACGCCGCGCGAACGGAATATTATCGTGCGGCATATGTTTCCGCTGGTGCCGGTGCCGCCGACGTGTCGTGAGGCGTGGATTGTGTGCCTAGCGGATAAATGGTGTGCTCTGCGTGAGACGGTCGCCGGTCGTCTGCGGCGCAAGGACGAGACAGACGATAGCGTGAGTAAAGCATCGAGTGAAAAGAGGAGAGGGTAGACGGTGGGGACCGCGATCGACATGGCATTTGACGGCGCGACGCTTGCCGCCTGTCCGCTTTCGGCACTGGTGCTCTCGTTCGCCTTCTACGGGTTTTGCGGCTGGGCATGGGAATCGACGGTCTGCGCCATGCTCAATCACGGACGATTTGCCAACAGTGGCTTTTTGCTGGGGCCGTGTTGTCCCATCTATGGTGTGGGCGGCATTGCCTGCTGGCTGCTGTTGCGCGGGATTCCGGATGCCTCGAGCCAGTTTGTCGCTGCAGCGCTCGTATGCAGCGTGATTGAGTACAGCGTGGGCGTGCTGTTGGAAAAAACAACGGGCGCTCGCTTTTGGGATTACTCGCACCTGCCGTTTAACCTGCACGGACGCATCTGTCTGTACTGGGCCTGCGCGTTTGGCTTGGGTGCGTTGTGTATTTGCCGTTTAGTGGAGCCGGCATTGCTGGGGCTGCTTGGCCATCTGCCGGTGCTGATTGTGCGACTGTCCGCCTTTATCGTCGCGGTCGCGATGATGGTCGACGCGGTGTGCTCGTTGGCGAGCTGGCGGCGTCTGTCTGATCAGCTGGAGCGCGTCCGGGCCGACCTTGCCGACCGCATCAATGAGTCGCTTGCCGATGCCTCGGACTCAATGCTCGAACGTATTCCCGATTCTACGATTGACTCGGTGGCACAGACGCACATCCGTAGCCGTGCCGTTAACGCGTGGCTGGCCGAGCTGGGTGACGCCGCGCTCGATGCCCTGCGCGAGAAGGCTTTGATGCCGACGTTTATCTCGGATGGTGCTCGCGGCCTGGCGCTCGCTGCCCGCCGCGTGGCCGATGCCGCGCCGAACATGCCGCGTCCGTCGCTCAGTCGTCGCCTTGCCGGCAAGCGCATGAGCCGTCCGGTGCCAAGCGTGTCGCTCAGCCGCCGCGACCTACGCTTCTTCAATGCCTTCCCGCGCTTGCGTATCAACCGCTACGAGGGCGTCATCCGAGCTACCGACCTTCGCGACCGAGCCCGCGAGCTGTTCCGGCGCTAGCCGGAACGGACGCGCTCACGGCTCCCTTGCTCGCGTATTTCCCGTCCGTTTCGCGTCCGTTGCCGCGCCGTTTCCAAGATTGCGGCACCGTTTCCATTCGACAACGCAGCGTTTAACAACGCCGTATCTGGTCTACACCAGTTGCCCCTCGGCCGCATTATGGGCGCCGACAACGTTCATGCGATCAAGGGGGAGCGAATGTACGATACGGGATCGACAACGTTTATGCTCATCTGCACCATGCTCGTGTTTTTAATGACACCGGGCTTGGCGTTTTTCTATGGCGGCCTGTCCAGGCGCAAAAATGTCATCAACACCATGCTTATGTGCTTTGGCGCCATTGGCCTGGTTGGTGTGCTGTGGATTGTTGCCGGCTGGTCTCTGGCCTATGGCGGCGACGGTTCCAGCCCGTTTATTGGCGGCTTCGACCAGCTGCTGTGCCTGCCGGTGCTCAACCATGTGCTGCAGGCGGCCGAGGGCAATGCTGCGGACGGTGCCGTCTACCCTCAGATCATCAACATCGCCTTCCAGATGGCGTTTGCCATGATCACTGCCGCCATCGTCACGGGCAGCCTGGCCGGCCGCGTTAAGTTTGGCGCCATGACGGCCTTCCTGGGCATTTGGCTGCTCGTGGTCTATGCGCCGCTCGCCCACATGGTCTGGGGCGGCGATGGCTCCTTTATCGGTGACATTATCGGCGCACTCGACTTTGCCGGCGGCGACGTGGTGCACATTTCGTCCGGTCTCACGGGCCTGATTCTCTGCTTGATGCTCGGCCGTCGTCGCGGCTTTGGCATGGTGAGCTATCGCCCGCATAACGTGCCGTTTGTGGCGCTGGGCGCCGGCTTGCTTTGGTTTGGCTGGTTTGGCTTTAACGGCGGCAGCGAGTTCAAGGCCGACGCCGTGGCGGCACTTGCCATCCTCAACACCGTGACGGCCAGCGCAGCGGGCATGGTCTCGTGGCTTGCCGTCGAGCGCGTGCATACCGGCCGTCCCACGCTGGTGGGTGCCAGCACCGGTCTGGTTGCGGGCCTTGTGGTGGTCACGCCGGGTGCGGGCTTTGTCGAGCCGTGGGCAGCGCTGGTCATGGGCCTGATCGTATCGCCCGTTTGCTACCTGGCTATCAGTCATCTCAAGACCAAGTTTGGCTACGACGACGCGCTCGACGCGTTCGGTTGCCACGGTATCGGCGGCATCTTGGGCGGCGTGCTCACAGGCCTGTTCTGCGTGCCGGAGCTCTCGTGGACCGGTAAAGGTGGCCTGTTCTACACGGGTGACGTGTCGCTGCTCATCTCGCAGATCTTGGGCATTGTGGTGACGGTTGCTATTGTGCTGGTGCTCGACTTGGTGATCGCCACGGTGGTCAAGGCGCTGTTCCACGGCAGCCTGCGCGTGGACGAGGCCGACGAGGCGCTGGGCCTGGATGCGAGTCAGCACGGCGAGAGCGCGTATCCCTCCTTCTCGGGACTTGACTAGCGGCACGGCTTTCCCAGGCACCCGACCTTGCCCCTCAAACCGTCGCTTGCGTACCGAAGTACGCGGCGCTCCTCTTTCGGGGCAATCTCGGGCACCTGGAAAACCCGTGTCATGTGAAGGACAATCAATTTCTTTTATTAAAGAGAGGAATTCATTATGAAAAAGATCACGGCTATCGTGCGTCAGGAAAAGCTTGAGGTTCTCAAAGACGCGCTGTTTGCTGCTGATGTTCGCGGTATGACTATCAACCAGGTGCAGGGCTGCGGTGCACAGCATGGCTGGAAGGAATACGTGCGCGGCAACGAGTTGCTTGTCAACACGATCCCTAAGGTGCAGTTCACGCTCATTTGCGCCGATGAGCATGTCGACGGAATTGTCGAGATTATCTGCAATGCTGCTCGCACCGGTGCCGTTGGAGACGGCAAGATCTGGGTCGAGCCGGTCGAAGAAGTTATCCGTATCCGCACCGGCGAACACGGCCCCGCCGCGGTGTAGGACAATCTTTCGCCTGACGGGCGTGCCTCTCTTGGGACGCGCCCGTTCTCGTCTACAATATCGTGCAGACGAAGGAGAGGCATGCCCATGATCAAGATGTTCGCGAGTGATTTAGACGGAACGCTGCTGAACGCCCTGCACGAGGCAGATGGGACCATCCGCCGTGCCATTCGCGAGCTGACCGAGGCTGGCCTGCATGTGGTTCCTGCGACCGGGCGCTCGACGTTGCCGATCGGCGAACATGGCTTTACGGGGCTGGCGCTCGATGCCTGCTGCTCTAACGGCTCCATTGTGCGCGATAGTCATGGCGAGGTGCTCAAGACCTGGACCATCGATCCGCAGATCACCGAGGAGCTGCTCAAGGAGTTCACGGACATTTGCTTTGATTGCTCCACGCCCGATGGCATGTTCTCGAGCGGCTCGTTCGAGATGCATCAGGCGGGCTTTAAAAAGGACAGTCCTATCAAGCGCATCGTGATGCGCGGCATGCGTGCACGTGGCGGGTATCACGAGGAACAGTATTTCGACCAGTCGATCGGTGACATTCTGCGCCACGATGTGTGCAAGATCAACTGCCGTGTGACCTCGCCCGAGCTGGAGCGCGACCTTAAGGCGTATTTGGCCGAGCGCTCGGACCGCGTGGTCAACGCGCCGTTTGACCCGGTGATGTTTGAGATCACGGATGTGGCGTGCAACAAGGGCGAGAGCGTGGCCTGGCTGGCGGGCTACTACGGCATTGCCAAGGACGAGGTCGCGGTCTACGGCGACGGCGGCAACGACATTGCCATGCTCAAACGCTTCCGCCACAGCTACGCGACCAAAAACGCAAGCGATGCAGCCAAGGCCGCCGCGAGTGCGACCATCGGCAGCTGCATGGTCCACGCCGTCCCCAAACACATGCTCGCCACCATGCGCAAGCAAAACTCCCGCACCGTCATCGAATAATGTGACAAAGAGGCTGCCCCTTTGTCACATTCCAAATATTGCCTTTACGTGTTGATACACACGGTGTGCAATAATACTCGCACTGTGCAATAGCGTACAGTCTGAGTAACAAGGAGGACGCTTGTCCCAGCTCGAGAAATGTGATCGCCGGTCCCTTCGCTCGCAGCGTGCCCTTCGCCAGGCGCTTGCCAGCGAGCTTGCCGAAAGCGGCGACCTTTCGCGCATTAACGTTGCGTCGCTCACCGAGCGCGCCGGTCTTACGCGCCGTACGTTTTATTCGCACTACCGCGATATTCCCGACTTTATCAACCAGATTGAGGATGGCCTGTTGGCTGAGATCCGTGAGCGCATTGAGCTCATCACCGCAGCTCAGCTGCCCGATCTTTACCGTAACATTGACGAGCTCGAGCCGGCGCCCGGTTCGGTTGAGCTGCTGCGTTATCTTGCGGCCAACCGCGACTTAATCGGTGCGCTGCTGGGTCCGGGCGGCGACCAGGCCTTCATTAAAAGGATTATCGACACCGCACGTGAGGCCGTGGCGCCGCGTGCGCAGACGGGCATTTTGGGCCTGGCGCTGGGCACGTTCTTTGACTACTACGTCACCTACGTCGTGAGTGCCGAGGTCGGCCTGATTCAGCGCTGGTTTGAGCGTGGGCTCACCGAATCGCCCGAGGCCATGGCGCGTATTATGACGGTTATCGCTTTTGTGCGTCCCGGCGACTTATATGGCCAACCCATCGATATCAACGTGCCGGAATACGGCTTGAAGCTATTGAACCTGCAGCTCGAGGATGCGGCCGACACCGTCGCAACCGTCGAGTCCAACAACTAAGAGGAGAGACAGATGAGCAAACTCGTCGAGGGCATCAAGGACCGCATGGTCGCTGCCGCACGCGAGGCCGCGCCCGCCGTGGTGGACGCCGCGCAGAAGGCCGCGACCGCAGCTGCCGAGAAAGTTGCCGAGGCAATTGTCGATGCCAAGAACGCGGCAGGGGAGGCGTCCGTCACCAGCGAGCCCGCCACCGCCGCCGAGCCCGTAGCCGCCGCCCACGCCCCCGAAGGCGCGATCTTCAACCCCGAGAACGCTCGCGGCAACCTGCACTTGGGCATCGATGTGGGCTCCACCACCGTCAAGCTTGCCGTGCTCAATGACGACAACCAGATCGTGTACGCCAAGTACCAACGCCACCACACCGACGTCCGTGCCTGCGCCCGCGACCTGTTCGAGGGCGCTGCGACCGTGCTGCCGACGTCCCAGATGACCTGCGCCATCACCGGCTCGGGCGGCCTGCTGCTGTCCCAGTGGCTCGACCTGGAGTTTGTCCAGGAGGTCATCGCCAGCAAGCGTGCCGTCGAGACCCTCATCCCGGCCACCGATGTCGCCATCGAGCTGGGCGGCGAGGACGCCAAGATCATCTACTTCGACAACGGCATCGAGCAGCGCATGAACGGCACCTGCGCCGGCGGCACGGGCGCGTTCATTGACCAGATGGCAACCCTGCTGCACACCGATGCGAGCGGCCTCAACGAGCTCGCGGCCAACGCCACCACCATCTATCCCATCGCCAGTCGTTGCGGCGTTTTTGCCAAGACCGACGTGCAGCCGCTGCTCAACGAGGGTGCCCGCCCCGAAGACGTGGCCGCCTCCATCTTCCAGGCCGTCGTGACCCAGACCATCTCGGGCCTGGCGTGCGGCCGTCCCATCCGCGGCAACGTCGCCTTCCTGGGCGGCCCGCTGCAGTATCTCTCCGAGCTGCGCCATCGCTTCTACCTCACGCTCAGCCTGGACGAGGAGCACCGTATCGTGCCCCAAAACGCTCACCTGTTTGTGGCGAGCGGCGCCGCCATGGCGCACGAGTCCAACAAGCTCAGCACGTTCCCGCAGCTCATCGATGCCATCGACAGCCTGGGCGACACGCAGGGTGCCGAGGTCGAGCGCCTGGATCCGCTCTTTGCCACCGATGAGGACTTTGCTGAGTTCAAGAACCGCCACGACACCGAGGTCGTCCCCAAGGGCAAGCTCGAAGGCTACACCGGCCGCGTGTTCATCGGCATCGACGCCGGTTCCACGACCATGAAGGCCGCGCTCGTGGGCGAGGACGGTCAGCTGCTGCACACCTGGTACGGCAACAACAACGGCGACATCCTAGGCACGGCCAAGGTCATCATGGCTGATTTCTACAACCACATCCCCGCCGGCTGCACCATCGGCCACGTGACCACCACGGGCTACGGCGAGGCGCTGCTCATTGAGGCCCTCAAGGCCGACTCCGGCGAGATTGAGACCGTTGCGCACCTGCGCGGCGCCAAGGCATTCCTGCCCGGCGTCGAGTTTATCCTGGACATTGGCGGCCAGGACATGAAGTGCCTGCGCGTCAAGGACGGCGTTATTGAGCACATCATGCTCAACGAGGCCTGCTCGTCGGGTTGCGGTAGCTTTATCGAGAGCTTCGCCGTGTCTATGAACATGGACGTGCGCGCGTTCGCCGATGCCGCCATCCATGCTAAGGCCCCCGTCGACCTGGGCAGTCGCTGCACGGTCTTTATGAACTCGCGCGTCAAGCAGGCGCAAAAGGAAGGCGCCACGGTGGGCGACATCGCGGCCGGCCTGTCCTATTCCGTCATCAAGAATGCCCTGTTCAAGGTTATTAAGCTGCGCGATCCCAAGGAGATCGGCAGCCAGGTGATCGTTCAGGGCGGCACCTTTATGTCCGACGCCACACTGCGCGCATTTGAGCAGCTCACCGGCGTGCATGCCGTGCGTCCCGACATTGCCGGCTGCATGGGCGCCTACGGTGCGGCCCTGCTCGCCCGCGATCGCGCCGGTGCCGACGGCACTTCGACCATTCTTTCTGCCGAGGACATCGCGCACCTCACCGTGACGCAAAAGCATGTCCGCTGCGGCCGTTGCTCCAACAACTGCCAGCTTACCGTCAACGACTTTGGCGGCGGCAGGCGCTTCATTACCGGTAACCGCTGCGAGAAGGGTGCCGGCCACAAAAAGCAAAAGACCGAGGCCCCCAACCTCTTCAAAAAGAAAAACGAGCTGCTCTTTAACCGCGAGGTCCTGAGTCCCGACGAGGCCCCGCGCGGCACCGTGGGTATCCCGCGTGCACTCAACATGTACGAGAACTACCCCTTCTGGCACGCGTTCTTTACGCGCCTGGGCTTTAGCGTGCAGCTGTCCGACCAGTCGAGCAAAAAGACCTACCAGGCGGGCATTGAGTCCATGCCGTCCGAGAGCGTGTGCTACCCGGCCAAGATGAGCCACGGCCACGTTATGAACCTCATCGACCGCGATGTCGACTTCATCTGGATGCCGTGCGTGCGCTGGGAGCGCAAGGAGGATCCGACCGCCGGCAACTGTTACAACTGCCCCATCGTCATGAGCTACCCCACGGCGTTGGCACTCAACATCGACGAGATCCGCGAGCAGAACATCGAGTTCCTGTACCCGTTTGTGCCCTATCACGACAAGACCGAGCTCAAGCGCCGCCTGTACCAGGTGCTCGCCGTCGACCGTGTGGCCGATGCGCAAGCCGGTCGCGGTCGCGTGCGTGGACCCAAGATCACGCGCTCCGAGGTCGATGCCGCCGTCAACGCTGCCTTTGAGGCCGATGCGCGTTTCCACGAGGACATCCAGACCATGGGCGAGGAGGCCCTTAAGTGGGTCGAGGACCACGGCGGCCACGGCATTGTGCTCGCCGGCCGTCCTTACCACAATGACCCCGAGATCAACCACGCCCTGCCTGAGCTTATCTCGAGCTTTGGCTTTGCGGTCTTTACCGAGGATTCGCTCGCGCATCTGGTAAAGCCCGAGCGTCCGATTCGCGTCGTCGACCAGTGGATGTACCACAGCCGCCTGTACGCCGTCGCCCGTTTTGTGACGATGCGCAACGACCTGGACCTGATTCAGCTCAACTCCTTCGGCTGCGGCTTGGACGCCCTGACCACCGACCAGGTGCAGGAGATTCTGGAAGCCAGCGGCAAGATCTATACCGTGCTCAAGATCGACGAGGTATCCAACCTGGGCGCCGCGCGCATCCGCATTCGCTCGCTCATGGCCGCGCTCAAGGACCAGGAGGCCGAGCGCCTGGCCGAGGCCACGGCCGCGGGCGAGGCCTACGAGCAGGGCGATGCCGCGCCGGTGGCGCCCTCCACGGACGCTCCCGCGTTCGCGAGCCACAAGTATACGTTCGAGGCGCAGCGCGAGAGTGCCTCGACCGCATGGCCCAAGGTACCCTTTACCGAGCAGATGCGCGAGGAGGGCTACACCATCCTGTGCCCGCAGATGGCGCCGATCCACTTTGACCTGGTCAAAGAGGTGTTCCGCGGTGCCGGCTACAACTTGGAGCTGCTGCCCTCGACCGACCATGACGCCGTCGAGGCGGGCCTGCGCTACGTGAACAATGACATCTGCTATCCGTCGATTCTGGTGACGGGCCAGATCATGGAGGCTATCGAGAGCGGTCGGTACGACCTGTCCAAGACGGCCGTGGTTATCAGCCAGACCGGCGGCGGCTGCCGTGCCACCAACTACATCGCGCTCATCCGCAAGGCCCTGCGCGAGAGCGGCCATCCCGAGATTCCGGTGATCTCGCTTTCAGCTGTGGCTCTCGGCGAGGACAACCCCGGCTTTAAGATTACGCCGGCGCTGCTTAAGCAGGCAGTCTACGCGGTGCTCTTTGGCGACGTGATGATGCAGATGCTCTACCGCTGCCGCCCGTACGAGGCCACGCCCGGCGCCGCCAACGCGCTCTACGAGGAGTACATGGCGCGCGCCCGCAAACTGGCGCCCAAATTCAACCGCCACAACTACACCAAGCTGTGCCGCGAGGCCATCCGTGCGTTCGACACCATGCCGCTTGCGGGCGAGGGCACCAAGCCGCGCGTGGGCGTGGTCGGCGAGATCCTGGTCAAGTTCCATCCCACGGCCAACAACCACGTGGTCGACGTTATCGAGCGCGAGGGCTGCGAGGCCGTAGTACCGGGCCTGCTCGACTTCTTCCTGTACTCCATGAGCAACGCCGAGCTGCAGAAGGACGAGCTGGGAAGCTCTGCCACTACGCGCGCTGGTATGCAGGCGCTCATCAAGCTCGTGGACTGGATGCGCACGCCGGTGGAGGAGATGCTCGAGAAGTCCCGCCGCTTTGAGGCACCCGAGCGCATCGGCACCATGGCCGACAAGGCCCGCACGGTGCTTTCGGTGTGCAACAACATGGGCGAAGGCTGGCTGCTCACGGCCGAGATGCTCGACCTGATTGACCATGGCGCGCCCAACATTATCTGCACGCAGCCCTTCGCGTGCCTGCCCAACCACGTGGTGGGCAAGGCCGTGATCAAGGAACTGCGCCGTCAGCATCCCGAGAGCAACATCGTCGCGGTGGACTACGACCCCGGCGCGTCCGAGGTCAACCAGCTCAACCGCATCAAGCTCATGATCAGCGTGGCCAAGGAAAACATGCGCGCCGGCAAGGGCTTTAAGCTCGAGAAGGTGGCGCCGCTCGCGATGGACGAGGTCACCGGCCAGATGCGTGCCCACGACGGCTGTGCGAGCTGCGGATCTGCCAGTGAGGAGGCCGTTGCATCGGTCGCCAAGCGCCTGGGGCGCGGCATTAAGAAGTAGCTGGCCTGCTATGGGCTAGATATGAGACAAACGGGTGGTGGCCGTACCGGCTACCACCCGTTTTTACTGAACATATGTTGCGCAAATGACCTTGCTACAGCCTTCCGTGGGTTCGCCCGATTTTTGGGCCGGTTCGGGCTTTGAGGACAAGCTGCTGCAAGCCCAGGGCGATTTTTCGCTCAACGCAGGCCAGCACAGTGTGACCTATCTGCCAAACGACGAGACGACCGCTACGATCTGGCCATCGCCACCTACGAGATGGAAGCCGAAAAGTACATCTACCGCGTGTACAAGTACGAGCTGTAGGGCCGCGCTTAGGTTTGACCAATGGAGTATGAAAACACGCCGTTCGCCGATGCCCCCTCCGCGAGTGGTAGCCATATGGTTTGATGTCAGAAACATATAGTTGTCGCCAGCCTGCTGGCGACGTTCCCCCTGACATCGGAGGTTCCAGGTATGTTTCGCGCTCCGTTAAACAACTATCGGTTGGGCTAACATGGGTCGCCGTGTTATTTCGATAGCCCTTGCAGTGGTCTGCCTAGCTGTGCTCTTGGGCGCTACAGGGCTGTTTGCTATAAGCCGAGAAACGTCCTATATGCAGGAATGCGCTTCCGAAGGGTTTGCCGTTGACGGTTACTATCGGGATGACAAAACGAGTCGGGAAACCCTGGCCTTTCTTGAGGAGGATGGCTGTCGATGGCAACTGGTCAACAAAGACGGAAGCAGCGTTGACGGGCAGTTTAAGCGTACGGACGATCCCAATATCCTGGTATTAAAGAAGGAAAACGGCGAAGAATTCGGCACGGTTCACGTTGCGTATATATCGCGCCGACGCAATCAGGGGCAGATTTACCTAATTAGAAATACTGAGGTGACCCGATTTTATCTTGTGAGCACCGATCCGGCGTTTACGGTGGAGTCTGGCGATGTCGATGCGGACGTCTGATTCACGGCAATAAAACAGCGAGCGGGGCGCGGACGTGAACTACGTCCCGTTTTTTGCTTGTGCCTGCGTCGCGTCTGAGCCTCGCCGCGACTTGCGCCTGTGCGCGGGAGCCATCCCATGCTCCGCATTACTTCACATCGAACTCCACGCGGTCGAGTTCAGGCACGTTGAGGTCGATGAGCTTGCGGGCGACGTAACGGTCGTGTGCCCCAAGCGCCTCGCCTGTCGTCACATGGGCGACAATCTCGCGCTCGACGATGCCTTCCTCGTTCCCTTCGGTAGCCGAGGTCTCGACGGCGACGGTGTAATCTTTAAAGCCCGGCAGCACCGCCGCAAGCTCGCGCGTGGTTTCGGTGACGCCGTAGCCGTCCTGCACGCCGGCCTGCGCCGAGCCAATGGAACCCGCGGTCATAACGATGCAGGGGATGGCAAAGACTACCGTGCCCACAATAATGCGGCGGCGCACCTTGCGTGACAGCTCGTCGACCTCGGCGTTTTCCTCGGCGGTCACAATGCCGTCGCCGTTGAGATCACGCTTGAGCGGTACACGTAAAAGAAGCAATACGGCTTCGGCCGCCAGCGCGATAAAGACGACGTTGATGCCAAACTCGTAGAGGGCTGAGAGGAACAGCGACCCGCTCGCGATGGCGATGCCATAGCCCGCCGCGCACAGGGGCGGCATGAGCGCGGTCGCCACGGCCACGCCGGCGATGAGCGTGGCGGGTTCCTGGTCGCGCGAGTTGCCCAGGCCACCCGCAAAGCCGCCCGCGAGCGCGACGGCAAGGTCCCAAACAGTCGGTGTCGAATTGTCGATGATGGCGGCCGTGGTGGTGCCAAGGGGCGAGAGCTTAAAGTACAACGTGGACGTGACCAGGCAAAAGGCCATCTGTAGAGCCAAGCTCGCGACGGCCTCAAGGGTGATCTCGCGGTCGAGCGTGGCGATGCCGTATGCCATGGCAAGGACCGAGCCCATGAGCGGGCAGATGAGCATGGCGCCCACGATGGCGATGTCCGAATCGATATCGAGGCCGATGCTTGCGATGAGCATGGCGATGATGAGGATACACAGGTGGGAGCCAGTCAGACGCGCTCCGTTTACAAAACGCTTGCGGATCACGTGATAGGGCGCGCGTCCCTCGCGAATGTTGAACGCGCGCTTTAAAAAGCGACCAGCCTGCTCGGCAGCCTCACTATGGGCAGGGCGGATGCCGTGGCGCCGGTGATGGCGTTCGCGTAGTCGCTTGATCTGTTGTTTGTCGAGTTCCATGTCCACCTCGTTCCAGCGCGGTCCGCGCAACGCGCCCGTTGTCCTAACTCTACACCGTGGCGGGCGGGGTGTCTGTTGGATGCGGAATCCGATAGGGCGGATGACGCGGGAGCAAATGCAAATCACAGGCTCAATTCCATCCCGCGAGAATATGATGCACCAGCTCCTTCAAATGTGACGAAACTGTGAAGCACGAGAGCGTGAATTTCAAAAAATACGCTGGTCGCCAATGTTGCGCAACAGAATTCAAAAATCAGCTCCTACATTTTGAAGCGTATGGATACATCCGTGTCAAAGGGAGAAAGCCATGGCAAACTACAGTCCACAACACTTTGAGCCTCGGGCCAAGACTGTCAACGTCAAGGGCGTTGCCAACCGCGCCGTCGCAACCGTTTTGACGGCGGGCCTCATCGCTCAGCCGCTCATGTCGCCGCTGGCGGCAATCGCCGCACCGTCAACCGATAACGGCGATTCTGTTCAGGGGGGGGGTAGTTCTGTAGAGAACACCGTTGCCGCCGGTAACCAAGCGGTCGTAAAGACGGCTGCCCAGCTGGCCGAGGAGTCGGCAAAGCAGCTCAAGGACGCTCAGGCCGCCTACGATGCCGCCCAGAAGAAGGCCGACGCGGCGGGCCAGTCTCAAAAGCAGGCGCAGCAGCAAAAGAATCAGGCCTCGCAGGCTGTGAGCGACAACGAAATCGAGCAGAACGCAGCAGAAGTCGCCGCGCTCCAGGAGAAGATTGACGAGCTCAAAGCCGCCGTCGAAAAGACCGAGCAGCAGCAGAAGAAGCTGGGCGACCTGAACGATCAGCTCGATCAAGCCAACAAGAGTGTCGAGGATAAGACCCAGGCGCTCAAGGACGCCAAGGCAAAGCAGGATGAGGCCAAGAAGGCCCTCGATGATGCCCAGGCCAAGCTCGAGGCCATGGGTATGGACGAGTACGAGGCCGCCAAGAAGGCCGTCGAGGACGCGCAGGCAAAGCTCGATGACGCCAATAAGGCCGTTACTACTGCACAGGACAATCTGGACCAGGCCAAGGCTGCCGAGGCCAGCGCCCAGCAGGAAAAGCAGAATACCGAGACAGCTTTGACGACTGCCCAGGCCAAGAAGCAGGAGACTGCCGCTGCTCTCGCAGCCGCAACCACCGCGCGCGATAACGCCCAGCAGAAGTTCAACCAGGCGCAGGCCGCGCTCGATGCTGCCGTCTCGGGTACGGGTGTTGACCTGAGTGCGCTTGAGGCCGCCAAGAACGCTGCTGCTGGTGAGCTCAAGACCGCACAGGCGGAGCTCAATGCCGCGACGGATGCCGACGCCACCGCACAGACAAATCTGCAGGCCGCCCAGGCTGCCGTCGCTGCCGCGCAGGAGAAGGCCAACGCCGCCAACGCTGCTGTGGCATCTGCCCAGTCTGCATACGGTGCGGCAAACAAGGAGTACAACGCCGCCGCCAGCAAGCGCGACGCCGCCAAGGCCGCATACGAGAAGGCGCAGCAGACCGAAGCAGACAAGAAGACCGCGTACGATAAGCTTGTCGAAGTTCGCAAGCAGAAGCGCAGCGAGTGGGAGGCAGCCTGCGCCGCTTCGAACGCTGCGGAAAAGGCTTATGACGCTGCTAATGCCCAGGTTGAGGCTCTTGAGCAGCAGATTGCAGACCTAAAGTCCAACATGACCGTTGACCAGGAAATCATCAGTCAAGGTATGTTCGGCTTCATGAACTACATCATCGGCGGCAGCCAGTTCACAGCCACGCAGAAAAAGAACGCCCAGGACGCCGTATCGATGCTGACAGGTGCCGATGACAAGGCCGAATGGTATGACAAGTACGTCGATCATGACATGTCTCGCGACACCAATCCACTTTCCTTGGAGCAGATGCGCAACGCCCTGACCTACCTCGATACCCAGAACAACCTCCGCAAGGCGAACGGTCAGTCGGCGCTCAGCGTCAGCCTCCGCATGACTGTGGCAGCAGCCCTCAATACATCGTATTCATCGAACATCTGGGGACACTCTGGCTGCTACTATGATAACGGTGAAAATCTTGCCGGCGGCGGCGGTGCATATACCGGCGGAGAGACCGAGGATACCCTCGGCTGGCCCTACACCGGCCTCTATACCCAGGAGAAAGAGGCATTCGATAAGTACGTCGCGCAGTATGGCGACGAACTCGGCAGCCACCGATATGATGCCTATTATATCTCCCAGAACTACAACAGCATCTATCAAGAGTGCGGGCACTATCTCAACATCATCGACGCCTTGATTCTCATTTTCATTGCAACAGCCTCAGGACTCAGCGCAACGCGTTGC
>CATYJA010000009.1:0-33400 GCA_958407545.1 uncultured Collinsella sp. | reverse complement strand
ATTCTAGGCGATGGCCCTCCCTTGCTTCTTACACCACGACTCTGCGCGCTACCCCCACGGTGCTGAATACTCCGTTTTTTGCACGGTCCAAGGTGGGGCACCCTGAGACGAAGCAAAAAGATGCCTCATTTCTATGCAAATACCAATAGGATTTATGCAAGATTGAGATTGTAAACCGTGCACGTGCACAAAACCGGTGCGGGGACGTCTGGAGGCGGCTCGGCTCCTGGGGCATTGCACGTGCAGAACGGTTAAAATCGGGACTCGGTCTTAGTTTTACTTGGAAGGATGCATATGACTTCTAATATTGATGCTTCTCTAGAGGAGACGCTCTCCTATATCGCAGGACAGCTTAAGACGCTGACTTCTATTGCTTCGCCTACCGGCTATACCCGTGCGGCGACTGATTATCTGATGGAGACCCTGCGCGATATGGGATTTGGGCCTGAGCGTTCTAATAAGGGTAACGTGCTCGTTGAGCTTGGTGGCGAGGGCGAGCCGCTCGTACTGGCGAGCCATGTCGATACCCTAGGCGCCATGGTGCGTTCCATTAAGGACAATGGCCGCCTGCGCCCCACGACGCTCGGTGGGCATCAGTGGTCTACGGCCGATGGCGAGAACTGCACCGTCTACACGCGCGACGGCAATGTCTACACGGGCGTGGTTCTTAACACCGAGCCTTCGGCGCACGTGGCCGACGAGCCGGTCAAGACCATCGAGAAGAACATGGAGATCTTGCTCGACGAGAACGTCGACAGCAAGGACGATGTGCTCGAGCTGGGTATTCAGACCGGCGACATCATTGCTATGGATCCTCGCACGACGGTGACGGAGAGCGGCTACATTAAGAGCCGCTTCCTGGATGACAAGCTATCGGCCGCCATTTTGCTGGGCTTGGCGCGTGCCGTCGCCGCTGGCGAGGTGACGCTTTCGCGTAAGGTTTCGCTGCTCTTTACCGTGTACGAGGAGGTGGGCCACGGCGGCGCCTTCGTGCCGGCCGACACGCGCGAGATGATTAGCGTTGACATGGGTTGCGTGGGCGATGACCTGGGCTGCACCGAGCGCATGGTGTCGATCTGCGCCAAGGATTCGGGCGGTCCGTACAACTACGACCTGGTGACCACGCTGTCCAATATCGCGCGCGAGCTTGAGCTCGATTACGCTATCGACGTGTACCCGCATTACGGCTCGGACGTTGAGGCCACGCTTTCCGCCGGCTACGACATCCGTCACGGCCTGATCGGCCCCGGCGTGTACGCGAGCCACAACTACGAGCGCAGCCACATCGACGGCGTGCGCAATACCTACGAGCTGGTTCGCGCCTACGTACAGCGTTAGGCGCATTTATAGCGCGTGGCAAGTTAAGAGCGCACTAGCCGGTATAACGTTGCCGGCAGGGGCGCTCTTGTGCGTTGCGGTGAAATAGGGACTGTTTTTGCATTTGAAACGCATAAGCAGTCCCTATTTCACCGCAATTTATGAAGGGGATGGGGCTACTTAAGTGCGCCGGTCACCGTGCCGCCGCCGAGGACGATGTCGCCGTGGTAGACTACAACGGCCTGGCCGGGGGCGATGGCGCGCTGCGGCTCGTCAAAAGTCAGCAGCATTTGCCCGTCTTCGCCGCGCGTAAGGGTTGCTGCCTGGTCTTTCTGACGGTAGCGGTACTTGGCGCCCACGCGAATGCCGCCGGCATCGAGTTCTGCCTCCATGCGGTCGGCAGGGGCGCTCCAGATCCAGTCGTCGGCCGTGAGTGCTGTGGCCGTTAGGTCCTCGGCCTCGCCCAGATGCACGGTGTTGTTGGCGGCATCGACGCCCGTCACATACACGGGATGCGCCATCGCGACGCCCAAGCCCTTGCGCTGGCCGATGGTATAGCGCAACGCGCCGTTATGGCGTCCGACCACGCTGCCGTCGCGCCACACAATGTCGCCCGGTGCAGCGGCATGTCCGCAGCGGTGCTCGATATAGCCCGCGTAGTCGCCGTCTGGAATAAAGCAGATATCCTCGCTTTCGGCCTTCTTGGCGTTGATGAAGCCCTGCTCGGCGGCAATGCGGCGCACGTCGTGCTCCTTGTCCAGGCCTGCCAGCGGAAAGATTGTGCGTGCCAGGCGCTCCTGCGTAAGCGAATACAAAAAGTAGCTTTGGTCCTTCTTGGGGTCCTCGCCACGGTACAGCTGCCAGGTGCCGTCGGACGCCTGGCTCGTTTTGGCGTAGTGACCTGTGGCGATGTAGTCGCAGCCCGTATCGAGCGCTGCATCGAGCAACGCGCCAAACTTAATATGGCGGTTGCAGATGATGCACGGGTTGGGCGTCAGTCCTTCCTGGTAGGCAGTCACGAAGCGCTCGATAACGTTGCGGTCGAAGGTCTGCTGCAGGTCGAGCACGTGATGGGGTATCCCCAGGCGCTCGGCGACGGCCTTTGCATCGGCGATATCGCGGTCGACCTTACTCATGCCTGTTGCGGGATCGGGTGCGGGGCAGGTGAGGCGCATGGTGGCACCGACACATTCGTAACCCTGACTTTTGAGCAGATACGCGGTCACGCTGGAATCGACGCCGCCGCTCATGGCGACGAGCACGCGCTTGTTGTGCATGGGGAGGTTCTCCTTGGTGGCATGTGGCCAAAAAAGAAAAGCGGCGCGGGAGGCTGGTTCCGCGCCGCAGACATTGTAGCAAGTTCGGACGTCTCGTGGGACACCCTGATTGGATGGGCTCAGGCTGCCGGGAGAGAGGAGACCGGCTCGTCCCTGAGCTCAACCTATGGGCGACAGACCTTAGTCCTGGAAGAGCGCCGTGGACAGGTAGCGCTCGCCGGTGTCGGCAAGCAGGGCCACGATGGTCTTACCCTCGTTCTCGGGACGCTTGGCCAGTTGCAGTGCGGCCCACACGGCGGCACCGGACGAAATGCCCACGAGCACGCCCTCCTTGTGGCCCACGGCGCGGCCGGTGGCAAAGGCGTCGTCGTTCTCGACGGGGATGATCTCGTCGTAGACCTGGGTGTCGAGGACGTCGGGCACAAAGCCGGCGCCGATGCCCTGGATCTTGTGCGGACCAGCCTGGCCCTTAGAGAGCACCGGGGAGGTGGCGGGCTCGACGGCGACGACCTTAATCTCGGGGTTCTGCTCCTTGAGGAACTCGCCCACGCCGGTCACGGTACCACCGGTGCCAACGCCGGCGACGAAGATGTCGACCTGACCGTCGGTGTCGTCCCAGATCTCGGGGCCGGTCGTGGTCTTGTGAATGGCCGGGTTGGCGGGATTCACAAACTGGCCGGCGATGATGCTGTTGGGAGTCTCCTTCTGCAGCTCCTCGGCCTTGGCGATAGCGCCCTTCATGCCCTTGGAGCCGTCGGTGAGCACGAGCTGCGCACCGTATGCCTGCATCAGCTTGCGGCGCTCGACGGACATGGTCTCGGGCATGGTGATGATCACCTTGTAGCCGCGAGCCGCCGCCACCGAGGCGATGCCGACGCCGGTGTTGCCGCTCGTGGGCTCGATGATGGTGTAGTCGCCGCCGCGCACGAGCTTGCCTGCCTTCTCGGCCTCGTCAATCATGTTCTTGGCGACGCGGTCTTTAACGGATCCGGCGGGGTTGAAGTATTCCAGTTTGACGAGCACGCGAGCCTTGAGGTCCTCGTCGGCCTCAAAGTGGGTGAGCTCCAGAAGCGGGGTGTGGCCGATAAGCTGATCGATGGACGTGTAAACCTTGCTCATGGTGAACCTCCAAAGTGTTCAAGTTGCTGGTTGCCGTGTGGTTTTACGGTGTGTCTAGCAGCTAAACCCATAAACCTTATAGGTTGTTCGTTTAGCTGTTGGCAAGCATAGTAGACACTAAAGCCTAGTAATGCAATAGGAAATAGAAGATTATTACGAGTCGATTAACCATCTTGACCGGAACGGGTATTTTCAAACCCAATTTTTCGGCTAGAATTTCAACGGACTAAAAGACCGAAAGGCAGCACTATATATGTTGGTTTCTACTAAGGGCAGGTACGCCCTGCGCGTTATGGTCGATCTGGCCGAGCACCAGGCGGCCGGTCGCATCCCGCTCAAAGAGATCGCGGCGCGACAGGGGATTTCCGAGAAATATCTCGAGAACATCTTGGCTACGCTCGTGCGCGCCAACATGCTTTCGGGCATGCGTGGCAAGGGCGGCGGCTATGTGCTCACGCGTCCGCCCGAGCAGTACACGGTGGGCGAGATCCTGCGCCTGACCGAGGGTAGTCTGGCGCCGGTCGCCTGCCTGGATGGCGACTGCAAGGGCTGCTCGCGCTCGGATGAGTGTCCCACGCTCGATGTGTGGAAGAACCTGGACAAGCTCATCAACGACTACCTCGACGGCGTGACGCTCGACCAGCTCGTCGCCCCCAGCGAAGGCTACGACTACGTCATCTAGCCCACCTGCCATTTGGGGACGGGGTGGAAATGGTAGATTTTCTTGCCTTCTGAGGATTGACAAATAAGAAGGCCGCCCATTTTTGCGATGGGCGGCCTTCGTTTTGGGCTGTTGAGACGGACACGGTCGGAATGGCCGTTTTAGTCCTCGGCGATGCTGTCGAGGATGCTGCGCGTGATGGACACCAGGATGCTGCCCATAAAGGCCGATCCAAAGCTGGCGATGGAGATGCCGACGCCCAGCAGGTTGACCGACAGGTAGCTCGCGAGCTCAAGCATAAAGCTGTTGACGACAAGCTGGAAAATGCCCAGCGTAATGATCGTGAGCGGCAGCGAGATGACCGTCAGGAACGGTTTGACGAACGAATCGACAATGTTCAGGAACAGTCCCACAAAGGCAAAGCAGACCCAGGTCTCGGCAAAGCCGAAGGGTTGGATACCGGGGACGAGGAACGTGGCGATCGCGATGGCGATCGAGGTGAAGAGCCAGTTAAGCATAAAGCGCATGGCGTGAATCCTTTCTTGCGCCGGGGTTGCTGGCGTCGCGTGAAGCGGCTTGCGGCGGCGACCTGGATGGTTGCGCGGGCGCGCCGCGGTGTTTGGGCGCCCATTGTCTCAAATATTCGTGGAGCTTACGTGCGCATATGGTTTCTAAACGGCGTTCGTCCTGAAAAACGCGCCGCTGGCAGAGAGTCTTGTCGCTTTAGTTTGGTGGTGTGCTACACTGCTACGGGCAAAAGCCACAGGCGTTGCCCTATTGCATGGAACGGGCGAACGATGCCCGATGTCAGTATCAACTTCGATGCCTTTTGGCGGGTTTGGCGGTGATCGATGAATATCGAGAACATGTTTGACAAGCCTGATGTCAAGCAGCTGGTCCACGCATTTAGCCTTTTGGACGACGAGAAGGATATCCAAGCGTTTTTGACCGATATCTGCACGCCGCGCGAGATTTGCGACCTTTCTCAGCGTTTGCAGGTTGCGCGCTATTTGGACGAGGGCGAGCCTTATGTTGAGGTTCAGGCCCGTACCGGCGCTTCGTCCACCACGGTGAGCCGCGTTTCAAAGGCGCTGAACGGCGAGTACGGTGGCTACCGCAAGATCCTCATTAAGTTGGAGGATGGCGAGTAGGCCGCGCAAAACCAATTGTTCAAAACCGCTCCTCCGGGGGCGGTTTTTATATGCCCGCAATCGGCTGGTTCGTTGGGGCCAGGTTGCTTTGTACCAAAAGATGGAGCTGCGGTGGCAATGTGTCCGCTTGGGCGGGTAGGATGGATGCATTGATTATTGCGAACAGTTTGAGCGGAGGACCATGCCTGTTCGAATCTATACCACCAATGCCGGCACGGATTTGAGCGATGCCGAGTCGGCGCTGCTTGCCGACCTTATTGCCCGTCACGGGCGTGCCGTGTTGCTGGCACCAACGTTTGCCGAGCTCGACCTGTGCCGTCATGATGCGGCGGAAGCCGGCGTTTCGCTGGGTATCGACTACAAGACGCCTACATCGTGGCTTCGCTCGCTTTGGGAGCTTTTGGGCGACGGGCGCGGTTTCGTCGACAACCTGCAGCGACAGATGCTGTTTTCGGACATGGTCACGCGCCTCGATGATGCCGACCTGCAGCCACTTTCGCGCAGCCAGGGCACGGTGCGCATGCTCGCGCGCATGGCCCGCGATGTGCTGCCGGGCGTAGCGGGGACGGGTGCCGAGCGCTGCTGCGGCGACGTTTGCCGTCCCGATCCCAAGAGCGACGCCGAGGCTCGCGTATTCGAGCTTTTGCGTGCCTACGCGGGCGGTTTGGACCGTCGAGATATGGTCGAGCCCTGCGAGGCAGCCGACATTATGGCCGGTGCCCTGGCCGATGGCCTGCCGGCGTGCGCCCGCGCCGTATGCGTGCGCGGTATCACGTCGTTTACGCACGGTCTACTCGAGCTGCTGTCTGCCGTGGCGAACAATGGGGGAGAGGTCGTCGTGCTGCTTGCCTGCGAGCAGGCGGCAATGCGCGAGGAACTTGCTGCCGCCTTTGATGCCCGCGGTGTGCTGTTTGAGATCGCGCCGCTGGGGGAGGACGCCGTCGCGTCTGATGTCGCTTGCGGGGCCGCCGCTCAGCCTGCCTTTATTGAGGTCGCCGGCCCCCATGCCCGTGCTCATGTCTATGCGGACGCCATCGATAAGTTGGTGAAAGCGCACAAGGAGTCCAAGGCCGATAAAGCTACTGCAACGCCCGCCGACCCTGTGCGCGTGCTCGTTGTTTCTGCCCGGGCATCCCAGCTGTTCGGTGAGCTCGCCTCTCGTCTGGCGGCGCGTCACATTGCGTCCGAGACGACCGAGTTCACGGCGTTTTCCCAGTCCGTCGCGGGCAGGCAGTTTACGGCGCTCGCCAACCTGATCGAGCGTATGAAAGCCGCCGACGAGGGCACCGCTTCCAAGACCGAGTGGTGGCCCGCTCCAGAGCTTACCGACTGGATTTATAGCCCGCTTTCGGGTACTGACGCCGCGAGCGCCCGCGGCTTCGACAAGAACATGCGCCTGTCGCGCAGCAAGACCACTGCGGGCGTCAAGAGCCTGCTGCAGAGTGTGCAGGGCCAGGTGAGGGGCGCCCGCAAGGCCGCCAACGACGATAACTGGTTTAAGAATGTGCCGTGCGTGGTCTCGGACGTGTTTCAGGCGCTGTGGCGCGACAAACCCGTGACGGCGCTCAAGGCCATGCTCGCCGTTGCAGAGGCGCTGCCCGATCGCGCTCTAGGCGGTCTTGACGGCCAGGCCCGTCGCCAGGCAGAGACGGCTTTGCTGCGCCATGCCATCGACATCCTTATGAACGATGCTCGCGCGCTCGACGTGTCGCAGGCCGCGACCGTGCCGGTTCTCGACGGCGTTCGAACCAGGGTGGACAAGCGCAGCACCGCTTACGATTACGAGACCTACGAGGTCGATCGCACGCCACGGGCGCAAGTGCGCTTCGTGTCGCTTGCCGATGCGTCGGTTTTGCGTCCTGGCGGCTACGATGCCGTGCTGTTTGCCGATGTCGACCTGGACAGCTATCCGCTTTCGCACGAAGAGGGCCCGCTTGCCACGTTGACGGCCGAGCTGCGCCGCGACGGCGTGTCTTTGGAGCCCGCCGCCCTGCTGCGCGTGCGCTTTGGCCGTGCAATGCAGGCGACGAGCGGTCCGGTCGCGCTTGCCCGCGTGACACACGATCGCCAGGCGCGCGAGTGCTACCCGGCAGCCGTATGGACCGAGCTGCGGGCACATGCCGAGGCCGCTGGCGCTGCCAAGCCCACGTGCGTGGGCGAGGGCGATATCATCGCCGACTTTGATCCCGCGGCAGGTGAAGGCCTCAAGCGCGAGCGTGTGACCTGTGAAGCCCCTCAGCATCTGAGTGCCGAGGCCGTGCCGTATTTGGTCCTGCGCCGTCGCGATGGCGAGGGTGAGGACGCGCCGCTCGTGCCGCGTCTGACGTCCGCCTCGCAGATCGAGGCCTATTCTACCTGCCCACTGTGCTGGTTCGTGTCGTATCGCGTCAAGCCCCAGTCGATCGACGCGGGCTTTGGCAACATGGAGAAGGGCAACTTTGTCCACGACGTGCTGGAGCATCTGCATGCCCGTCTGCCCCAAGAGGGCATGGAGCGCGTGACGCCCGAGAATCTGCCGCGTGCACAGGAGCTGCTGCACGAGGTCTTTGACGAGACGTTGGCCGAGCACGCCGGCAAGCGCGGCACGGAGGGCCCGCTGGTGCCGCTCTCTGCGGTGGAGGAACGCCAGGTGGCCGAGATCTTGCCGCAGCTGGAGGGTGTGCTTGCCTACGAGTCCGAGGCACTTGCCCCCTTTGCCCCGCGCTACCTGGAGTTCGCCTTCAACGAGCTCAAGGTCGAGTATGCCGGTTGGCCGCTTGGCGGGCGCATCGACCGCGTGGACGTGGACGCCGAGAATCGTGCCGTGGTGATCGACTACAAGCATCGCACGGGCGTTGAGGAGTTTAAGCTCGCCGACCCCACGGTGCGTGACGAGGAATCGGGCACGGCGCCCATCGACGATCCGCGCTGGTTGCCACCACATACCCAGACGCTCATCTACGCCCAGGCCATGCGCCGAGCGCTGGATTTGGACACCCGCGCGGCGCTCTACTTTTCGACCAAGGGCGGCAAACCGGCGTTGCGAGGCGCAGCGAGTGCCGAGCTGCTCGAGGAGGAGCGTGGTGACGGTCGCATCCCGGGCCTTAAGAAAGGTTTCCCCGGCGAGGGTGGCAGCATGGACTTCGACGCCCTGCTCGATCGCGTGGAGACCGGCATCGCCGAGCGTCTGCGCGAGCTCGAGGCGGGCAACGTTGCCGCCGTCGACCCGACGTCGGCTCAGGCCGCGCATGCGCGCTGCTCGTATAACCACGAAGGAACGTTTGTAAGGAGGGACGTGTAGACCATGGATCTTTCGACTTTGATGCCGCAACAGCTGCAGATCGTCAAAACGCTCGACCGTCCGCTGTTTGTCTCGGCGGGCGCCGGTTCGGGCAAGACCTTTACCCTCACGCGCCGCATCGTCTACGCACTCTCTCCCGAATCCGGTCCGTTCGTTGAGCATCTGGACCAGGTGCTCGCTATTACCTTTACCAAAGATGCCGCGGCCGAGATTCGTGACCGCGTGCGCCGCGCGCTCATCGACGAGGGCATGGACGAGGAAGCACTGACCGTCGACGACGCGTGGATCTCGACCATTCACGGCATGTGCTCGCGTATCCTGCGCGCGCACGCGCTGGAGCTGGGCATCGATCCCGAGTTCACAGTGCTCACCGATACCGACGAGCTCATGGATCAGGCTGTCGAGCATGTGCTGGGTCGCGCAACGGCGCCCGATGCCGCCCCCGAGCTCGCGGCATCGCTCAAGGCCCTCTACGCCTGGTATCCCATGGCGGGCGAGGGCGGTTCCTTTGGCGCCGGTACGACCATCAAGGGTCTGGTGCGCGACCTGCTGGAGCTGTCGAGTCAGTTGCCGGGCGGTATGGACGACGTGCGCGTGGCGCGCGGCCAGGCCGATACCTCTGCACTCGCCGATGCCTATCGCGCGGCGCTGGGCGCAAGCAAGGCCGCGACCGAGAAGGCGCAGGTGGCGCTCGATGCCATCGACGCGTTCGAGGCGAGCGGCAAGACCATGGTCGATGCGGCGCGACTCATGATGTCGTGCACCATGCCGCGCGCGAGCAAGGCATTCCCCAAGGAGCAGGTCGAGCTGCTCAAGGCCGAGGCCGCCGATGCGTTTATCAATATCGTGCTTGCCTGCGGTGGCCCGGCGCTCGATGCGCTGGTGGGCCTGGCCCGTTCCGTCGAGGCCGAGTATCGCGCATTGAAGGCTGCCCAGTCCGCCCTCGATAATAACGACCTGCTGCGTATGGCCTACGAGGCCCTGCGCGATTACCCAGCCATCCGTGCTGCGTACGAGGGCCGCTTTAAGATGGTCATGATCGATGAGTTCCAGGATACCGATCAGATGCAGGTCGATTTGATTCGCTATCTGACGGGCGCGGGGGAGCGCGCGCTGTGCACCGTGGGCGATGCGCAGCAGTCGATCTACCGCTTCCGTGGCGCCGAGGTCGAGGTGTTTCGCCGCCAGGAGCGCAAGGTGGGCTCGTCTGCCGCGTCCGAGGCGACTGCCGTGGCCGATGCCCCTGCCGGCGAACTCGTTAAACTCGTGCGCAACTTCCGCAGCCATGACGAGGTGCTGCGTTACGTGGCGCGCGTCTTCGACGGCGATGACGGCGGCCTGATGCAGGGCTTTTTGGATCTTGAGGCGAGCGACGGCCGCAAGGACACGCTGGTGGCGGACGCCTCGCGCCGCCAGGCCCTCTTTGTTGCCGGCGGTAGTATGCAGGAGCGCACACAGGCCAAGGCCCGTGCGATCGCCGAGCGCTTCCGCGCGCTTGCCGATGCCGGCCAGCCCCAGGGCGGCATGGTACTGCTGCTGGGCCGCATGACCAACGCCGACGTCTACGCCCAGGCCTTCCGCGATCAGGGGCTCGACTGCGTCATCGCGGGCGGCTCGGTCTTTGCCCAAGCAGCCGAGGTGCAGACGGTGCGCGCCCTGGTTTGTGCGCTCGCCAATCCGGCCGATACGGCGCGGGGCCTTATGCCGCTGCTCGCCTCGCCGATGTTTGCGCTCGGCGCTCAGGAGTTCCTGGCGCTGGCGACCAAGCTCGATAGCGAGACAGGGGAGACCTCGCGCCGGAATATCGACATGGGCATCATGAGCGATTCCGACGTGCCGGGTTTGCAAGACTTGCCGCTTGTGAAGCGCGCCCGCGAGGTGCTGCGGTATGCGCTTCGTCGCGCGGGCCGCGATTCGTTCGCCGCCATCGCGCGCGACGTGGTCAACGCCTCCGGCTGGTTTGTGCGCCTGGCGCAGCGCGGCCCCGAGGGCAAGGCCATTGCCGCCAACGTGCTCAAGGCGCTCGACGCCGTGGCTGAGGCTGAGGCCGAGTTCGGCAACTCGCCGCGTTCCATCGCGCTGGCCTTCGACCGCTTCTTGGCGGGCAAGGAGGCCCCGGGCGCGCTCAACGAGGAGGGTGACGGCGCGGTACGCATCATGACGGTGCATGCCTCCAAGGGTCTGGAATATCCGGTCGTGGCGGTCGCCGAGTGCTTTGGCGTGCGTAAGTCCTCGGGTGCGGCACAGATGGGTCGCGTCGATGGCGGAGCGCAGGTCGTGGCACTGCCGGCACGCTTCGACGGCGTTAAGCTCGCCGACGGAACCTTTGTGAAGGGCGACGACGTCAAAAAGCAGTTTGAGCATGCGTTTAAGGGCAAGGGCACGTCGCTGTGGCTGCCGCCGGAGCTCATGGAGGACGTTTGTGCGACGGGTTCTCCCGCCGAGGCATTTGCTCGCCTGCGCAACGACGACCTGCAGCTCTCGCTCGAGGAGCGGGCCCGCCTGCTCTATGTCGCCATGACGCGAGCACGCGAGCTGGTCATTCTGGCGATGGATGCCGGTGTGAGCCGTGGCAAGGTGACGGCGCCGACCTTCGATGTCGAGACGGATCTGACCTACGACGTGCTGCGCCGTATTTTGCCGACCGACGCTCTGGACACGCCGCAGCTCGATAGCGACCGCCTGGTGTTCGACAACTCCCAGCCGGGCGACTACGAGCTCATTTCGCTCACGGACTTTACCTTTGGCGAGCAGGCGTTTGAGGCAAACGCTTCGCTGGATGCCGAGGGCAGGCTTGTCCGCGGCGATGCGGAGCCGGAGGGTGCCGGTGCAGATGCCCGCGCCGCCGTTCCCGGTCCTGCCGACCCCGAGCCCGATGCGTTTGAGCTCGTGTATCCCCAGGCGGTGGGCGTGCGCATGGGCACCTGCCCGTATCCGGAGCGCGATTCGTACAGCTACTCGTCAATTGCCGCGGCGCTGCATGCCGAGTCCGAGGACCGTGCCGCCGAGGCGCACGTGCCCATGGACGAGGCTGGCGATGATGCAGAGTCGGATGGCTCGGAGATGGCCGATGCGGACGTGGCCGTCGTTGAGCCCGCCGGCAACCCCATGGCGCTGGGCTCGGCGTTCCACGCCGCCTGCCAGTGGCTCATCGAGATGGGTGCCGACGCGTTGCCCGCTGCGCGCGCCGATGCACTGGCGCGTCTGTGGCGCCTGACGCCGGAGCAGCGCGAACGCTTCGACGTTGCCCTGAACCGCTGGCTCAAGTCGGCTGTTCGTGCCGACCTGCTCGCGTGGCCGTGCGTTCGCGCCGAGGTGCCGTTCTTTTCGCTGGGCTGCGAGGACGAGGACATCGCTCGCTACGGTGCCTATGCCGAGGGCGCCATCGATGCACTGGCCACCGACCCGGCGGATTCGTCACGCGCACTGGTCATCGACTACAAGACGGGTGGCACGTCGGATGAGACGCCGGAACAGCTGCTCGAGAAGCACGCCCTGCAGGCGCGCGTCTACGCCGACGTGTTGCACAAGGCGGGCGTTGAGGCGGTGACGGTCAAGTTCGTTCGCGTGGAGCAGACGAATCCAGCCATCTTCGTCGAACCCGCCGAACCTCAAGTAGTCACCTACAATCTCTAGCCCTCAGATAACTTGCGGTGGAATACGGACTGTTTTGGCCAAAAAAGCCGCCAAACAGTCCGCATTTCACCGCAACTGCAAGAGGAGCCGTGTTGGTTTGGCTAGGTTCGGGTGCCGTCCGCGCCGTGCGGTAAAATCGTTCAGTCAGAACACGAACCCGCATCGGAGCTCATCACATGGCATTCGTCCATCTGCACAATCACACTGTTTTCTCCATGCTCGACGGCGCAACCCGTATCCAGGATATGGTCAATCGTGCCGTTGAACTTGGCATGCCCGCCGTGGCCATTACCGACCACGGCTACATGTATGGCGTGCCCGACCTGGCGCTGGCCTGCGACGCCGTCAATCACAACACGCCCGAGTACAAAACCTGGAGCCACGACAAGGCCTTCTTGGAAAAGGACCGCCGCGACGAGCTGGTGGAGCCCGACCCCGAGGAAAACCCGCGCGAGCATGCCCAGTATGTGAAGGACATGGCCATGTGGGACGAGAAGGGCAATATCGACGAGCTCAAGCCGCCTCTGGTCATCAAGCCCATCTTTGGCTGCGAGGTCTACTTTACGCCGGACGAGACCCTTGCCCGCGACCACAAGCCCGAGCTCTACCACATGATCCTTCTGGCCAAAGACCAGGAAGGCTACGTCAACCTGATGCAGACGGTTTCCGAGGCCGCCGTGCAGGGCTTTTACTACAAGCCGCGCGTGACGCTCGACAACCTACGCCGCCACGCCAAGGGCATGATCTGCACGAGCGCCTGCATCGCGGGCATCATCCCCAAATACATCGACCGCGGTGACATGGAGGGCGCCATCAAGTGGGCCGAGACCTTCCGCGATACCTTCGACCCCGGCGACTTCTACATCGAGATCCAGGAACATGGCATCACCACCGACAACGGCCTGACCGACGAGCAGATGGACCGCACGCTCATCGATATCGCCAAGCAGGTGGGCGTCAAGGTCATCGCCACCAACGACTTCCACTACCTGCGCCGCGAGGATGCGCCCGTGCAGGACGTCATCATGTGTATTGGCATGAACGCCAAGGTCGATGACCCCAACCGCATGCGCATGACCGGCTCGGAGTTTTACATGAAGACCGAGGAGGAGATGCGGGCGATGTTCCCGTATTGCCCCGAGGCCTGCGACAACACGCTCGAGATCGCCGACAAGTGCTACGTTGAGCTGGACTGGGACTCTATCATCCTGCCGCGCTTCCCGTTGCTCGATCCCGGAGAGACGCACGAGAGCCAGTTCCGCCGCGAGTGCGAGAAAGGCCTGCGTCAGCACTACGGTGACGACTGGGCCACGCGCGAGATCGGCGGCGTCAACATCAAAGAGCGCTTTGAGTACGAATACAAGGTCATCTGCGACAAGGGCTTTGCCGCCTACTTCTTGATCGTCGCCGAGTACGTGCAATGGGCCAAGGACAACGGCATCGGCGTCGGCCCCGGCCGTGGCTCGGCCGCCGGCGCTATCGTCGCCTACGCCATGAACATCACCGCGTTCGACCCGCTCGAGAACGGCCTGATGTTCGAGAGGTTCCTGTCCCCGCAGCGTACCGAGATGCCCGATATCGATATGGACTTCGACGATGAGCGGCGCCTCGAGGTCGTGGAGCACGTTCGCCAGCTCTACGGCCCCGAGAAGGTCACCCACGTCATCACCTACTCGACCATCAAGGCCAAGCAGGCCATCAACGACGCCGCGCGCGTGCTGGACTATCCGGTCTACATGGGCCAGCGCCTGTCCAAGATGGTCTCGAGCGACCCCAAGGTCAAGCTCAAGCAGGTGCTCGAAAAGCAACCCGGCAAAGAGGATCTGTTTAACCCCGACTTTGCCGAGGCCTATAAAAAGGATGACGACGCCCGCCGCATCATCGACACGGCGCTCTCGATCGAGGGCCTCACCCGTGGCGAGGGCGTGCACGCGTGCGCCGTTCTGATCTGCCGCGATCCCGTCAACGAGCATGTGCCCACCAAGCTCGACACCAAGGGCGGCGTCGAGATTACCCAGTACGAGGGCCATACCGTTGCCGACATGGGCCTGCTCAAGATGGACTTCTTGGGCCTGCGCACGCTGACGGTTATCTCCAAGGCCAAGGCAAACATCAAAAAGAACTTCGGCATCGACATCAAAGAGGAAGAGATCCCCTTTGACGATCCCGAGATCTTTAAGCTCATGGGCTCCGGTCATACCGCCGGCGTCTTCCAGGTCGAGTCCGCCGGCATGACGGCCACGATCAAGAACATGAAGCCCACCGAGTACAAGCACGTCGTGGCATTGATCGCCCTGTACCGCCCGGGCCCGCTGGGCGCCGGCATGGTCTCGTCCTACATCAACCGTATGAACGGCAAGGAGCCGGCCGTCTCCTACGACGACCGTCTGGACGACATCCTGGGTGAAACCTACGGCACCATGGTCTACCAGGAGCAGGTTATGCTCATCTCCGTCGAGATGTGCGGCTTCTCCAAGGGCGAATCGGACTCGCGTATCCGTAAGCCCGTGGCTAAGAAAAAGATCAAGCTGCTCACGTCGACGGTGCTCCACTGGGAGGATGGCTCGGACGAGACCACCTACGACCACTGGATGAACGGCGCTATCAAGAACAACTACACGCGCGAGGTCGCCCAGAAGATTTGGGACGATGTTCTCGAGTTCGCGTCCTACGCCTTCAACAAGTCGCACTCCGCCGGCTACGCCATCCTGGTTATGCAGACGGCATGGCTCAAGGCGCACTATCCGCACGAGTACATGGCGGCCGTTCTGACGTCCTACACGGGCAAGACCGACAAGATCGTGCACTACGTCTCGGCATGCCGTCACGACGGCATCCCCGTGCTTTCGCCAGATGTCAACGAGTCCGGCACCGAGTTCACGGCTACCAAGGAAGGCGTGCGCTTTGGTCTGGCCGGCATCCGCGGCGTGGGCACCGGCGTGGCGCAGGCGATTATCGCCGAGCGCGAGGCGGGCGGCCCGTTTAAGACGCTGCACGACTTTGTCGAGCGCGTGGACTCGAGCCAGGCCAACCGCCGCGTGATCGAATCGCTGATCAAGGCAGGTGCCTTCGACTCCACGGGCTATCCGCGCCGCCAGATGATGCACTTTGTGGACAAGAACAACCCCGAGAACATCATCGACGCCGCGATAAAGCGCCAGAAGGACCGCGCGAGCGGCCAGACCTCGTTCTTCGACATGTTTGGTGATGTTGAGGGCTCGGGTTTCGAGGTCAGCGTGCCCGATCCGGACGGCCAGGAATGGGACCGCCACCTTAAGCTGAGCCAGGAGAAAGAGGTTCTGGGCATCTATGTCTCGGACCACCCACTGCGCCCGTTTGAGTATGCGCTCAGCAAAGCGCGCGACTTCTCGTTCTCGCAGATCGACACCGGCTACGAAGTTCAGAATCCTACGGGCGGCACCATCAACCAGGAGATTCCCGAGGGCAAAGCGCTGTGGTGGGCCGGCATGGTCTCGAGCGTGTCCAAGCGCGTGACCAAAAACGGCGACCCCATGGGCATCGTGCAGCTCGAGGACATGGAAGGCGAGGCCACCGTCGTCGTGTTCCCCAAGACCTATAAAGAGGCCGAGGGGTACCTGTACGGCGAGGTCGATCCCGAGACCGGTGCGCAGCTGTCCGACGCCTTTGTGCGCATCAAGGGCAAACTCGAGCGCTCTGACCGCGGCGACCAGATCATCGCGCAGGAGATCGTGCCGCTTGAGCTCAACGAGGAGAACAACAAGCCCAAGGTGTTTGAGGTCATGGTGCCCAACAGCCGCTTTAGCCAGGGCAATATGGCGCGCCTGGCCACGGTGCTCACCGCTAACCCGGGCGGCGACCGCGTGGAGATCTTTATCGAGCAGGTGGACGGGCGCGTGCTGCGCGCCGAGGTGCCTGCCAAGGTCAACGCGCGCTCGATTCCGCTGCTGGCCGAGGCCAAGGCCATTGTGGGTAACCAAGGCCGCGTGACGGTTATCTAAAATGATTTTTCTGGGACGGGGATTTAAAAATCATTTTGGATGACATAGGGCGGCGGACCAGTCTTTCTGGGATGGGGAATGATTTTTAAATCCCCGTCCCAGAAAAATCATTTGCTGCGTGGATTGGAGGAAGTGATGGCGCAGGGGACGTTTGTGCAGGCGCTCCGGAAAGAGGCGGCGCTGAGCGGCACCTTTATGAAGGGCCGCTCGCTCATGCTCAACGGCGCCGTGCTGTCGATCGAGGACAGCGGCTCGCGCTTCTCCAAAAACGTGACGCTTGAGGGTGCAGTGCGCGGCTCGCGCGGTGACCTGTACAAGACGCACGTGGCGCTCGACATGGACGAGCACGAGGTGATCGACTACGACTGCGATTGCCCCGCCGCCTATCGTTACCCCGGTATGTGCAAGCACGCTATTGCCACGGCTCTGGCGTATTTGGATGCCAGCGGCGCCGAGCCCGTCGAAGGTTTGCGCACGCCGGTCCGTACGTTTACGGCGCAGCCGAAACAGCCCGCGCGCACCGCGCCCAAAGCGCCGGCCGTCAATCCCAACTTTCCCTTCCCGGCGCCCGTCCCCACGAGCCCGAGCCTCATGAAGGCGCTCTCCGATCTTTCGGACGCGCGCATGGATGAGTTGGCGGGCATGCGCCGCAAGCTCGCCGGCACTGTCGACCCCGATGCCCCCAAGGCGGTATTGGAGCCCTCGCTGGTGCCGTACTACAATCCGCTGTTTGCCGACCGCTTTAGCTGGGCGCTCGAGCTTCGCATCCGCTGCGGCTCGGTGTCCTACGTGGTCAAGGACATCGACGGCATGGCCGCCGCTTACGTGCGCGGCGGCACGTTCTCGTACGGCAAAAAGCTTACATTCCTCCATGCGCCCGAGGCCTTCGACGAGGTTTCGGTGCGCCTACTCGACCTTGTTGTGGCAACGGTTGTGTATCTGAGCGACATCACAAGTTCGCGTTCGGCGTCGTACGATTTTGCACGCAGCGGCTTTGTCGCCGAGCGCCAGCTGCCGCTGTCCGAGCATGACATCGTATACATGCTGGACTTGCTGCGTGGCCGGACCATTTCCTTTGAGCCCGCCTGGTCGCGGGGAACGACGACGCATCGTTCCTACGAGGTGGCGGTTGAGTTGTCGCCGGTGTGGGAGGACGAGGCAGCGGCAAAACAACCGCCGCTCCTTGCCGCCAAGATCGCGCCGGCGGCCGGTGGCAGCTACGACCTGCGCCTGCCCGCCGATATGTACTGCTTTGCCTCGGGCGACGTTGCCTATCTGGTCGACACGCACCGCGCGCGTCGCGCCGATGCGGCGTTTGCCCAGTATGCCGCACCGTTTCTGTCGCGTCTGCTGCCCTGTCGCACGCCGGTCCATATCGCCGCCGAGCAGGTGGGCGAATTCTGTCGCATGGCACTGCCCGTGCTGCGCGAATACACTGACCTCACCGCTCCCGCCGTGCTTGACACCGTGGCGCCTGAGCCGAGCTTTGCCATGGCAATCGGTGTCGACGACGGTCTCGTAACCTGCAAGATTACGGTTGCCTACGGCGACTGGTCGGCAGATCTCTTTAGCCTGGGTGCTCCGGGAAGCCCCTTCGAAGAACAGCGCCCTGGTGTGCCGCCGCGCGACGTGGTCGCGGAGTTTCGCGTTATGGACACGGCTGCCATGTATTTCGACTTTTACGAGGGCGGCCTGGCGTTTGAGGAGCGCGACGACGAGAGCCTGTTCCACTTGCTGACCGAGGGCCTGTCTGCCCTGTCCGAGCTGGGCGAGGTCATGCTCAGCGACCGCCTACGCCAGATCTCGGTGCGCCCTGCGCCCAAGCTTTCGGTGCGCGCGACCGTCAAGAGCAACCTGCTCGATGTCGAACTGGGCGCGAGCGGTCTTTCGGCCGCGGACCTTGCCGTCTATCTCGATTCGTACAAGCGTCATCAAACGTTTGCGCGCCTTACGTCCGGCGACATCGTTCGCCTGGACGAGGGCGCCCGAGCCGCGTTTGGCCTTGCCGAGGATCTGGGGGTCGATGCTGTCGACCTGTTCGACGGCGTGTCGCTTCCCGCGTCGAGCACCCTGTTCGTCGATAGCATGCTCGCGCGCACGCCCGCGCTCGAGGCCGATCGCGACGCTGCGTTCCGCCGTACCGTCGAGCGCCTGGACACGCTCGGCAAGATGGACTTTACGGTGCCGGTCTCGCTCAAGGCCACACTGCGCGGCTACCAGGTCGACGGATACCAGTGGCTCGGCTCGCTCGAACACCTGGGCCTTGGCGGCATCTTGGCCGACGACATGGGCCTGGGCAAAACGCTCCAGATGATCGCGCATATCCTGGCGCGCGTGGAGGCGGGGGACACCAAGCCCACGCTCGTGGTATGCCCGGCCTCACTCGTGTACAACTGGACTGCCGAGCTGGAGCGCTTTGCGCCCTCGCTCGATGTTTGCGCAATCGTGGGCGCCAAGGCGCAGCGTCGCGTGCAGATTGCCGGCGCGGCTGAGCATAACGTGGTCGTGACGTCGTATGACCTTATGCGCCGCGATATCGATGAGTACGCCGGGCAGGATTTTGCCCGCGTGGTGCTCGACGAGGCCCAGTACATTAAAAACCCACTCACCCAGGTGGCACGTGCCACCAAGCGCCTGCCGGCCGGCGTGCGCTTTGCCCTGACGGGCACGCCCATCGAAAACCGCCTATCCGAGCTCTGGAGCATCTTCGACTTTTTGATGCCGGGCCTGCTGGGCACGCGTGAATCGTTTGCAAAGCGCTTCGAAAGCCCGGTCGAGCATGCCGAGGGCGACAGTGCCGCCCGCCTGCAAGCGCTCGTGTCGCCGTTTGTGCTGCGCCGTGTCAAGGAAGACGTGGTGGCCGACCTGCCCGAGAAGATCGAGGATACGGTCATGGCGCAGCTCACCGGCGAGCAGCGCAAGCTTTACCTGGCAAACCAGGACCGCATCGCCCAGCAGGTGCAGCACCGCGAGGCATCCGAGTTTAAGAAAGACAAGCTCAAGGTGCTCGCCGAGCTCACCAAGCTGCGCCAGATCTGCTGCGACCCGCGTCTGCACTACGAGGATTACAAGGCGGGGAGCGCCAAACTCGATACGTGCATGGAGCTCGTGCACGGCGCGCTCGACGGCGGGCATCGCATCCTGTTGTTCAGCCAGTTTACGGGTATGCTCGATATCATCGGTAAGCGCTTGGCCAAGGAGGACATCGCCTTCCTTAAGCTCACGGGCGCTTCGTCTAAGGAGAGCCGCGCCAAGATGGTCGCGCAGTTCCAAGCGGGCGAGGTTCCGGTCTTTTTGATTTCGCTCAAGGCGGGTGGCGTGGGCCTTAACCTGACGGCTGCCGACGTGGTCATTCACTACGACCCGTGGTGGAACGTGGCGGCGCAGGACCAAGCGACTGACCGTGCACACCGTATTGGCCAGCAACATGCCGTGACCGTGTACAAGCTCATCGCCAAGGACACGATCGAGGAACGCATTATGCAGATGCAGGAGTCCAAGCGCGACCTGGTCAACAGCGTGCTCGGCGGCGACGGCATCTCGTCGGCACTGTTCACGCGCGAGGATGTTCTGGCGCTGCTCGGCGGCGACGGTCGCTAACCCGCTCGGGTGGGGCCGTCAGGGCGGATGGCACACGCTGTCCCATCGTCCCCGCCCGTTATGTGTTCATTTGCAATGCCGTGGATGGTTTGTCTGCCTTTGGGCATAAGAACCATCAAGAACATTGGCACATCAGCAAAGGAGAACATCATGGCGAAATTCTTTAAGGACCCCGACGGTAAGCTCATTGCCGCCCTTGGCGACGACGTTGCGACCCCTGCCGGTTGCACGGAACTGACTGCAAACACTGAGGACGCGGCGCACGAGAAGCACGTGCCTGTTGTCGAGACCGAGCGTGACGGTCACGTGATTCGCGCACGCATTGGCTCGGTCGAGCACCCCAGCCTGCCCGAGCACTACATTGAGTGGATCGCGCTTGAGGCCGAGGGCCGCTTAGAGGTTCATTACCTTGAGCCCGGCATGAAACCCGCGACGTTTTTTGCGGGCGGCTCCAAGACCGGTACCGTCTATGCCTACTGCAACCTGCACGGGCTGTGGTCCGCGACATTCTAGGAGCGCGCCCCCGCTCGGGGTATCATAGCTAGCATATGCACATGCAAGCGCCGGCTGCATTATGCGGCCGGCGCTTTTACTACGATTTCGATGGTTTACGACGGAAAGGGCTGGGCCATGAAGCTCGCGCTTGCACAGATCGATATGCGCCTGGGTGATATTGAGGGCATTTGCGGCCGCATCGAGGACCAGGCTCGTTTGGCCCACGAGCGCGGGGCGCGCGTGCTGTGCGTTCCGGCTCCGCTCTTTATGGGCGCCATGCCCGGTGGCCTGGTGGGCGCTGCCGACTTTGAGCACGACGTGCTTGCCGGTTTGACTGGTGTCGCCGAGCGTATCCAGGAGCTTGACATGATCTGCATCGTGCCCGCGGCGGTTTCGTTTGAGGGCCAGCCGCTGCTCGACTACATGATGCTCAAGGACGGTCATGTGGTGCCGGCGCGTTCGAGCATTGCCTTGCAGCGTGGCGAGAACAACGACACGCGTTGGGCGCCGCCGGTGTTCGACGTGGACGGCGTGCGCATCGCCGTGATTTTTGACTTGGACCGCGAGCTCGAGATGTTGCCGACCGGCGTCGACCTCATCGCGTATTTCCAATTCAACGCGTTTGACATGACCGACCGCGAGACTGCCGCCATTGCCGCCGTTCGCTGCGGCGCCTACCGCAAGATCGCATCCAAGCGCAGCGTGTGGTTTGCCTGCATGGCGCCGGTCGGCGCCTATGACGAGTCGGTGTATACCGGCGGTTCGTTTGTGCTCGACGACTGCGGTCGCGTGGTGGCCCAGGCGCCGTGTTTTGAGGAGAGCCTGCTGGTCCAGGAGATTCAGCGCGGCGTGATGCTTGATGCCCTGGAAGATCACGAACTGCCCGAGTTCCGTTCCGAGGAGTGGCTGTGGCAGGCGCTGGTGCTCGCCGTGCGCGACAACGCCCGAGCACACGGTGCGTCGCGTGCTGTGGTGGCACTCGAGGGTGACTTGCCGTCGTCCCTGCTAGCGGCGCTGGCCGTCGACGCTCTGGGCCCGCGCAATGTGATTGGCCTGGTGCTGGGGCGCAACCGTATCTTTACGCCGGCGCAGGAAGAGGCCGAGGCTGCCCGCTGTGCCGCCGTCCGCGCCATCGCCGAGCGTTTGCACATTCGCACCGTCGAGCGCGATGCACCGGATGCGGCGCGTGTGCTCGATCGCGACGTGTCGGCGGGTGATGCCGAGCGTCTGCGCTCGCGCACGCTGGGCCTCATGCTGGAGGACACGGCGCTCGAGCTGGGTGCGATGGCGCTGAGCCCGCTGTCCAAAACCGAGTACGCGCTGGCGGCGCCGGCGCTTTGCGGCGGCTACCAGGGCGATTACGCGCCCTTTGGCGATGTGTACCTGTCGACGCTTGAGTTTGTGGCACGTGTGCGCAACCGCACGTCTGCCGTGGTGCCCCAAGAGCTCGTGACGCTCAACGCGGTGGAAGATTGTATGGAGCGAGTGCTGGCGCAGGCGCTCTCAACGCTCGACGGTCCGGTCGATATGCTCGACCGCGCGGCGCAGCTGCTCGGCGGGCTTGAGCCGGGTGAGGTCGATGGGGCGCTCGAGGCGCACGTGGACCGCAATCGATCTTTCGACGACATCCCGATGGCCGCTGGCAAGCCTGAGGCCTGCTCGCTGCTGCTGATGCTCGTTCGACAGGGTGAAGCTGCCCGCCGCATGTTGCCGATGGCGCCGATCGTCTCGGCCCGTTCGTTTGCCGAGCGTGCCTGGCCGTACATGCTCGCGTGGTCCGACCTGGGGCTTAACGGCAAGGAGCGTATGACGGTCGATTCGCTGGCGCGCGCCGAGGTGCGCCGTTTTGCTGACGAGGATACGAGCGAGCGCGTGCGAAACGAGATGATGGGCGTGCTGGGCGAGCTTCTGGGTATTTCGCCCGAGCAGATGGAGGAGCTGCGCTCTGAGGACGGTCAGCGTCGTTTGCACGAGGGAATGAAAAAGTTCGAGGGCGAGGTTCAGGACGCCATCGATAAGATGATGGGCGGTCAGGGCGGCTCGCAAGGTAGTCCCCAGGGTGGCCCGATGCCGCATCCGCCGGTTGATCCGAGGCAGTTCCCCTTTTTCTCGCAGAACTAACTATGGGATAGGATTCGCTTCCAGCCCCGACACTTCAACTAAGCATCTTGGCCCCGTTGTGTTATTCTAGAACAGACGTTCGTGAATGATGCGCGGGGCCTTGTCTTGCGCTGTGCTTGTGGCGAGGGGAGGTCGGCTTGGTTATCTTGGGCATTGACCCCGGTTTGGCTCATACGGGTTGGGGGATTATCGAGGAGCGGCGTGGCGAGATTCGCTGCCGTGCCTACGGCTGCATCGAGACCAGTGCCGGAAGTCCGCTCGCGGTGCGCCTGTCGCATATCGCCCATGACCTTAAGGATGTCGTCGAGCATTATCGACCCGACACGGCTGCTGTCGAGAGCATTTACTTTGGCGCCAACGTTCGCTCGGCCATCCCTACGGCGCATGCCCGCGGTGCTGCACTCGTAGCGCTTTCGGAATGCGCGCTCGAGATTGGCGAGTACACGCCCATGCAGATCAAACAGGCTGTGGTGGGCACCGGCGCCGCGGACAAGCGGCAGGTCGCCTACATGGTACGCACGCTAACACAGCTCGACCACGACCCGCATCCCGACCATGCCGCCGATGCCCTGGCCTGCGCCATCTGCCACGTAAACCTCAGCCGCACCCGCGCCCTCACCGGTGGCGAGTTCTATCAACAGAGAGGAACCGGATACTGATGATTTCCCAGCTCCACGGAACGCTTGTCGAGTCCACGATGAGCTCTGCTGTCGTCGATGTGTCGGGCGTTGGCTTTGAACTCGGCATCTCGGGCAGCACTGCGGCCACGTTGCCGACGCCCGGCGGCGAGGTCCGTCTCTACACGCGTATGCAGGTGCGCGAGGACGCCATGACACTTTTCGGTTTTTCCTCAAAGGATGAGCGCACGATGTTCGACCGGCTCGTGTCCGTTTCGGGCGTTGGCCCGCGCCTGGCGCTTGCCGTGCTTTCCACCTATACCGTGGGGCAGCTGTATTCGCTGGTGATGGCCGAGGACGACAAGGGCATGGCCAAGGTACCCGGTGTGGGCAAAAAGACAGCTCAGCGCCTGATCCTGGAACTCAAGAGCACCTTTGCCAAGGATAAGGGCTTTGTGCCGGTCGACGTGATTCCCGGACAGGTTGCGATGCCCGTGCCCGCTGCCGCTCCCTCGGCGATCGACGATGCCCGTGCGGCACTCCTTTCCATGGGCTTTAGCCCGCAGGAGACCGATGTTGCCCTGAGCGGGTATGATGGGCAGAATATGCGTGTCGAGGATTTGCTCGGCGCGGCGCTTAAGCGACTTGGAATGGATGCGTGATGTGGGAAGCCGATGACTCTCAGGACCTGTGGGCGACGCCCGGCAACTCGCCGGCGGCATCCATGGCGCACGGCGAGCGCATGGTGGGCTCGGGGCTGACGGCCGAGGACCTCGATGTCGACCGCACTTTGCGCCCCCAGCGCCTGGACGATTACTGTGGCCAGGAGCACATCAAGCAGAGCCTGCGCGTGTTGATCGAAGCGGCGCAGAGCCGTGGCGAGACGCTCGACCACGTGATTTTCTCGGGTCCTCCGGGCCTGGGCAAGACCACGCTGGCCACCGTTATCGCCAACGAGCTGGGCGCTCAGATCAAGACCACGAGTGGCCCTGCCATCGCGCGCACGGGCGACCTGGCGGCCATCCTTACTAACTTGCAGCCGGGTGATGTGCTGTTTATCGACGAGATCCACCGCCTCAACCGTTCGGTCGAGGAGGTCCTGTACCCCGCGATGGAGGACTTTGCCCTCGATATCGTGATTGGCAAGGGTCCGGCGGCGCGCTCGATTCGCCTGGATATTCCCAAATTTACGCTGGTAGCGGCAACGACCCGCTCAGGCATGTTGACAGGCCCGTTGCGCGACCGCTTTGGCATTTCATATCGCCTGGATTACTACACGGTCGAGGAGCTCGCGCAGATTGTGACGCGCTCGGCGACTATCCTGGGCGTGACGATCGATCATCCCAGTGCACTCGAGATCGGCTCGCGTTCGCGCGGTACGCCACGTCTTGCCAACCGCCTGCTCAAGCGCGTGCGCGACTATGCACAGGTGCGCGGCAACGGTCCCATTGAGCTCGATATCTGCCGTCAGGCGCTCGAGTTCTTCGAGATCGACGAGCTCGGTCTGGACTGGATGGATATTCGTATCTTGGAGACGCTTGCCAAGACGTTCTCCGGTCGTGCCGTGGGACTTACGACCCTTGCCAGCGCGGTGGGCGAGGACCCGGGCACGCTCGAGGATGTCTATGAGCCCTATTTGCTGCAGTGCGGGTTGATGATTCGTACGCCGCAGGGCCGTCAGGCAACCCTTCGCACCTTTGAGCACCTGGGGATTGAACCTACCGTTTAGGGCGCTTTGTTTTGGCGGGCTGTTGGACTATCGCTGGGCATCGGGTAAACATATCGCCGTTCATCGGTTATGGGCGTTTTACTATTGCGCGCCCGTGCTATGCTGAATTGGTCTTTTTCTCATTCGGTAACGAAAGGACCGCCCATGCCTACTGACATCGAAATCGCACGTTCTGTCACGCCACTGCCTATTACCGAGGTGGCCAAGAACGCCGGCGTCGACGTTAAGCACCTGATTCCGTACGGCTTCGACAAGGCTAAGGTCGACTATTCACTGCTCAACGAGCCGACTGATCACCAGGCCAAGCTTGTCCTCGTGACCGCCATCAACCCCACGCCTGCGGGCGAGGGCAAGACCACCACGACCATCGGTCTGGCCGATGGCCTGCGTCGTCGCGGCGTCAAGAGTGCCGTGGCCCTGCGCGAGCCTTCGCTCGGCCCCGTCTTTGGCGTTAAGGGCGGTGCTGCCGGCGGCGGCTGGGCTCAGGTCATCCCCATGGAGGATATCAACCTGCACTTTACCGGCGACTTCCACGCTATCGGTGCCGCCAATAACCTGCTGGCCGCCATGCTTGATAACCACATCCAGCAGGGCAATCAGCTCGGTATTGACGTTAAGCGCATCACTTGGAAGCGCGTCGTCGATATGAACGACCGTCAGCTGCGCCACGTCATCGACGGCATTGGCGGTAAGGCCCAGGGCGTGCCGCGCGAGGACGGCTTCGATATCACCGTTGCCTCCGAGGTCATGGCAATCCTGTGCCTGTCCACGAGCATCAACGATCTTAAGGAGCGCTTGGGCGAGATCGTTGTCGGCTACAGCTATGCCGGCGAGCCCGTCCGTGCCCGCGACCTCAAGGCCCAGGGTGCCATGGCCGCGTTGCTTAAGGACGCGCTCAAGCCCAACCTGGTGCAAACGCTCGAGGGCACGCCCGCGTTTGTCCACGGCGGTCCCTTCGCCAACATTGCCCACGGCTGTAACTCTATCATGGCCACGCGTATGGCGATGCGCTTTGGCGATGTTGCCATTACCGAGGCCGGCTTTGGTGCCGATCTGGGTGCCGAGAAGTTCCTCGACATCAAGTGCCGCATGACGGGCGTTCGCCCCAGCGCCGTCGTGGTCGTCGCCACTGCCCGCGCGCTGAAGTACAACGGTGGCGTCGCCAAGGCCGATCTCAACGAGGAGAACCTCGAGGCACTCAAGGCTGGCATGCCCAACCTGCTGCGTCACGTCGACAACATCCAGAACGTATATGGTCTGCCCTGCGTGGTCGCCATCAACCGCTTCCCGACGGACACCGAGGCCGAGCTTGCGCTCATTGAGTCCGAGTGCCAGAAGCTCGGCGTCAACGTTAAGCTTTCCGAGGTCTGGGCCAAGGGCGGCGAGGGCGCGCTCGAGCTTGCCGATGAGGTCATGCGTCTGATTGAGCAGCCGAGCGAGCTCAAGTTTGCCTATGAGGACGGCGCTGATGTCGCTGATGCCCTCGAGGCCGTTGCCACCAAGGTCTACCGCGCCGACGGCGTTGACTTTACGCCGGCCGCCAAGCGCCAGCTCGCCGAGCTGCGCGAGAATGGCTTTGGCAACCTGCCGGTGTGCGTCGCCAAGACGCAGTACAGCTTTAGCGACAACGCCAAGGCCCTGGGCGCTCCCGAGAACTTCCGCATCACGGTGCGTGAGCTCAAGGTTTCCGCCGGCGCCCACTTTGTGGTCGCACTGACTGGCAGTGTTCTGACCATGCCGGGCCTGCCCAAGGTCCCTGCGGCCGAGAACATCGACGTCGACAACGACGGCAACATCACCGGCCTGTTCTAAGCTCGCTGCTCATAGCCGCTTGCCCGCCCCGTCGCGCCTACCAAGGCCCGGCGGGGCTTTTTGATCCTTAGGCCCGCGCATGTCTTGTAGATACCGACGGACTCTGCCCATCATAGGCTTTTGCGCTGGTAGAATGCATGGATAACTTGATGCTTACAGGCGACGGAAAGGAATCGTTGCATGGATCAGGACAAGACAACCGTGATGGGCGGCTACGGTTCCGCGCAGGCTGGCGATAGCGCCGATGCGACCCGCGTTGTTCCCAACCCCGGTTATGTCGACCCCGCCGCGACGCAGCCTTCTGCCGAGCCCACACGAGTTATGGGCTATGGCGACGCGGCGCAGGACCCTTACGCTGCATCTTTGCAAAGCCCCTATGGCAACGCGGCGGCAGACCCGTTTGATTACGCGCCGCAGGATTCTTATGCCGCCTCGACGCCGAATCCCTATGATGACCTGCCGCAGAATCCCATTCCGCAGCCTCAGCAGACGACGTATATGCCTCGCACGGCGCAGCCTCGCTACGAGTCGCGCGAGCCGTATCGCGAGTACCCCAAGTCGATTCCGCAATATGGCGAGGACGAGGAAGAGGCGCCGTCGCGTTCGTCGAGCGTGATTAAGAAGATCCTCATCGTGCTGGCGATCTTCTTTGCGCTGTCGGTTGTGTTTGCCATCGTGTCGGGCATGCTCAACAAGCGAGGGAGTTCAACGGCCGATACCACTGCCGAGCAAACCGAGTCCGCCTCGTCTAGCACCGTCGATCTGAGTGATATCCCGGGGCAGTACTGGTCCAACGCCAAGAAGATCCTCAAGTCGCGCGGCGCCGATCTTTCGAATGCCGTGGTCCTGACTGATGATGGCTCAACGCCCGTCGTCGATGCCAACTGGGTCGTTACTTCTGCCTACTATAACGACAACGGCAACCTCGAAATTCAACTCACGCACAAGAACAGTTCGGGCAACTCGTCCGACGGCCAAAGCGGTACCGACAGCTCGAGCTCCAATACGCTGGAGGACTTGAGCAACAAGGCGCAGGAGTTGGGAGACAAGGCGCAAGAGCTGGGCGATACGGCACAAAATCTGGGCGATACCGCGCAGAACTTGGGCGACATGGCGACGGATGCCTGGAACGCCCTACAAAACGGCATCTCGGGCGCGCAGGGAAACTAGCTGTTAAGTGGGCTACAGCTGCTCGGCCGGACGGTCGGGCGAGCTAAAGCCCGAGTCAAACGTAACGACGCATGAGGCATCGGGTCGGCGCTCGTGCACGATGCGCGTGACGAGCTCCAGCAGCTCCTCGTCGGATATGTCAAAGCCGTCGGGACGCACCAGGTCAAACGAAACGAACCCGTCGTGCTCGTGCAGATCGTGGATGGAGAGCGCGGGATCGATCTGCATGACGCCGCGCTTGACCCAGCCGCGCAAGTCATCGCCGGTTGTCGCGATGGGGTCGCAGTGCAGCGTGATACCAATGCCCATCTGGCGCTTGATGTCGTGCTCGATGGTGTCCAGAATCTCGTGGTGCTCAAACGCGTCGCCCTCGCCGGGCATCTCCACGTGGGCGCTGGCAAACTGACGACCGGGGCCGTAGTCGTGCACCATGAGGTCGTGTGTGCCCAAGACCTGCGGATAGGACATGATCTTGTCGCGGATTGCCTGGACGAGCTTGGGGTCGGGCGCTTGCCCCAGCAACGGGCTGATGGCGTCGCGCACCAGGCCCAGACCGCTGATGCAGATGAAGATGCCCACACCCAGGCCTGCCCAGCCATCGAGATCAAAGCCGGTCGTCTGCGAAATAAGCGCCGCCACCAAGACCGAGCCCGAGGTGATGACGTCGTTTTTGGAGTCCTGCGCCGTGGCGATGAGCGTCTCCGAGTCGATGCGATCGCCCAGCGTGCGGTTGAACGCTGCCATCCAGAGCTTAACGAGCATGGACGTAGCCAGTGCCGCAAGGGAAATAAACGTGTAAGCGGTGGGCGAGGGCTTGATGATCTTGGTGACCGACTCGAGAATCAGGTTGATGCCGACGGCGCAAACCAGGACGGCGACGAACAGGCCGGCTAGGTACTCGTAGCGGCCGTGACCATAGGGGTGGCCTTCGTCTGCCGGGCGGCTGGCAAGGCGGAAACCGAGCAGGCTCACAATGTTGCTCGAGGCATCGGAGAGGTTGTTGAAAGCGTCGGCGATGAGGGAGACGGAGCCGGCGAGCAGACCCGCGATGCCCTTGGCCAGGCACAGGGTGATGTTGAGGCCAATGCAGACGAGGCTTGCGGAAAAGCCCGCGTTGGTGCGGCAAGATGCATCGACCGGCTCGCTCTCGCTGCCGGGAACAAGCGTATGTACCAGCCGATTTACAAATAGCATAGCGGTCGTCCTCACAATCATGTTTAAGGGGATAGTGTAGCTCGCACGGGGGCGCCGTGCGCCGATGCTCAGAAAATGCAGCAATAGTCTGCCGGTGCTAACGAGCGAGCCTTCTCGTCTGCCTGGGTGGTCCATTTTGGGCCACATGGGTATGGGCATGTGCCTGCTTGCTCGACATACTTAATGTCGACAGCCCCTGTGCAAAGGAGGACGTTTCCATGGACGAGATGTTTGCCGTTAAATGTCAAAACTGCGGCGGCCCTATGTACTCGCACCAGGCTAAGCGCAGCTTTGAGTGCGCCTATTGCGGCACGGTGGTTCCGTGGCAGGCGGACGCCGGAGAGCCCAAGAGCGCTTTGGGTATTCGCCATACGCCGTTGACGGTGGTGGATGGACTGCTCAAACTCACGCATGTGTCGCAACTCGAGCGCCCGCAGGACCCGGACTGGTATTTCTTCAATGCGCACTGGCGCAATCAGTCGGTCCTGGAACATCTGCTGTGGGAGGATCGCGGCACGGCGCAGGAGTTCCAAGAGGCCACGCATGTGAGCATTCCTTGCCCCTTCTGCGGAGCGTCCTTTGAGGGCGAGTCAACGCAGCGTGTGTTTGAGTGCCCGTCCTGCGGCAATAAGATCGGCATTGCGGACCTGCTCAAGCCGGGGACGTTTAGCAAGCGCCTGACCATGGGCGTTGGTGCGGAGTATGTGCCCGAGCAGGGTATTCCCTGCGAAATCTCGCCGCAGCAGGCACGTGCCAACGCGCTGCAGCTGGTGCGCCAGTATCCGGATGCCTTTGCCGGGCACGACGTGGAAGACGCGATCCAAAACGACATGATGCTCTTCTATTTCCCCATGGCGCTGGCGGACTTGCGCATGATGGCGAGCTTCCCGGGCAAGGGCCTGAGCAAGGAGGCCTTGGTGTACTACGAGGTGCTCGACTGGGCATACCCCAGGGCAAACTACCTGGACGTTCGCCTCATGGGCATTTTGGAGCCGTGGGACTTTGCCAAGGTCGGTCCGTTCGATCCCGCCATGCAGGAAGGTGACTTTCGCGTTGTCTCAGTCGATGCGTCTACCAAGGACCAGGTGGTCATTGATAAGTTGGCGCTCGACGTTGCGGGCAACGACGCCGAGGCTGTACTGGGGCTCAATAAAAAGAGCATTCGCATGTGGGCGCGCAAGGCCCGCAAACATAAGGACGGCCTGGTGATGGTGCCGGTCTACTTTGTCGATCGTCCGGCGACAGACGGCCGCGATGGCGAGCAGGTGCGCATTGCCGTAAACGGCCAGACGGGCCGCGCGGCCGCGGTGGTGTTTAGCGACAAGCGCGAAACGCATATCGTGGCGTCGCTCAGCCCGAGCCTGCATCTGTCCGGCGAGAGCACCGTGCACGCCACGCCCGTCGAGGTCAAATACGTTAAATCGCCCTTCCTGTACCAGATCGTGCGCCGTGGAGGCGGCGAGCAACCGCGCCAGGTTGCAGCCGCCGTCGAGGGTTCCTACCGAGAGGAGAAGCCCAAACGCCGCGGTCTGCTGGGTGCGCTATTTGGGAAGTAGGGGAGTAGCACCGGTTGTTGCCGTAAGGTGATGGCCGGGGGTGCGGGGCAGCTCTCAGGAGTGCGGGCTGCCGTCTGATTGTTTGAGGGTGCCAGATGTAAATAAACAGTGGAGCGGCTGCAAAAGAGCCTCCTCACTGGGTAAAATCAGGTTGTGCCGCGGAACCCGCTCCTCAGCTAGTCACACTTCGGAAGCGCGGGCAACGCAGGTATTATCGTCTAAAGGGCCGGCTGCAACCGGCCCTTTTCTGTGGCAGCCAATGGACCCACATCAGACGAAGGCCGCGTCTTTGCCTGTCAGGTCACGCTCGCCAGCCACGGCTAGAATGTCGTTGCCGGCGTCCATGACCGGTATTGTTTCGTAGCGTGCGTCGCAACCGCGAGTGCGCCTGCGACGGCTGCGGTGGCTTCGGTCGCAACGTGCTGCTACCCTTGCGTTTCGCCATTAGTCGCTTCGTTGATGGCGCGGTACTCGGCGCTTAGTTCGCGCGCCAGCTCTTCCTTGCTTGGAAGATACGGCAGGTATTTGGCGGCAAACACTTGGTCGTTGTCTTCGGGCAGCGTGTACTCGACAATCGAATCGCTTTTGTCCGCGCAGAGCACGATGCCTATGGGCGGATTGTCGCCTTCGTTCATGAGCTCGCGCGTGTAGTAGTTCACATACATTTGCATCTGGCCCAGGTCCTGATGCGTAAGGTCGTCCGTCTTAAGGTCGATGAGCACGAAGCAGCGCATCAGATAGTTGTAAAAAACAAGGTCAATATAGAAATGGCGCCCATCAAAGGTGATGCGCTTTTGGCGCGCCTCGAAAGCGAAACCACAGCCAAGCTCCAGCAGGAACTTCTGAAGATGCGTGATGAGCGCCTGCTCTAGATCGCTCTCGCGAAACGCAGTATCGTCCGAGAAACCTAAAAACTCCAGTACATATGGGTCGCGGATGATATCCTCGGGGCGACGAGCCGGGGCGCTCTTTTGGATTTCCTGGGTGACGGCCTCCTTGTCCTTGCTGGCAAGTAGGCGCTCGCGGAACATGGTGTTGATCTGGCGTTCGAGCTGACGCGTGCTCCAACGAGAATCGGCGCATTCGTTCATGTACCAGGTGCGAGCATCAGGGTCGGAAATGCGCATCAACCTGCGGTAATGAGTCCAGCTCAATTCGCTACGCAGTGCGTCGCGAATTGGAAACGCAAGAAAGAACTGACGCATATTGCGAAGGTTTGCGATGCCAAAGCCTCTTCCGAAATCCGCGGTAAGCCTTCTGGAGAGGCCTGCAATCAATGCCTCTCCATATGCTGCGCGCTCCTCTCCGCCCTGTTCATCAACAATACTCTTGCCGATCTCCCAATATGCCTCAACCATCGCAAAGTTAACAGCGGTATAGGCCTTGTCGCGAGCGGCGTTGAGAATCGAGGAGACCTGCTTGTAAAAACCTTCGGGCACGATTGTCGATTCTCCACGGTTTACCAGTTCGCCCATCACTGTCGCCCCGCTTTCCTCTTGTGGAATGCATCTTTATCGAATTTAGTTTAAAGCCTCGCGCGGACACGAATTGCTGTGCTGTCTGACATCATCGCATGGGGCCTTGCGGTGACTAAAATGTGGCCATAGAGACAGTTTTAGCGAACCCCACGGGAGTGACGTGTATGGACAACAACACGCTGCTATTCCAGGACAAAGGTTCGGGTAGGTATAAAGACGTCAAGATCTACCCTAACCGCATTGAGGTACTCAAGAAGGGCACTTTTGGCGGCAAGCACACCGAGATTGTTTATCTTAAGGACATTACGGGCGTCAATAGAATCAAAGGCCGCGATGTTTTTCTGCGCAATCGTCTGTTGACCGCTTGCGTCTTTAGCCTGAACAGCCGTGCGAAGGCCCAGGAGTTTGTTAACGCGCTGAACATGGTGATGTAGCCGATAGCGGCGTTCGGGCCAAGGTAAAAATCGGGGGCACAGAACGGTGTTCTGCGCCCCCGATTGAGTCGATGTGTCTAAAAGGCCGGTTTGCCTATTCGACAACGTCCTCGTTGTTTTCACCGTCACTGGCAAGCATCGCCGCGCCGGCGACCGTTGTCGCCACGGCGGCGGCAGCGAGCCCGGCGGCAACGCCAGAGCTGTCGCCCGTGTCGGCGAGCTTTCCGCCCGAGCCCTTGCCCTTGTTGCCCTTACCGTTCTTATCAGCGCTGCCTGCGTTGGAACCCGTGCCGCTGCCGGTGCCGGCGCCGGCAGCACTGTCCGAGGCCGCTACGGTAAAGCTTGCGGCTCCGTCGCTGGCGAGCGTGTAGTTCTGCGCCGCGTTGCCCAAGAGACCGTTCACGCGCACCCAGTACGTTCCTGCGGCAAATGTTTCGCCCTCGGCCATTGCTGTGCCCGGAGCGCCGTTCGCGTCGTGCACAAACTCGAGCTGGGCCGTGCAGGCATCGGTTTCGAGCTTGCCCTCGAGTGATGCCGCAATCTTGGCGCGCACGTCTTCGCCGGCCTTAAGGCCTTCGAGTCCCTCAAAATGGGGCGTCAGCGCGCGTGGATCGATATCGATGGGCACAGAGCCCTGCAGCCCCGTAACGGTCTCGTTGCCCAGGGCGTCGACATCCACGTATTCAATGGCAAACGCATGGCCCGAAGCTGTCGCGTTGAGCGCGGACTCCGTGCGCCTCGGCGGGATCAGCGGGGCCGGCAACGCGCTCGTC
>CATYJA010000008.1:0-37696 GCA_958407545.1 uncultured Collinsella sp. | reverse complement strand
GTATACTGCAGATATATGAGTTAGGAGTATCCATGGCGGAATTTGAAGTAGAACGCGTTGGTGGTGAACTTAAGCGCTTTGGCGTTGAAGGCTCTGACGCGCCGTTTAAGGTCGTGTCTCCCTATGAGCCTGCCGGTTCCCAGCCTAAGGCCATTGAGTCGCTTGTGCAGGGCGTGAGGGACGGAGACCGCTATCAGGTTTTGCTGGGCGTGACTGGTTCGGGCAAGACCTTCACGATGGCAAAGACTATTGAGGCCCTGGGAAAGCCGACGCTGGTCATGGCTCCGAATAAAACGCTCGCTGCTCAGCTTGCGAGCGAGCTCAAAGAGTTCTTTCCCAATAATGCTGTGGTCTACTTCGTCTCGTACTACGACTACTATCAGCCCGAGGCGTATGTGCCGCAAAGCGATACATATATCGAGAAAGACTCCTCGATTAACGAAGAGGTCGAGATGCTACGCCATCAAGCGACCGCGTCACTGCTCTCTCGACGCGATGTGATCGTTGTCGCATCGGTCTCGTGTATCTATGGCATTGGCTCTCCTGAGGACTATGCGGGTCTGGCTCCAAACGTCGACAAGAAGGTGCCGCTCGAGCGCGATGACTTTATCCAAGCACTTATCGACATTCAATATGATCGCAATGACTATGACCTGGCACGTGGCACGTTCCGCGTGCGCGGCGATGTTGTCGACGTGTATCCGCCTTATGCCGAGCATCCGTTGCGGTTTGAGTTCTTTGGCGACGAGGTCGAGCTGATTGCCGAGATCGATGAGGTCACCGGTGAGATGATTCGTGAGTACGAGGCTATTCCCGTATGGCCGGCATCGCACTACGTGACCGAGAAGCCGAAGGTCAAGGCGGCTCTGAAATCGATCAGCGAAGAGTGCGAGAAGCGCGTGGCGGAGCTCAAGGCGACCGACAAGTTGCTCGAGGCACAGCGTCTGCTGCAGCGCACCGATTATGATCTTGAGATGCTCGAGACGATGGGCTTTTGCAACGGCATCGAGAACTACTCGCGTCATCTGGACGGTCGTAAACCGGGTGAGCCGCCGTTTACCCTAATCGATTACTTTCCCAAGGATATGCTCTGCATCATCGATGAGAGCCATGTGACGGTGCCGCAGATTCGCGGCATGCACGAAGGTGACCGCTCGCGTAAGGTGACGCTGGTGGAACACGGTTTTCGCCTGCCCTCGGCGCTCGATAACCGCCCGCTTCGTTTCGATGAGTTTGAGGCGAGGATCCCCCAGTTCATCTACGTTTCGGCAACACCGGGCGACTATGAGTTGCGGGTTAGCCAGAACGACGTTGAGCAGATTATTCGTCCGACCGGTCTGCTCGATCCCAAGATCGATGTGCGTCCGGTTCGTGGGCAGATTGACGATCTTGAGGACGAGATTCGCGAGCGCGTTGCCCGCAAGGAGCGCGTGCTGGTGACCACGTTGACCAAGCGCATGGCCGAGGACCTGACCGACCATCTGCTTGATGCGGGCATTAAGGTCAATTACATGCACTCTGATACGGCGACAATGGACCGTGTCGAGATCCTGCGAACGCTGCGCGAGGGCAAGATCGATGTCCTCGTTGGCATCAACCTGCTTCGCGAGGGCTTGGATCTCCCCGAGGTCTCACTGGTGGCAATTCTCGATGCCGATAAGGAAGGCTTCTTGCGCAACCGCCGTTCGCTGATTCAGACGATTGGCCGTGCGGCCCGTAACGCCGATGGTGAAGTCATCATGTATGCGGACGTTGTGACCGATTCGATGAAAGAGGCCATCGAGGAGACGCAGCGCCGTCGCGAGATTCAGATGGCATATAACGAAGAGCATGGCATTGTGCCCAAGACAGTGCGCAAGGCCATCAACGACATCTCAAGTTTTATTGCCGAGGCCGAAAAAACCGTGGGTTCCAAGGGGCGCTCGAAGGGCGATTCTCTTGGTCATGGCGCATTCTATACGCCCGATGAGTCGGGCGAGGGCGGCGTGCCGGAAACGGTGGCGCCCGAGCAGACACTTGCGGAGCAGTTGGAAGAACTGCCGCATGACGAGCTTGTGCGGATCGTCGAAACCATGGAAGAGGATATGCGCAACGCTTCTGCCGCCATGGACTTTGAGGAGGCGGCGCGCCTGCGCGATGCCGTCGTTCAGATTCGGGCGATGCTCGAGGGCGCGTCTGAGGACGAGACGATCGAGCGCTTACGTTCGCAGGCCCGCAAGGGTTCCACGTTCGCATCGGGCAGAAAACGCCAGGGTGCACGGTTTAAGAAATAGCGAACAGGCCCCGAGTTCCCTGTGGAGCTCGGGGCCTGTGTCTTTTGCGCGCTGGAATTCGTGCGTTAGAGGTCCGCGATCAGGGCTTCGGCACAACGGATGCCGTCGGTGGCCGCGCTCATGATGCCGCCAGCATATCCAGCTCCCTCACCACAAGGGTAGAGGCCCGGGGTCGACACGGCATGGCACGTTCGGTCTCGGGTGACAGTGACAGGTGAGCTCGAACGAGTCTCCACGCCGGTAAGAACGGCATCGGGACGGTCGTAGCCTCGTAGCTTTTTTCCGAGTAGGGGAAGTCCCAGGCGGAGCGACTCGACGATATGCTGCGGCAGGGCTTCGTCAATTGCCGTCCAGGTCACACCGAGCGGATAGGTGGGCTTTACCTTTCCGGGCGCCTTGCTGGCGCGTCCTGCGAGGAAATCTCCGACGAGTTGTGCCGGTGCGTTCCAGTTGGAACCGCCCAGGCGATAGGCGGCCGCCTCGCAGGCACGCTGGAGCTCGATGCCGGCGAGCGGGTCATCGTTGGGAAGGTCCTCAGGCGTGACGTTAACGAGCAAGGCGGCATTTGCGTTGCGTCCGTCGCGGGCATTGAGGCTAGCGCCGTTGACGCACAGGTGGCCCTGCTCGGAAGAGGCGGCGACAACCTGTCCGCCGGGGCACATGCAAAACGAGAACACGCTGCGGCCGTTGGGAAGATGGGCGACGAGCTTGTAGGGGGCTGCTCCGAGGGCAGGATGTCCCGCCAAGGCTCCATATTGGGCTCGGTCGATGTCGCGCTGCGGATGCTCGATGCGAACGCCCATGGCAAAGGTCTTTTGTGCGAGGGCCACGTTGTGGTCCTTAAGGAGCTCAAAAATATCGCGAGCAGAATGCCCGCAGGCGAGGATGAGGTGCTTTGTCTCAATTGGCTCGTAAGCGGCGTCTTGGGACGATTGGACATCGATACCGGTGATGGCACCAGACGCGTCGATGCGAATGTCGACGAGCTTTGTTCGATAACGGACGACACCTCCGAGCTGCTCGATGCGCTGGGATATAGCGGTGACAACCGTGGGAAGGATGTCGGAGCCAATGTGCGGCTTGGCATCCCACAGAATATCGCGGGGCGCGCCCGCCTCGACGAAGGTTTCGAGGATAAGGCGATGGGCGGGATTTTTGGTTCCCGTATTGAGCTTGCCGTCCGAGAAGGTCCCCGCGCCGCCTAGGCCAAACTGGATATTGCTCTCGGGGTCGAGGATGCGCTCCTTTAGAAAGAGATCGATCGCATGCGAGCGGCGAAATGCTGGGTCGCCGCGCTCGATGAGCAAGGGCTTAAGACCCGCTTCGGCAAGGGTGAGTGCAGCGAAAAGGCCAGCGCATCCGGCGCCGACAACGACAGGGCGTTCTTGAGGTGCGTCGGAGACGGGGGAGGGGAATGAGGGCCCATCGTCCTCTATCGCGCGTACGCGCGAGCGGTCACGCTCGGCGACGCTGTCGACCGCTTCTCGCTCGAGGTGGGGACTAGTCAGCTCAACACGAAAGCTCAGGATAAAATGGACGTCTCGTTTTTTGCGAGCGTCGATTGACTTGCGGTGGAGCTCGATGGACTTGATCTCGGAGTCCTTGCAACGTAGGACGCGCTTGGCGACTCGCTTGCCAACAATGAGGCAGGCATTTTCATCGCCGGCTTCATCGAGCGACGCGTTGACTTGGGTGATTTCGATCATCGAGGTCTCCTTAGAGGCAAGAAAGAGGCCGTCCGGTATCCCAGACGGCCCGAATGCGTTTTTGATTATAGACTGCGCGGCTACAGGCTGCTTGCAGCGCGAATGCCCGAGAGCCAGGCCCACGCAAGGTTAAAGCCTCCGCAATCGGCGTCGATGTCGAGCGCTTCGCCGCAGACGTAAAGCGGGGCGTCGACAGCGCTGCGCGCGCGTAGACTGGGTATTGAGATGCTCTCGACAGATACGCCACCACGCGTGACCTGCGCCGAGCGCTCCTCGGCTGTTCCCTCGACGAGCAACTTAAAGTGTTTGAGGATTGAGACCAGGTGGATGACATCGTTGGAGCCTGGATGGCACTGCTCGAACGTCGTGCAGACGACGCGGGAGAGTTGCGGGGCAAGCATGCCGTCGAGCCAACGGGGATCGCGGGGCGAAAAGCCGCCGAGTAGCTCAACGCGCCGGTTGAGCATATCGAGCAGCTCGTCTTTGGAGAGGTCGGGGAAAACGTCGAGCAGGATCGTATCGCCGCGCTGGATACGACGGGAGAGGTTGAAGACAGCGACGCCCGAGATACCGAAGGTTCGAAACAGGACTTCACCGTCTTCGTGCCAGAGCTCATTATGATTGCGGGCGAGCGTCAAGCGGGCGCGGACGCGCAGGCCATCCAACGTCTTGAGTGCCGCCCGATCGCCGACGACCGTTGCCGATACGGGGCAGAGGATGGGGCGCAGCGAAGTGAGGGGGAGGCGAAACGTATCGGCGATACCGGTGGGGTTGCCGCCCGTGGCGATAATTACGGCATGTGCCTGCAGGGCCTCGTTCTTGCGAGGGACATCGGCGAGCGCTTTCCGAAGCGAGCGGAGCTCCGATTTTCGGTCGTCGTGCTTTTTTGCCTTGAGTGCCCGCGCTGGACGGTCTATTTGGAGTGCCCAACCTTCGGAAGCTTTGTGCGCCGAGGCAACGTTGGCTCCGCAGATTAAGGTGATACCCAGGCGATCGCAGACGTTGAGAAGCGCGTCACGCACCGATTCGGCACGAAGGGAGCGTGGGTACAGCCGGCCGTCCTCAGAGGTTGTCGTGATGCCCAGCGAGGAGAAGAAACCCATAAGCTCTTGTTCGGGCTGGGGGCCCATAACGGATTCAACGAATGCGGGGTGGTTATACCGCTGTGGATCAATCGATTCGTTGGAGAGGTTGCAGCGGCCGTTGCCGGTCGCAAGGAGTTTAAGGCCGCAGGCGACATCGCGCTCAACGATGCAGACGCTTTTGCCAGCGCGTGCGGCCGTAATGGCGGCGGCGAGGCCTGAAGCCCCGCCGCCGATTACCAGGACGTCATAGAAGGCGCTCGTGTTCACTTAGGCCTCGTCGGTCTCGTGCGGGGTAATAATCTCGACGGCAGAGACGGCCTTGGGCAGCATGCCATCGGGCAGCGCGGTCTCGACCTCGCCCTTATCGCAGGCCTCGGCGAGTGACGGATTGATGGGAAGCTGGCCCAAGATTTCGAGGTTGTAGCGCTCGGCGACTTCGGGGAGCTTGCTCTTACCAAAGACCTCGATCTTCTTGCCGCAGTCGGGGCACTCGATATAGCTCATGTTCTCGACGATGCCCAGAATGGGGACGTTCATCTTCTCGGCCATGTTGACCGCCTTGGCGACGATCATCGAGACCAGATCCTGCGGGCTCGTGACGATGACGATGCCGTCGACGGGCAGCGACTGGAAGACGGTGAGCGCGACGTCGCCTGTTCCCGGAGGCATGTCGACCAGCAGGTAGTCGATGGGGCCCCACGAGGTCTCGCTCCAGAACTGCCTAATGGCGCCTGCGATGACCGGACCGCGCCAAAGGACGGGGTCGGTCTCGTTTTGGAGCAGAAGGTTGGAGCTCATGACCTTGACGCCGTGCTCGGAGATTTCGGGCAGCATAAGGTTGCCAAGGGCATGGACGTGGCGTCCGCTCATACCGAACATCTTGGGGATAGAGGGACCGGTGATGTCGGCATCGAGGACGCCGACCTTGTGGCCGTGACGGGCAAGCTCGGTGGCGATGGCACCGGTGACAAACGACTTGCCGACACCGCCCTTGCCGGAAAGCACGGCGATGACGCGTTTGACCTCGGACAGCGTGTTCTCCTCAAATTGCGACGCCGACGTTTGTCCGCCGGCGGCCTGTGCGTGCTCGCAACCCATGTATGACTCCTTTGTATATGTTGGGGCCGGGGCCCCGTGATGTGACACGAGCGTCATTGTACCCTCGTTTGCGAGCGGGAGTCATTTGCGATGCATTTGGGCCGAGCGTGCTTGCAATACGATGGGTCCAAGCGAATGGGCGGGCTTACTGAACTTTGCTGGCGAACTCGAGATATTGTATGCGCTGCAGCTTGTCGATCGTCGAGGCGTATGGGCTGTCTTCAGATTCCAAGTCGTAGCGCAGCCCGTCGGCACCAAGGTAGCCGGCGACATTGATAGTGGGCACATCTGACCTTGTTGCAAGCAGAGCCTTTTGATAGTCGGTGAGCGGGGCGCCGATCTTATTAAGGGTAATGGCTGCAATCTCGTTTGCCCCGACGGTGTCGTAGACGTTGAGCTCGGTATTGCCGGCGATTTCATAGTTAGCCCAGACAAAATATGTCGACTGATAGATACGGAAAGCGTGGCTTGCCGTATCTTCCTGAGGGTACAGCTCGTCGTTGAGAGCCGTTGCGGCGCTCGGCTGATGGTCGCCAAAAAAGACAAGGACAACCGGTCTGCCGATATTGCGGAGCTCGTTGATAAAGTACTCGAGGTCCCGGTCGGATGCGTTGATGCAGGTAAGATAGGTGTTGAGTGCGCTATTGGCGCCCTCGCTGGCTCCCTCGACCCAATAGTTTGTCAGCTCCTCGGCGGGAACGGTGCCATAGTCGTAGCCGCCGTGATTTTGCATCGTGACGTCAAAGATGAACTGCGGGGCTTCGTCGGTTCTAAGCAGGTCGAGTATCTTGTCGTAGGTGGCGTAGTCGCATACGCCGGAATGGTAACAGGGCGCACCTTCGAAATCGCCGATTGAAAGAAAGTCTCCAAAGCCCAGCTGCTGATAGATTTTATCTCGATGGTAGTTGACGGGGTTTTGCGGGTGCATAGCGGTAGCGGTATACCCAAGCTCCTTAAGGTCCTTTGCCAGGCTGTTGACGCCATTCATCTGATACAGCTGATAGGGGATTTTGCCTAATCCGACAAAGGCCGTTGTCGCTCCGGTCAAAAATTCGAATTCGGAGTTCGCCGTTCCGCCACCGGCGACCGAAGCGAGCATGGTGCCGCGAACAAGTGTGTCGGGAAGCGAGTTGTAGAATGCGGGGCCGGTGTACCCGGCCGCCTGGAGCTGCTCAAAGCACGAAAGATCGCTAAAACTCTCGTTCATGACGGCAACAATCGTCGGCTTGATTTCATTGAACTGGGCAACGGCCGCCGCGCGCTGCTCGCTCGAGCCATACGTGTTGTCGTAGGCGGCGGCGAGCTCCTGCTCGATGCTCTGCGCCTCATCGGGCGTATAGTCTTCGGGCCTCTCAATAGGCAACTCGTTGACCATTTCGGTGAACGAAGTGATAAAACCCTGAGACGCATACGTGGTGATGGGCTGCCAACGGTCAAATCCAAAATCCAGCGCCTGCTCCAAGTCGATGCTGGAAAAGCCCGAGAGCCCCACAACGGTCACTAGCAGAAAAGCGCAGAGGTTAGCGGCGATTGCGGGGAAGACATGGGTGGGCGTACGGAGCTTTCGCGGTCGGATAAGCGAAAGAAGCCCCAGGGAAATCTCCAGCAGGGCGAGAGAGGTTACGATTCCGGCGGTAAAGGTAAACTCGTATCCCTCGCTCACTTCCATTGCAGTGCCAAGGGCCAAGATATCGCTTGGCAGGATGGCTTCGCCTTTAAACGTTATGACGAAGTGCTCGGCAATGCCAAGGATGCAACAGACGACGGGCACGAGGGCCATGACGCCCCCATGACGCTGTCCCAGCAGATAAAGGGAGAGCAGAACCGTCGCGAGCAGCCCGACGGAAAACCCGAATGAGTTGGCGGGAATGTGATAGAACGTTTCGTTGCAGGCAATTTCGAGTGAAACGAACGAGAGCGCTGAAACAGCGGCGATGACAAGGATGTCACGGCAAATACAGGCAACCGTTCCCGTCTCAAGATCGGTTTGGTCAATAAGTCCCGAAACCAAGGGCTCGACAAGAAGTATGACGGCGGCAGCACCGAGCGCCGAATAAGAAAGGACCCATAGGGAACTGTCCTCATTTACGAGCAATTGATTCGTAATCCATGCAGCTACCGCGCCGAGCGGGATGAGGAGCGTCGCGCACCAAAAGACGCGGGCAATGGGCGGCTTTTCATTGTGTTTGATTGAAAAATACACGCGCACGACGACGGTGGCCACGATAAGGACGGCGATGAATATGGGCAGATTGGCCATGTCGCTCGAAGTGATTTCAAGGGGGATATCTTCGGTCATGGACGTTCCTCTGTTACAGCAAATTAAGTTCAGTAGTAGATTACTGTAACCTTTCCACGGCATTTCGAGAAACAAAGCACCCGATACGCAAAGCTAAAGGTCTGCGAATCTTGTATTACGAACATCTGTGCGCGTCGAGTGCGCTAAACTCATCGACAGTATGATTCGATGCAATAGGAGGCAAGGAGCTTCCATGTCTGATTCTTCTATCGTTATTCGCGGCGCTCGTGAGCACAACCTCCGTGATATCGATGTTTCCATTCCGCGTGACCAACTCGTGGTCATTACCGGTCTTTCTGGCTCGGGCAAGAGTTCGCTGGCATTTGACACTATCTATGCCGAGGGCCAGCGTCGATACGTCGAGAGTCTTTCGAGCTATGCGCGCCAGTTCTTGGGCCAGATGGACAAACCCGACTTGGATTCAATCGACGGCCTTTCGCCGGCGGTGTCGATCGACCAAAAGACGACGTCTAAAAACCCTCGCTCGACGGTTGGCACCGTAACCGAGATTTATGACTATCTGCGCCTGCTGTTCGCCCGTGTAGGCACCCCGCACTGTCCCGAATGCGGCCGCGTCATTGAGCGCCAGACGACCGACCAGGTTGCCGACAAGGTCTTGGCGGCGGGGGAGGGCCGCCGCGCGTTTGTGCTGGCACCGGTGGTGCGCGGGCGAAAAGGCGAGTACACCAAACTGTTTAAGGACCTTCGCGCCGAGGGCTTTAGCCGCGTGCGTGTCGACGGTGAAGTGCGCTCGCTCGACGATCCGATCGATTTGGATAAGAAATTCAAGCACGATATCGAGGTCGTGGTCGATCGCATCGTGATCCGTGAGAATTCTCTGGGCCGTATCGCCGAGTCTGTTGAGCAGGCGACCGCGCTGGCTCACGGCAATGTAAACGTGTACATGCTGCCCGATCGTGATGCTCCCGAGGGGACCGAGGGCGAGCTGCTGGAGTATTCGTTGGCCTTGGCGTGCCCGGAGCATGGACACTCCATTGACGATCTTCAGCCGCGTGATTTTTCGTTTAACGCTCCCTATGGCGCATGTCCTGAGTGCGACGGCCTGGGCTTTAAGAAAACCGTTGATGCCGAGGCGCTGATCGAGGACCCCTCGAAGTCCATTGCCGACGGAGTCTTTGGTAGCCTGTTTGGCAATTCGAACTACTATCCGCAGATTTTTGCTGCGGTCTGCAAACACTTTAAGGTGAGCGCCGATACGCCGTGGGAGGACTTGCCCCCTCGCGTGCGTCGTGCATTCTTGGATGGCCTGGGCGATACGAAGATCTCGGTCGACTACCAAAAGCTCGACGGACGTCGCAGCCAGTGGGATACCAAGTTTTCGGGCGTTCGCAACATCCTGTACGAACGCTATACCGAGACGACGAACGAGAACACCAAGGCGCGCCTGGAGAAGTACATTCGCGAGGAGCCGTGCTCGACCTGCCACGGCGCTCGTTTGCGCTCCGAGATGCTCGCCGTCACCGTGGGCGGCAAGTCCATTTACGAGGTTTGTTGCCTGTCGTGCCGTGAATCGCTCGAGTTTTTTGAGGGCCTGGAACTCACCGAGCGCCAACAGTTTATCGGCGGTCGTATCGTCAAGGAAATTCTGGAGCGCTTGCGTTTTCTGGTCGATGTTGGACTCGACTATCTGACGCTCGATCGTGCCTCGGCGACGCTTTCCGGTGGCGAGGCACAGCGTATTCGCTTGGCAACGCAGATCGGCGCGGGTCTCATGGGCGTGCTCTATATTCTGGATGAGCCCTCGATCGGTCTTCATCAGCGTGACAACGAGCGCCTGATCAAGACGCTCGAGCGCCTGCGCGATATCGGCAATACCGTTATCGTCGTCGAACACGACGAGGATACAATCCGTGCCGCCGATTACGTGATCGACATGGGGCCCGGCGCCGGCGTCAACGGCGGACACGTAGTCGCGGCGGGAACGCCTGCCGATATCATGGCGTGTCCTGAGTCGATGACGGGCGCTTATCTGACCGGCAAACGAATGATCCGGGTGCCTGATGAACGGCGCAAGCCCGGTCGCGGCTGCCTTAAAATTACGGGCGCTCGAGCCAACAACCTCAAAAACGTTACTGCCAAGATCGAGTTTGGTACGCTTACGGTTGTTACCGGCGTGTCGGGATCGGGCAAGAGCTCCCTGGTTACCGATACCATTGCGCCTGCCCTTACGAATGCCATTCACCGTTCGACGCGCCCTGTGGGTCCATATAAGAAAATCGAGGGCATCGAGTGCATCGATAAGGTTATCGATATCGACCAGTCGCCGATTGGCCGCACGCCGCGTTCCAACCCTGCTACCTATATCGGCCTGTGGGATGATCTTCGCGCGCTGTTTGCGAGTACGCCGGAGTCGAAGGCGCGCGGCTACTCGCCGGGTCGTTTCTCCTTTAATGTGAGTGGCGGGCGCTGTGAGGCGTGCAAGGGCGACGGACAGATCAAGATCGAGATGCACTTCCTTCCCGATATCTACGTTCCCTGCGATGTTTGCGGCGGTAAACGCTACAACCGCGAGACACTCGAGGTCACTTACCGTGGCAAGACCATCTCGGACGTACTTGACATGAGCGTGGCCGAGGCACTGGCCTTCTTTGGGAATATCCCGCAGATTAAGCGCAAACTTCAGACGCTGTACGATGTAGGCTTGGGCTACGTGAGCCTGGGCCAGCCCGCCACGACGCTTTCGGGCGGCGAGGCGCAGCGTGTGAAACTCGCCAAGGAGCTTCATCGACGCCAGACGGGCAAGACGTTCTATATTTTGGACGAGCCGACGACCGGCCTTCATTTTGAGGACGTCCGCCAGCTGCTCGATGTGCTGCAGCGCTTGGTCGATGCGGGCAACACGGTGCTGGTGATTGAACACAACCTTGATGTCATCAAGGTTGCCGACCGCCTGATCGATATGGGTCCCGAGGGCGGTAACGGCGGCGGAACCGTTGTGGTTTCGGGCACACCGGAGCAGGTTGCGGACTGTCCGCAGAGTTATACGGGCAAGTTTTTGGCGCCGTTGCTCAGGCGCGACCGGGAGCGTCAGGCTCAACTTGATGCTCAATAAATAGGCGATTCAGTTTATGGGCGCCATCGACTCCTTGTGATTCGATGGCGCTTGCTGTGTCGAAGTGACGTATGCAGCCGAATTGGACATATACTTAATCCTCGCGTCCGAATGCGAGGGAAAGGATATGTCATGGCAAAGGCTGTAAAGACGCCAAAAACCAATGCGATGCGCGAGCTGGAAAGTGCCGGCATTTCCTATGTTCTACATACGTACGAAGACGATGGTGATGAGTCGGTGGGCCTGGGGGCCGCGATTTCGGAGCAGCTTGGCGAGGAGCCCGGTCAAGGATTTAAGACTTTGGTCTGTGTGACACCGTCCAACGACCATGTCGTGTGCTGCATCCCTGTTGCCGACGAGCTCGATTTAAAGTCCGCCGCGCGTGCCGCGGGGGAAAAGTCCTTGGCCATGATGCATGTGAAGGATTTGCTTGCGGCGACTGGCTACGTTCGCGGCGGCTGCAGCCCGGTCGGTATGAAAAAACGCTACCGGACGCTCATTGATGAGACGTGTGTCCTTTGGGATACCATTTTTATTTCGGGAGGCAAGCGTGGTTATCAGCTCGAGCTTGCACCCGATGATTTAATTGCATTTTGCGGGGCGACGGTTGCCGCGATTACGAGAGAGGACTGAGCGATGCCGCAGGAAGAATTGAAGCGCGGAGCTCATTTTGCAAAAGAATCTGCGCCTCAGACACCCTCATCCGAAGCTCCTTCGTCGCGAGATGACACTGACGACATGGGCTCGTCGGACTACTCCACGGTTGGTCGTTCCGCTGGGCTTATGACCATCCTGACCATCGTGTCTCGCGTTACCGGTTTTATCCGCACGTGGGCAATGGCGGCCGCTATCGGCATGTCGCTACTCTCGTCCTCCTATCAGGTCGCCAACAACCTGCCCAATATGCTCTACGAACTCGTGATGGGTGGCATGCTCGTGACGGCGTTTTTGCCCGTGTACATGGGCGTGAGGCGTGAGCAGGGTCGCGAGGCCTCGAACGAGTACGTGGGCAACCTGCTCGGCATTCTGCTTTTGGTGCTGGGTGGCATTTCGTTGCTGGGGACCGTGTTCGCCCCGGGCTTTATCTGGACGCAATCGTTCCTTTCGGGTGACGGCGGCAGCATGGATACCGCTGCGTTCATGTTCCGTTTCTTTGCCATCCAGATTCTGTTCTATGGTTTGGGCTCGGTGTTTTCGGGCGTTCTCAACGCACACCGCGACTACTTCTGGTCGACGTTTGCCCCGGTCCTCAACAATGTGATCGTCATTGCGAGCTTTATGGGTTTTGCGCCCGTGTCCGCACAGTTTGGCGAACGTGCCGGCATCATCTTAATTGCGGCCGGTACGACCCTCGGTGTCTTTGTTCAGATGGCATGTCAGATCCCCGCGCTTGGCAAGCACGGCGTGCATCCCCATATCCATATCGACTTTAAGGACCCCGCGCTGCGCCAGACGATTGCGCTCGGTATCCCGACGCTGCTCGCCACGGTGTGCATGTTTGTCTCGACTTCTATCACCAACGCTGCCGCGCTGGTGGTCCAGCCCGAGACTGGTCCTTCCGTCATCGCCTATGCGCGCCTGTGGTACACGCTGCCCTACGCGCTGATTGCCGCCTCGCTTTCGACGGCGCTCTATACCGAGCTCTCTCACGACGCACAGGAGAAGGATTACGACAGCGTTCGCACGGGCATTTCGCGTGGCGTCGCCCAGATGCTGTTCTTCCTGATTCCGTTCGCGCTGTACCTGATTGTCTTCGCGCGTCCGCTCAACATGATTTACTGTGCCGGCAAGTTTGATGAGTCCGGCGTGGCGCTGGTGTCCGAGTTCCTTGTCTACCTGGCGTTCTCGCTGCCGCTCTACGGCGTGGTCGTGTTGATGCAGAAGAGCTTCTCTGCCTTGCTCGACATGAAGCCCTATAGCCGCTATTGCCTGTATTCCGCCATCGGCCAGGCCGGCTCGGTTCTGCTGTTTGGCGTTGTGCTGGGCTTCGGTATGCCGGCAATCGCGCTTTCGTATGTCGTCGACTACGTGATCTTGGTCGGTTGTTCGCTGTGGTGGCTGCGTCGTCGTCTGCGTGGTCTTCAGGTCAAATCTATCCTGCATGGCGGTTTCTTTGGCCTTTTGCTCGGTGGCCTGGGTGCTGCCGCAGGCGCCGGCGTCATGTGGGCGCTTGAGCACTTTGTCGGCGCACTTGGCGGCTCGATTCTGATTACTCTTGGCTACGTTTGCGTTGCCGGTGTCGTCTCGCTTGCTGTTACCTTTGGCCTTGCCGTCGTCCTTAAGATGCCCGAGGTCTCGGCGCTGCTTCGTCGCAAGTAGGTGCGTGTGGCCGGTCACGACAACATTCCAACACTCGCCGAGCAGGTTTCGCGCGTTCCCACGCAGCCCGGATGCTACCTTTGGAAGGATGCCAAGGGCGATGTCATCTACGTTGGCAAGGCGAAAAACCTGCGTTCCCGTATGCGCCAGTACGTGACGCTGCAGGATGAGCGTCAAAAGATCCCGCTGATGATGCAGCTGGTGGCGAGCTTTGACTACATCGTTGTCGAAACCGAGCATGAGGCGCTTGTACTCGAGCGCAACCTGATCGGCCAGTACCATCCGTACTTTAACGTCGACCTCAAGGATGACAAGAGCTACCCCTTTATCGCCATTACAAAGGGCGACCTGTATCCCGCTATCAAATACACGCGTGAGCGTCATAAGCCGGGAACGCGCTATTTTGGACCCTATACCGATAGCCGTGCGGCACGTGAGACGATAGATACGCTGCGCAAGGTTATCCCCATCTGCTCTGCATCCTGTGCGGAGTGGCGTCGTTGTCGCCGTATCATCGAGTCCCACAAGGGCGAGGAAGACATCGTCAATATGATTTGCGCACAAAACGGGCGTCCCTGCTTCGACTACCATGTCGGGCGCGGGCCGGGTGCGTGTGTCGGCGCGATTTCCCCGGCAGACTATGCCAAGAACGTCAAGCGTGTCGAGCGCTTTTTGTCGGGCCATCGCAAGGATGTCGTCGACGAGCTGACTTCCGAGATGGCGGATGCCGCCGAGGCACTCGATTTTGAGCGCGCGGCACGCGTCAAGCGTCGTTTGGAGGTCATCAGGGGTCTGGACGACCGTCAGCAAGTCGTTTTTCCCTCCAGTGTCGATATCGATGTCATCGGTTTCTATCGCGAGGAGACCATCTCTGCCGCTTGCGTCTTTGTCGTGCGTGAGGGCCGAACAGTTCGCACCTGCGAGTTCATTCTTGACAAGGGTCTTGATGTTGACGAGGAAGAGCTCCAGTCGGGCTTTCTTAAGCGCTATTACGACGAGACGGCTGATATTCCAGAAGAGATAAACCTCTCTGTCGAGCTTGAGGATGCGGAGGCGCTGGGGGAGTGGCTTGCAGGCAAGCGCGAGCGTTCCTGCCATCTCCATAGGCCGCAGCGTGGCGAAAAGCACCGTTTGCTCGATATGGCATCCAAAAATGCGCGCCATGCCCTCATGCGCTACATGATGCGAACGGGGTACGCTGACGACCGCACCAATCAAGCGCTCCTGGAGCTCGAAAGCGCGCTGGCGCTGCCGGCGCCGCCGATGCGTATCGAGTGCTTCGATATCTCGACGCTGCATGGAACCTTTACCGTCGCCTCGATGGTGGTGTTTACCAACGGACGCGCCGACAAGAGCCAGTACCGTCGTTTTAAAATTCAGGCCGAATTGGACGAGGCAAACGACTTCGTGTCGATGTCCGAGGTTTTGGGACGACGCTATGCTCCCGAGCGCATGGCCGACGAGCGCTTTGGCTCGCGCCCCGATTTGCTCGTTGTCGATGGCGGTAAGCCGCAATTGACCGCTGCGATCAAGCAACTTGAGGCTCTTGGGCTCGATATACCAGTTTGTGGCTTGGCAAAGGCCGATGAGGAGGTTTTCGTGCCTTGGGACGAGACTCCCGTCGTGCTGCCGACCGGGTCTGCTTCGCTCTATCTAATTAAACAGGTGCGCGATGAATCGCACCGTTTTGCAATCACATTCCATCGTGAGTTGCGTGATAAAGCCATGACAGTTTCGGTACTCGATGACGTTCCAGGCGTGGGACCCACCAGAAAACGTGCCCTTATGCGCCATTTTGGCTCGATGAAGCGTTTGCGCGCGGCGAGCGAGCAAGAGATCGCGGAAGTTCGCGGCATACCTGCCGATGTTGCCAAGGCGGTCCACGAGGCGCTCGTTGCGTGGAATGCCGAGCGCGCCGAGGCGGCGGCTGGCCATTCCGATAGCTAAACACGAGCCTAAACAACTGATATACATGATTGCGCGATTTTCAACCATTTATTTCGCCATGATTGCCTGCTGGTTTCGGGTTTTATTAACGCTAAAACGTTTGACTAACCCAAGCGAAAACCCTGCTATCCTGCGGGTTGACGAAGACTGATATCTCACCTCGCCGATACATACTGTCTGGCGAATCGTTTGTCAACGAATTCGGTGAACGGTAGTAAATACCGTTCAAGCGTATGTATGTATCGGTCGCCGAGCGCGGCACCTCAGTTGGGTTCGTCGGTAGGTAAGGTATATATCGTCCGCAAGTTGCGCGGGGGCAAGTCTAGATGCTCCCGAGTAAGATTCTCTATTGATAGGAGAAGACATGGCCATCATCAACAAGGGTATGTCCAGGCGTTCGTTCCTCGGCCTCACCGGCAGCGTCGCTGCTGTCGCAGGGCTTGGTCTCACCGGCTGCGGTGGCAGCTCTAACGACGAGGGTTCCGCTTCCGGTTCCACCGATTCCGCTAACCGTGGCGGCGGCGTGATCACCGCTGGTTCCGCTTACGCTCCGTCCAGCTTCGATCCCGCCAGCACCGGCTCCGCTGTGGGCCTGGGTGCTAACTGGCACGTCGTCGAGGGCCTCTACGGCATCGATTACCACGACTACAGCACCTTCAACGAACTCGCCACCGACGATCCTAAGTCCGTGGACGACACCACTTTCGAGGTCACCATCCGCAAGGGCGCCAAGTTCTCCGATGGCACCGAGGTCACCGCTGACGATGTCGTTGCCTCCTACACCGCTTGCGCCGCTTCCGCTACCTATGCTCCGTTCTTCCAGCCCTTCGAGTCCATCGAGGCCAAGGACGCCAGCACCGTGACGGTCAAGACCAAGGTCCCCAACTTCTCCCTGCTCAAGGATCGTCTGGCCATCGTCCGCGTTACCCCGGCCACTCAGACCGAGGAGGATCGCGCCAAGCAGCCGATCGGCTCCGGCCCCTGGATGTACGACTCTATCTCCGATACCGAGATTACCCTGGTTCCCAATCCTGAGTACAACGGTGAGTATGCTGCCGAGGATAAGAAGATCCAGTACAGCATCCTGACCGACCCCACCGCTCGCGTTACCGCTCAGCAGGAGGGCTCCACGCTCGTTATGGAGCTCGTTACCGCTGACGCCGTCGACCAGCTTGAGAGCGCCGGCTGCAAGATCGATAACGTTCAGGGTTTCGGCACCCGCTTCATCATGTTCAACGTCGCCAAGGAGCCTTGGAACAACGTCAAGGTCCGTCAGGCTGTCATGTATGCGCTCGACACCGAGAAGATGGTCAGCAACACCTTCGCCGGCCTTGCCACCGCTGCCAGCTGCTACCTGCCCAAGAGCTTCACCAACTATCATGAGGCTTCCACGGTGTACAAGACCGACGCCAAGAAGGCTAAGAAGCTCATCGAGGAGTCTGGCATCACCCCGGGTGCCATCACCCTGCGCACCACCGACAACGAGCAGATTAAGGGCATGGCCGCCCAGGTCAAGAACGACCTCGACGCTCTCGGCTTCGATGTGACCATCCAGACCGATACCTCGCCGGCCACCTACGCTGCCATCGACGGCGGCGAGGCCTACGATATCCTCCTTGCCCCTGGCGATCCTTCCTGCTTCGGCGCCGACCCCGACCTGCTGCTCAACTGGTGGTACGGCGACAACGTCTGGATGCAGACCCGTTGCCCGTGGAAGGAGTCCGCTGAGTGGCAGAAGCTCCACAGTCTCATGGACGAGGCTCTTGCCGCCGAGGGCGACGAGCAGCAGAAGAAGTGGAACGAGTGCTTCGACATCATTGCCGACAACGCCGTTCTGTACCCCGTTGTCCACGTCAAGACCGTCTCCGCTTCCTGGGACGATCCGTCCACTGCGCCCAACGGCGAGGCCCTCGATGGCTTCAAGGGCATCGGCACGACGAGCATGTCCTTCAGGGGCGTTGCGACCGTCAAGGCGTAAGACTCGCTTGAGTCTGTATGCAGGATGTCGGTCATTGGGGCCGTATCCTCATAGTTGAAACAAAGACCCGGGCGGCAACGATGTCGCTCGGGTCTTGTAATGAGTACCCGTACTCATATACCAGTTGGTCCTACCGACAAAAGAAAGGGGAGAGAACGTGAACAACTTGCTACGTTTGATTGGAAGGCGTCTTGTGGCGCTGCCGATCATGGCATTGGGCGTCACCGTCCTGGTGTTCTTCCTTATGTCGTTCTCCAAGACCGACCCCGCCTACACGGCGTTGGGTGACGGTGCCTCGCCCGAGGCGGTTGCCGAGTACCATGAGAAGTATGGTCTGGACGACCCCTGGCCCGTGCGCTACGTGCGCTATATGGGCGATTTGATCCATGGCGACATGGGCACCTATGGTGCTGCTCGCAACTCCGTTGCCAAGCGCATCTCCACGGCCCTGCCCGTCACGATGCAGCTGACCTTTATCGGTCTTGCCATCGGTGCGGTCGTTTCGTTTTTGCTCGGCGTCATCGCGGCACTGTATCGCGACAAATGGCCGGACCAAGTGATCCGCGTCTTTTCCATCGCCGGCTTGGCAACCCCGTCGTTCTGGCTTGCCGTTCTGTTGATCCTGCTGTTCTCTTCCTACCTTAAGGTGCTCCCGGCATCGGGTGCTCTGCCTCACTTCACCACGAATCCGGTTGGCTATCTGGGACGTATGATCATGCCCGCTATCGCCTTGGCATTTCCGCTGACGGGCCAGATGACTCGTATCGTGCGTACCGCCATGGTCGAGGAGCTCGACAAGGATTATGTCCGTATGGCTCGCGGCGCCGGCGTTCCCGAGAAGGTCGTCGTCGGCATCAACGTTCTTCGCAATGCGCTGATCACCCCGGTCACCACCCTCGGTCTTAAGATCGGTTACCTCATGGGCGGCGCCGTCGTCATCGAGGTTATCTTCAACCTCCCCGGCATGGGCACTGCGATTCTGCAGGGCGTTCAGGGCAACGAGGCGAACCTGGTTCAGGGCGTCGTTATCGTCGTTGCTCTCGCCTTCATCATCATCAACATCGTGGTTGACATGCTCTACCTGCTCATCAACCCGCGCATCAGGACGGTGTAGATTATGGTAAAGATTCGAGAGAAGCAAACCGAGCAGCTCGAGAAGGCTGCCTCCAAGGGGCTCAAGCTCGGTGGCTGGAAGAAGATGACGTTGTCTTCTAAGATTGCCGCCGTCGTGCTGGTGCTGGTCGCCCTGACTGCGATTCTGGCGCCCCTTCTTGCCCCCTATAGCCCGGTCGAGATCTTTACGGCTCGCCAGGCTCCCGGCAACGGATTTATCTTCGGTACCGACGATAAGGGTCGCGACATTCTGTCGCGTATGCTCTACGGTGGTCGTTACTCGCTGATTATCGGCTTTGGCGCCACCGCCATGGCTCTGGTCTGCGGCTCGGTCGTGGGCGCCCTTGCAGCGGTTTCGCGCAAGGCCGTCTCCGAGACGATCATGCGTATCCTGGACATCATCATGTCCATCCCGGGCATCGCCCTCGCGGCCGTCTTTGTCTCCATCCTGGGCAACTCCGTGCCGTCGATTATCTTCGCCATCGGCTTTATGTACACTCCGCAGATTGCCCGTATCGTGCGCGCCAACATCGTGTCCGAGTACGGCGAGGACTATGTCCGCGCGGTCATCGTTTCCGGCGCCAAGGCTCCGTGGATTTTGATCAAGCATGTTCTGCGTAACTGCATCGCCCCGATCATGGTCTTCACCGTTACCCTGGTCGCCGACGCCATCATCTTCGAGGCCTCGCTGACCTTCATCGGCGCTGGTATCCAGGAGCCCACCGCTACCTGGGGCAACATCCTCGCCGACGCCCGCGGCGGCGTGCTCGCCGGCCGTTGGTGGCAGGCACTGTTCCCGGGCCTGGCCATCATGATCACCTGCCTGGCGCTCAACATCCTCTCCGAGGGCATTACCGACGCCATGGCCGCTGCTCCCTCCGCCGCCCTGGATCCCACCGATTCCTCCAAGCGTCGCGAGGCCGACCTGCTGGTCTCCGACCCCGTTCGAGCCTACAAGGAGCAGGCCCAGTCCCTCTCCGCTCGCCTTGGCGCCCTGCGCGATGTCGAGCTCAAGCGTGACGATCGCCATGTGCCCGACGAGTCTGTTGAACCGATTCTCTCGGTCCGTGACTTCTGCATCCAGTTTGAGCATCACGGTGATATCAACGTCGTCGACCATGTCAACTTTGACGTCCGTCCTGGTCAGACCATGGGCCTGGTAGGCGAGTCCGGTTGCGGTAAGTCCATCACCACGCTGGCCATCATGGGCCTGACCGACGATGACGAGCACCTTTCCGGCGAGGTCCTCTGGGAGGGCCGTGACCTGCTCAAGATGAGCAAGAAGGAGTGGTTCGGCCTGCGCGGTACCGATATCGCTATGGTCTATCAGGACGCCCTGTCCTCGCTCAACCCCTCCATGCTCATCTCTGCCCAGATGAAGCAGCTCACCAAGCGCGGCGGAACCCGCAGCGCCGAGGAGCTCCTGGAGCTCGTCGGCCTCGATCCCAAGCGCACGCTCGAGAGCTATCCGCACGAGCTTTCCGGCGGCCAGCGTCAGCGTGTCCTGATCGCTATGGCCCTTACCCGCGACCCCAAGCTGGTCATCTGCGACGAACCCACGACCGCTCTGGACGTTACCGTCCAGAAGCAGGTCATCAAGCTGCTCAACGATCTTCAGGCCAAGCTCGGCTTTGCCATGATCTTCGTTTCGCACGACCTGGCGCTGGTCGCCGAGGTCGCCCACAACATCACGGTTATGTACGCTGGCCAGGTTATCGAGCAGGCACCCACCAAGGAGCTGCTCACTAACCCGATCCACGAGTACACCCGCGGTCTTCTGGGTTCCGTTCTGTCCATCGAGAGCGGTTCGGGCCGCCTGCACCAGGTGCCCGGCGCCGTTCCGAGTCCGCGCGATTTCCCCAAGGGCGATCGCTTCGCGCCCCGCTCGAGCCATCCGCGTATTGGCCTGGACACCCGTCCGGTCTTCAAGCGCGTGCCCGGCACCGAGCACTTCTATTCCGAGCTCCCCGACGAGGTGCTCAAGGCAAATGGTTTGACCCCTCACGCGGAGGTGATGTAGATGAGCGAGACCGCAGTCAACGGCGTCGAGCCGATCATCTTCCTTGATGACGTCCACGTCACCTTTAGGACCCGTACCGGCTCGATTCTGCACCCCAACCTGGTTCACGCCGTCCAGGGTGTAACGATTAAGCTCATGCCCGGTCAGACGATCGGCATCGTCGGCGAGTCCGGTTGCGGTAAGTCCACCACCGCCAACGTCATGTGCGGCCTGCAGGCCCCCACGAGCGGCAAGGTCTACTTTAAGGGCAAGGACGTTACCAAACGTACCGCCGAGGACCGTCGCCACATGGGTCGCGTCATCTCGGTCGTGTTTCAAAACCCGGCCACGGCGCTCAACCCCCGCATGGTCGTTCGCGAGCAACTGCTCGACCCCATGCGCGTCCACAACCTGGGTACCGAGGCCGAGCAGGAGAAGCGCGTCAAAGAGCTCCTGGAGCTCACCGGTCTGCCCAGCTCCGCCGCCGAGGTTCTTCCCGGTCAGCTTTCGGGCGGCCAGCGCCAGCGCGTCGCAATTGCCCGTGCCCTGTCGCTGAACCCCGATGCCATCATCGCCGACGAGCCCACCTCGGCTCTGGACGTTTCGGTCCGCGCGCAGATTCTGAACCTGCTGACCGACCTTAAGAAGGAGCTCGGCCTGGCCATGGTGTTCATCAGCCATGACATCCAGACGGTCCGCTATATCTCTGACGACATCATCGTTATGAATGGCGGCAAGATCGTCGAGCAGGGCGAGGCCAAGCAGGTCTTCCAGCATCCCCAGGACCCCTACACCAAGATGCTGCTCGGCGCTGCGCCGTCGCTGCTGCACCCCAAGCTCGGCGAATAGCCTCGCTTTCCCTCCCGTGCGCCCGGTTCCCTTGCCGGGCGCACCTCCGTTGCGATTTCGAAAGGTTGGGTTCACGAGCCATGCCAAGTGCTCAGGAGCTACAACATCAATTTGGTGAATATCGAGGCGCCATGCCCCGTCCATCAGATTTCGATCTCTTTTGGAAGGATCGCATGGCCGAGGCCGACGCCGTCGGGCTTGACTATGCGATCGACACGGCATCGGTCACCGATGCCGCGACCTGCCAACTTTTCGACCTCTGGTATACCGGCATGTGTGGCGCTCGCCTGCATGCCAAGTACCTTAAACCCGTCTCGGACGAGCCCGTGCCATTGGTGCTTCAGTTCCATGGGTATCCGGGTGCAAGCCGCAGCTGGTTTGAGCAGGCGTCGTTTGCGGGCATGGGCATGGCACTCATCGCCCTCGACTGCCCCGGCCAAGGAGGTCCCTCCGAGGACATTGGTGGATTTGAGGGCACAACGGTTGCCGGGCATATCGTCGCCGGCATCGACGGCGACCCGGCCAACCTCTACTATGTCCGCTTGCACCAAGATATTCGCATCCTGTGCCGTATTGTTCGCGAGCTCGAGGGCATCGATCTTTCCCGTGTGTTTGTGAACGGCGCGTCGCAGGGTGGTGGTTTGGGCATTGCGACCTGTGCGCTTAACAGCGAGCTTATCAATCGTGCCGCCATCCTCTATCCCTTCCTGTCAGATTTCCGCCTAGTCTGGGATTTGGATGCAGACGACATTGCCTACGAGGGCCTGCGCTATTGGTCTCGCTGGTTTGACGAGGACTCGACTCGTATTGACGAAGCCTATGCCAAGCTGGCGTACTTCGATTCCAAGAACTTTGCCCCTATGGTCAAATGCCCCGTGCTGTTTGGCACCGGCACAGCCGATATCGTCTGCCCGCCAGCGACGCAGTTTGCGGTCTATAACAACCTGACCTGCGAAAAGCGTCATGAGTTCTTTGAAGGCTTTGGCCACGAGGAGATTCAGGATTTTGACGATCTGATCATTCCGTTTTTCTGCAAGGGAGGGGAGGCTCATGTCTAAGTGCGAGAGCAATGTTAATGAGCTGATTGTCCCCGGGCTCGTGGGAATTCCTGGAACGGTTTCGTCAAGGCTCGCAGAATATCGGGACTGGCGCGGTGATGTCCAAGCAGATGTTTCTGATTTAGAGACATGCGCTTCGAATCTTGAGATTCAAGGCCTGGCCATTACGACGATTGACTTTGTTAACCCCTGCGCCCGTTACTCGGAGGTCTCCTTTGAGCTCGGTGACGATGCGATTCACGCTCGTTTGATCGAGCCTGTCGGTCGTGCCCGAGTGTCTGAGCGCGTGCCGCTGTGCCTGATGTTCCACGATATCGATCGGCCTGTGCGCGGCTGGCATCACATGACGAGATTTGCCGCCATGGGGTATGCCGTCCTCGCGCTGGATGACGATGTTGCTGGTGCGGACGACCTGCAGCGGGGGATTTCTTCGCCCGCTTTTGTCGAGCGCGTCCGTTGGGGTTGCGCGCTGGCGAAGGTGGCGCGCAATCTTGATGGCATGGACCCCGACCGCATCTTTGCATGGGGCGAGGGTCTAGGCGGCGGAGTCGCGCTGGCGGTTTCTGCTCTGGACGAGCGGGGTCTCGCCTGCACGGCGGTTGCCAATCCGCTTCCTGGCGGCCTCGAGGCGCTGTCGTCTCGGGTGCGCGGATCGGTGCTCATGGGCACATCGCTCATGGATACCGTGAGCGATCCCAAGGATCAGTTTGCCGTATTCAACGGTCTTGAGTGTGACCGGAGACATATCATCTATGCCAAATACGCTCACGAGCGCATCAATGCGTTCGAAAACGAAGTCGTCGACTTTTTTAACCAAACGTTCTACTCGTGTTCTTTGGCCTAGACGGCCTGGACACTGCCAACAAGAGTGGGCGGCATAGGGCTGCCCACCAGACAACTAAGGAGATTCTTGTGGCAACTCAGAAATTCACCGGCGTTATCCCTCCCGTCGTTGTTCCCGATACCGAAGACCACCAGCTCGATGTTGCCTCCTTTGAGCGCAGCATCAACCGCATGATCGATGCTGGCGTCGATGGCTTGTTCTTCCTGGGCTCCTCGGGCGAGGTCGTCTTCTCCACCGACGAGCGTCGCCGTCAGATCATCTCCGAGGCCGTCCGTATCGTCGACCACCGCGTTCCCGTTCTGGTCGGCATCATCGACACCGAGACCGAGCGCATGATCGAGCACGGTAAGGTCGCTCAGGAGCTGGGCGCCGATGCGCTTGTCGCCACCTGCCCGTTCTATGCCCTGCAGGGCATGACCGAGGTCGAGGAGCACTTCCGCATCCTGCATGAGGAACTCGACCTGCCCATCTTCGCCTATGACATCCCCGTGTGTGTCCACACCAAGCTCCCGTGGAAGCTCCTTGCCAAGCTCGGTGCCGAGGGCGTTCTGGCCGGCGTCAAGGATTCCTCGGGTGATGACATCTCGTTCCGCTACCTCGTTCAGGAGAACGAGAAGAACGGCCATCCGATGAGCATCCTCACCGGTCACGAGGTTGTTGTCGACGGCGCCTACCTCGGTGGCGCCGACGGTTCCGTTCCGGGTCTCGCCAACGTTGAGCCCGAGGGCTACGTGCGTCAGTGGAAGGCCGCTCAGGCTGGTGACTGGGCTACCGTCAAGGCCGAGCAGGATCGCCTCAATGAGATTTCGCACATCTGGGATGTCACCTCGGGCGTCCAGGGTTATGCCGGTGGCGTCGGCGCCTTCAAGACCGCTATGAACCTCATGGGTATCTTCGACAGCCCGACCATGCCGCGCCCGGTGAAGGCTATGACCGGCGAGAACGTCGAGGCGATCAAGAAGGTCCTCCAGGACAACGGTCTCCTGTAAAGCTTCCCCGGGCACCCGACCTCGCCGTTCAACCGTGCGGCCATGACCCATTAGATCAATGGTCACACGGTTTCTTGGCGATCTCGGGCACCTGGAAAACCTTTTCCGCGCTGTGACGGCTAGCCTGACGGCGCATTTCCTGTAGTTGTTTTTTATCTCCTAAGGAGAGCGACATGGAGAACAAGTACGTCTGCTCTGTCGATATCGGCGGAACTAAGATCGCGACTGCCATCATGGAGTACCCGGCTGACGGTAGTGTGCCCCATCCTGTTTTTGAGGCCGAGGTTCCCACCGAGGCCCAAGAGGGCGGCGAGGCCGTCTTCCAACGTATCGAGGCGTCCATCAAGGCTGCTCTCGAGGCGAATCCCGATGTCGAGGTCCTTGGCGTCGGTATCGGTGCCGCCGGCGTCGTCGATCCCAAGACGGGCGCCATCGCGTATGCCAACGAGATCATGCCCGGCTGGTCCGGTGTTCAGTTGGGGCCGCGCCTGCGCGAGGACCTCGGTCTTCCCGTTGCCGTTGTAGGCGACGTGCAGGCTCATGCTCTGGGCGAGGCCCACTGGGGCGTCGGCAAGGGCAAGTTCTCCGTCTTGTGTCTTGGCATCGGTACGGGCATCGGTGGCGCATATGTCGAGAACGGCCGCGTGATGCAGGGCTTCCATGGTGCTGCTGGCCATATGGGCCACATCGAGTGCTCGGCTGCCGCCGGTATTCCCTGCGCCTGCGGGCGTTCCGGCCATCTGGAGTCGGTTGCTTCGGGCACTTCCATTGGTCGTATGTACGATGAGCGCTTTGGTCGCGTCGACCCCAGCCGTCCTTCGGTCGGTCGCGATGTGAACGACCTGTGCCGTGCGGGCGACGCAAAGGCGACCGAGGTCATCCATGACGCCGGCTTTGCGCTGGGTGCCAGCTTGGGCTCGCTCGCTAACATCCTGGACCCTGAGGTCATCGTGCTTTCGGGTGGCGTGATTCACCAAGGTCCCGATTGGCGTTCACAGACGTGGAAGGATTCGGTACACGAGGGCTATGCCAGCCAGGCGCTCGATCCGCTTCAGGACACGCCGATCCTCATCGGTTCTCTGGAGGGCGATGCTCCGCTCATCGGTGCCGCTGAGCATCTTCTTGCCTCGTTGAAGTAAACGTATCTTCTGTAGGAGCCTCCCGAGACAACACGCCTCGGGAGGCTGTTCTGAGAAAGGTTACAGCCTTATGACCGTCGATCCTTTGATTCAATCCCTGAAGGGCAAGCTCGTCGTGAGCGTTCAGGCGTATATGGGCGAGCCGCTTCGTACGCCTGAGACCATGGCTCAAATGTCTCGCGCTTGCGAGCTCGGCGGCGCCGCCGCCATTCGCTGCCAGGGCCTTGCCGACATTGCCGCCATTAAGGGTCGCTGTGAGGTTCCTGTTATCGGCCTGTGGAAGGATGGGCACGAGGGCGTTTACATCACGCCGACGCTGCGCCACGCTCGCGCCTGCGTTGTTGCGGGTGCCGATATCGTGGCGATCGACGCCACCGATCGCCCGCGTCCCGATGGCAAGACCGTCGAAGATACTTTCCGTCCGCTGCACGAGGAGGGCGTGCTCCTGATGGCCGACTGTGCCACCATCGAGGATATTCGTCGTGCTGTCGACATGGGCTTCGACCTGGTGTCCACCACGCTGTCTCATGGTGTTGCCGCCATCGACTGCACCATGGCCGATGGCCCCGATCTGCCGCTCCTGCGTCAGGCGACCGAGGAATTCCCCGGCCTTCCCATCATTTGCGAGGGTCGCGTGCATACGCCCGAGGAGGCTCGCGCCGCGATCGATGCTGGCGCCTGGGCCGTTGTCGTCGGCACCGCCATCACGCACCCCACGAGTATTACGAGTTGGTTCAAGGCTGCGCTTGAGGCGTAAGACAGGCCTCGTATCCGCTCGGGGCGGTATACTCAATATAGGCAATTGACCGCGCGGGATCCGGGTTGCTGGGTCCCGCGCTTGTTTTCGGGAGGCAACACATGCAAAAGGGAGATGCCATGGATGCGGCGGAGCGCTCGGAGCGCATCCCCGATATCGTCATCATCACCGGAATGTCCGGATCAGGCCGCACACAGGCCATGCACGTGTTCGAGGACATGGGCTATTTTTGCATCGATAACCTGCCTCCGCGTCTCATCGCCCAGCTTGCCGAGCTCGTCGGCATCAATACGGGCGTGGGCAGGCATCTCGCCGTCACCTGCGATTTGCGTAGCCAGGGACTGTTTGACGAGTTGCTCGATGCGGTCGCCGCTCTCGAAGAGCGCGAGATGAGCTGCGACATCGTGTTCCTGGAGGCTTCTGACGAGGTGCTGATTCGTCGCTACAGCGAAAATCGCCGCCGTCATCCCATTGCCAAGCCGGGGGAGACTACGGCCGATGCCATTCAGCGCGAGCGCCTTCAGCTGCAGGGCGTGCGCGACCGAGCCGATATGATTATCGACACGAGCCGTCTGCGCACCTCTGCGCTGCGCAACAAGCTGCGTATGGCATTTTCCGAGCTGTCCGACCAGCAGCTTATGGATGTCCACGTGTTCTCGTTTGGCTTTAAGCACGGCATGCCCGTCGAAGCGGATATTATGATCGACGTCCGCTTCCTGCCCAATCCGTTCTACGATCCCGAGATGCGCACGATGACCGGTCTCGATAAAAAGGTCTCCGATTTTGTTCTGGACCATCCCAAGACGCAGGAGTTTTGGAAGGCTTGGACACAGCTGCTCGATACGGTCATGCCCGGTTATATCGCGGAGGGTAAGCCGCAGCTTTCTATCGCCATCGGCTGCACGGGCGGCCAGCACCGCAGCGTTGCCATTGCCGAGGCCACGGCCCGTTACCTGGAAGGCGCTCAGTATCATGTGAGCATCTCCCACCGCGACCTGTCGCGCGCCAACACGAAGGCATAGGCCTGCATGTCGTTTACCGCTGAGGTGCGCGACGAGCTTGCGCGCTGCGAACCCGAATGTGAATACTGCGACTTGTCGACGCTTGCCGCCCTCACGCGCGTGAGCGGTACGCTCTCGCTTACCGGCTCTGGGCGGTATCGTTTGACGGTTGCGACTGAGACGGGAGCCGTCGCGCGCACGATGATCACGCTGACGCATCGTATCCTTAAGCTCAAAACGGAGTTCACCGTCCGTAAATCTGTATTGCATAAGGTTCGAAACTACCTCATCACCTTGCCTGATCAGCCAGACCTGGATAAGGCCTTGGTTCTGCTGGGTATCCTCGAACGTAGGGGAGGACTTGTCGCCGGCGTACCCCGACATATCGTTGCCCGTCCTTGCTGTAGACTTGCCTATATCCGCGGCGCGCTCATCGCGGGCGGCTTCGTGGCCGATCCACGCGGCGATTTTCATTTGGAGATTGCTGTGCAGGGCGAGCAATATGCCAAGGGGCTTTGCGATCTGTTGGAGCAGATTGGGGTCCATGCTCGTGTTAATGCACGGCGGGGGTCATATGCCGTGTACATTAAGAGCGCCGAGGAAATCGAGCATCTATTAAAGCTGATTGGCGCCAAGCGCAGCGTTGCCGAGATTGAGGAGGCGCGCGCGGTCAAGTTGGTTAAGAACGATGTGAACCGTCGCGTGAACGCCGAGCTCGCCAACCAGACCAGAAGCGCCGGTGCCGCCCAACATCAGCTTGCGCTTATCGATGAGCTCGAGCAGCGTGGCCTTCGTGATGCGCTTCCGGATGCCTTGGCGGTCTTTTGCGACCTGCGCGAGCGCTATCCCGATCTGTCGCTGCGTGATTTGGGGGAGATGGCTGACCCTCCCTTGTCGAAGTCAGCCCTCTACCATCGTGTTTTACGGCTTGAAAAGCTCATTGAAGCAAACAGGTAGTTTGAAGTAACGACTTATATATGGGTTTAGCTGCTATTTTAGTATTTAAAACGTTTTAACGTAAATTTGATTTTCAATTTCGAGCATTCTCGTGAAATTCAAGTCAAAAAAAAGGTATATTAGGCGAGTGGTTAGTTTGTGGGCCTCAACGGCGGGCGCTGTAGCTCGCGGGGGCCTTACGAAAGGAGACACAATGGCAGTAAAGGTTGCTATTAACGGCTTCGGTCGCATCGGTCGTCTGGCTTTCCGTCAGATGTTCGGTCATGAGGGCTCCGAGATCGTCGCTATCAACGACCTCACCTCTCCCGATATGCTCGCTTACCTGCTGAAGTACGACTCCACGCAGGGCAACTACGCTCGCGATCACGAGGTCGTTGCTGGCGAGGATTCCATCACCGTTGACGGCAAGGAGATCAAGATCTACAAGGAGGCCGACGCTAACAACCTGCCTTGGGGCGACCTTGACGTCGACGTCGTTCTCGAGTGCACCGGCTTCTACACCAGCAAGGCTAAGGCCCAGGCCCACATCAACGCTGGCGCCAAGAAGGTCGTCATCTCCGCTCCGGCCGGCAGCGATCTGCCCACCATCGTGTACAACGTCAACCATGAGACGCTGACCGCTGAGGACAACATCATCTCCGCTGCTTCCTGCACCACCAACTGCCTCGCCCCGATGGCCAAGGGTCTGAACGACTTCGCTCCCATCGTGTCCGGCATCATGACCACCATCCACGCCTTCACCGGCGACCAGATGCCGCTCGACGGCCCGCAGCGCAAGGGCAACTTCCGTCGCTCCCGCGCCTGCTCCGAGAACATCGTCCCGAACACCACGGGCGCTGCCAAGGCCATCGGCCTGGTTCTCCCCGAGCTCAACGGCAAGCTCATCGGTGCCGCCCAGCGCGTCCCGACGCCGACCGGCTCGCTGACCAACCTCTACGCCGTCGTTGACAAGAAGGTCACCGTCGACGAGGTCAACGCTGCCATGAAGGCCTACGCTGAGACCATCCCCGAGACCTTCGCCTACAACGAGGACCAGATCGTCTCCCGCGACATCGTCGGCGAGACCCACGGCTCCATCTTCGACGCCACTCAGACCATGTGCTCTGACCTCGGCAACGGCCAGACCCTCGTTCAGGTCACCTCTTGGTACGACAACGAGAACTCCTACACCTCTCAGATGGTCCGCACCATCAAGTACTTCGAGAAGTTCGTTGCTTAATTTAGCTTTTAGCGAATAGCTCGTTGAGCGTCTAAAGAAGGGCGCGGCCTTATAGGGCTTACACCCTAGGGTCGCGCCCTTTTTATAAGAAATCGTCTGCCGTAATGGGAGGCAGACACGTACGAAAGGTAGAAGCAAACATGGCCTTTACCAAGAAGACCGTCCGCGACATCGATGTCGACGGAAAGCGCGTTCTCGTCCGCGTTGACTTTAACGTGCCTATCAAGGATGGCGTCGTTGGCGACACCACCCGTATCAAGGCTGCCCTGCCCACCATCAACTACCTCGTTGAGCACAACGCTCGCGTCATCCTCATGAGCCACCTCGGCCGTCCCGAGGGCACCGGCTTCCAGCCCGAGCTGTCCCTCGAGCCCGTCGCCAAGAAGCTCGCTGAGCTCTCTGGTCTCGACGTTGCCTTTGTCGCTGACACCTACGGCGAGAAGGCTGCTGAGGCTGTCGCCGCCGTCGAGCCGGGTAAGGTCCTCGTTCTCGAGAACGTCCGTTTTGACAAGCGTGAGAAGAAGAACGATCCCGAGATCGCCAAGAAGCTCGCTTCCTATGGTGACGTCTTCGTTCTCGATGCCTTCGGCACCGCTCACCGCGCCCAGGGTTCCGTCGTGGGCCCCGCCGCTTACCTGCCTGCCGTCGCCGGCTTCTTGCTCGAGAAGGAGGTCGACACGCTGACCGGCATCTTCGCCGAGCCCGAGCGCCCCTTCGTCGCCATCGTCGGCGGTTCCAAGGTTTCCTCCAAGATCGGCGTTCTCGATCACCTCATCGACTCCGCTGACACCCTGATCATCGGTGGCGGCATGGCCTACACCTTCTTCCTGGCTCAGGGCCTGTCCGTTGGTCAGTCCCTCAAGGAAGAGGACTGGGTCGAGCGCGCCGGCGAGATGCTCAAGAAGGCCGAGGAGAAGGGTGTCAAGATCCTACTCCCCATCGACAACCGTGTTGCCGATCACTTTGGCGAGGACGCTGTCCCCGAGGTTGTTGCTTCCGACGCTATCCCCGACGATCGTGAGGGTATGGACATCGGTCCCAAGACCGAGGAGCTCTATGCCGAGGCTGTCAAGGGCGCCAAGACCGTGTTCTGGAACGGCCCCATGGGCGTCTTCGAGTTTGACAACTTTGCTCACGGCACCCAGGCTATCGCCGAGGCTCTCGCCGAGGCTGACTGCACCTCGATCATCGGCGGTGGTGACTCTGTCGCAGCTGTCAACAAGTTCAACCTGGCCGACAAGATGAGCTGGATCTCCACCGGTGGTGGCGCTTCCATGGAGCTCGTCGAGGGTAAGGCCCTGCCCGGAGTGGAGGCGCTTCTCGATGCCTAATCGCACCCTTCTTATCGCTGGTAACTGGAAGATGAACAACGACGTCGCCGAGGCCGCCAAGCTCGCCGACGAGCTGGCTCAGGCTCTGCCCGAGGTTCCGGCTGGCGTCGAGGTGCTCGTCTGCCCTCCGACCATCGACATCACCACGGTTCATGACCGCATTCAGGCTGCCCCCATCGCCCTCGGTGCACAGAACGTGTACTGGGAGGCCAAGGGTGCCTTCACCGGTGAGTCTTCTTGCGACATGCTCAAGTCCGCTGGCTGCACCTACTGCATCATCGGTCACTCCGAGCGTCGCGACTACTTCCACGAGACCGACGAGGATCAGAACAAGAAGGCTAAGGCTCTCGTTTCCGCCGGTCTTGTTCCCGTCTTCTGCTGCGGCGAGTCCCTCGAGGTCCGCGAGGCTGGCACCTATGTCGAGCACGTCGTGAACCAGGTCAAGGCTGGCCTTGCTGGCCTTGAGATCACCTGCCCCAAGCAGGTCGTCGTCGCCTACGAGCCCATCTGGGCCATCGGCACAGGCAAGACCGCTACCGCCGAGGACGCTCAGGAGGTCTGCGGCGCTATCCGTGAGACCCTCAAGGAGATGTTCGGCGAGGAGCTCGCCAACGGCATCCGCGTGCTGTATGGCGGTTCCGCCAAGCCCGGCAACATCGCCGAGCTCGTCGCCAAGCCCGACGTTGACGGCGCCCTCGTGGGCGGCGCTTCGCTCAAGGCTGCCGACTTCGCCTCTATGGTCGTCAAGGCAGGCGAGTAGGACATATGGCACAACGTCATCTTCCTGCACTCCTGATCATCATGGATGGTTGCGGCCTTGCTCCGGCCGATGGCGAGAACGCCGTCGCCGCTGCCAAGACGCCCTTCCTTGATAGCCTGTACGAGAAGTACCCCCACACCACGCTCGGCGCTTCGGGCGAGGACGTGGGCCTTCCCGACGGCCAGATGGGCAACTCCGAGGTGGGTCACCTCAACATCGGTGCCGGCCGCATCGTGTTCCAGGAGCTTTCGCGCATCAACAATGCCATCAAGGACGGCTCCATCGCCAAGAACGAGGTTTTTGTCAAGGCTATGGACGATGTCAAGGCTGACGGCAAGACTCTCCACCTCATGGGCCTTATGAGCCCTGGCGGTGTTCATTCTCATATGAACCACGTTGAGGCTCTGGTCAAGATGGCTGCCGAGCATGGCGTCAAGACCGTTCGTGTCCACGCCTTCATGGATGGCCGCGACGTCGACCCGCAGTCCGGTGCTGGCTACATGAGCGAGTTCTGCGCCTTCCTGGCCAAGATTTCCGAGGAGACCGGTTGCGACGCTCGCGTTGCCACCGTCTCGGGTCGTTATTGGGCGATGGACCGCGACAACCGTTGGGAGCGCATCCAGCGTGCCTACGACGTCATGGTCAATGCGTCCGATGCCGATACCGACCCCGTTGCCGGCATCAAGGCCTACTACGAGAAGGATCCGCGCGGCGACGAGTTCGTCGAGCCCTTCGCTGCCCACAATGAGGGCATCCACGAGGGCGACGCGGCCATCTTCTTCAACTTCCGTCCCGACCGCGCCCGTCAGATGACCCGCGTGTTCACGGACAAGGAGTTCGACGGCTTTGAGCGCGAGCAGATCAAGCTCTCGCACTTTGTGACGATGACTGAGTACGATCCGACGTTTGACGTCGAGGTCGCCTTCCCCAAGACGTTCCCCGAGAACGTCCTGGCCGACGTTATCGCCGCCAATGGCCTGAAGCAGCTGCACACTGCCGAGACCGAGAAGTACGCCCACGTGACGTTCTTCCTCAACGGCGGCATCGAGGAGCCCAAGGAGGGCGAGGAGCGCGTGCTCGTCGCTTCCCCCAAGGTTGCTACCTACGATCTGCAGCCCGAGATGAGCGCTCCCGAGGTTACCGAGAAGCTCGTCGCCGCCATCAACGAGGATCGCGCTGATTTCTACATCGTGAACTTCGCGAACTGCGACATGGTTGGCCACACCGGTGTCTTCGACGCTGCCGTTAAGGCTGTCGAGGCTGTTGACGATGCCCTGTCCAAGGTTGTCCCGGCGATTCTCGCCAAGGGCGGCTTTGCGCTGATTACCGCCGACCACGGCAACGCCGATCACATGTTTGACGTTGCTTCCGACGGTTCCAAGCATCCGTTTACGGCTCACACCACCAACCGCGTGCCGTTCATCATCGTTGATGAGAAGGCACAGCTCACCGGTATCGAGGACGGTCGTCTTTCCGATATCGCCCCGACTATGCTCACCATGGCTGGTCTGGAGCCTTCCGCCGAGATGACGGGCCGCGTGCTCGCCACCGAGGCCTAAGAGAAAACTCCAAGCGTTTTCATGCAAGGGGGTTGCCCATATTCGGGCAACCCCCATTTTGGTATTTCTGCCATTTCTACCCCGTCCCCGAGTGGCAGGTAGGGGAGAGCGGGGGATTGTGGTACAGTACTGGAGTTTGAATTGTTCTATTAAGGAGCTTATCTATGGGTCCGTTCCAGATTCTTCTGTTTGTCGTTTGGGCTGTCTCTGCCGTGGCGCTGACGATTCTCGTCCTGATGCATTCCGGTAAGGGTACCGGCGTTTCGGATATGATTGCCAGCTCGCTGTATAACTCCAGCTCAGCCACAGGCGTTATGGAGCAGAACCTTGACCGCCTGACCGTCATTATGGCTGTCGTGTTTGCCGTGTGCGTCGTGCTGTGCATGTTCTTCTTCCCGCAGGGCATCGTGGGCTACTAAGCTCGAACCACATAAATATTTGAAAAGGGTTCCGCAAGTGCGGAACCCTTTTTGTTTACATATTTGTAACAGAGTCAAAATATCCTCATATACTTCGCCCAACTAAAGAAAATCTCGACCGTTAACCGGAATTAGCCCCAAATCGTGCATAAAATGCGCTACTGTATTGCAATACGTTGGCCCGCTTTGTATAACCAGCCAAAACGGCGGACCGCGTTTGAATGGTTCGATTGGGCTGTCTTGACGTTGCCCGACCGAACTTACTTTGTCCTATCTCATAAGGAGGATGGCATGGCTGATTCTATGTTCCACCAGCCCGTTATGGGTCGTCGCGCCTTTGTCGGCGGCACCCTTGCTGCGAGCTCTATGGCTTTTCTTGCCGCATGCGGCAAGAAGGGCGGCGACACTTCCGGTTCTGAGTCCGGTTCGACGCTGAACTTCTACATCAACAACCCGGTCTGCATCGACCCCTACAATGTTCAGGAAGATCAGGGTACTCAGGTCGAGTACCAGCTCTTTGACGCTTTGACCTCTTACGACGCCGAGAAGGGCGAGATCGTTCCGCTGGCTTGCGAGTCCTTCGAGGCCAACGACGACGCCACCGAGTTTACCTTCAAGATCAAGAAGGCCAAGTTCCACAACGGTGACGACGTTACCTCCAAGTCCTTCAAGCTCGGTTGGGAGCGTCTGGTCAACACCAAGTCGGCCATCGCTACCGAGTACGGCCCTTCCGAGGTCTCCTATCACCTTTCTATGGTCGAGGGCTATGACGACCTGCTTGCCGGTAACGCTACCGAGCTCAGCGGTGTTACTTGCCCCGACGATGAGACCCTCGTCGTCAAGCTGTCTTCCGCTTACGCCGACTTCCCCTTCGTCGCCTCTCACCCGGCTCTGGCCCCGGTTCCCGAGTGCGCCGAGTCCGATGTCAAGAGCTTCTACCTTGCACCGGTCGGTAACGGCCCGTTCATGATGGACGGCAAGTGGGAGGATGGTCAGGAGATCAACCTCAAGAAGTTCGACGATTACTATGGCGACAAGGCCAAGATCGATAGCATCCACTTCCAGGTCATCAAGGACATGGAGACTGCTTACAAGGAGTTCCAGTCCGGTAACCTCGATGTCTGCGACGTTCCCGTTGCTCAGATCGATGCCGCCAAGAAGGATCGCGGCGTGTCCAAGGACGGCTACACCATGGGTGACGGCGAGCGCATGCTGCTCGGCGCCGAGCCTTCCACGTACTATCTGACCTGCAACACCACGGCCGAGCCGTTCAACAACGCCGACCTGCGTAGGGGCATCTCCCTGGCCATCAACCGTGAGGCCATCTGCAAGACCATCTTCAAGGGTACCCGTACCCCTGCCGACGGCATTGTTCCTCCGGGCATCGATGGCTACAAGGAGGGCGCATGGGAGTTCTGCGCCTACGATGTCGACAAGGCTAACGAGTACCTCGACAAGGTTGCTCCCGCTGGCGCTAACGGGGATCGTGGCATTAGCGTGACCCTTTCCTACAACCAGGACGGCGGTCACAACGAGATCATGGAGTCCATCATCGGCGACCTCGCCAAGGTTGGCGTTACCGCTGTCTCCGATACCCCTGAGTGGTCTGCCCTGCTCGAGCAGTATCAGAACTTTAACTATCAGTTCGGTCGTCTGGGTTGGATTGCCGACTACCCGATCATGGACAACTTCCTGTATCCGCTGTTCCATTCCGACTCCCTCGGTGGCGACAACCGCTCTGGTTACAGCAACCCCGAGTTCGACGCCAAGGTCGACGAGGCTCGTGCTATTGTTGACGACAAGGAGCGCGTCGCTAAGATGCAGGAGGCCGACGCAATGGTCGCTGCCGACTGCCCGGTCATCCCTGTGATGTTCTACACGCACACCATCGTCGGTTCCGATCGCATCAAGCACCTCTATGTCGATCCGCAGAAGCATGCCGAGCTGGGTACCGCTGAGCTCGCCTAAGAGTTTGCAGCTTCCGTGAGGGTCAAGTATTTACGTAGACCTCATGGGAAACATACAGTTCTCCCTAACCTGGGGTAAACTGGCTGATGGTAATTTTGGGATGCCGGTCTGGCGATCGGCATCCCATTTAGGTTAATCCCTAGATAGGGGAGTGGTATGGGTAAGTACATCGTTAAACGTGTGCTTCAGTTCATCCCGGTGTTTTTGGGCGTTACGCTGATTCTGTTCGCCCTCCAGAATATCGTGCCGGGAGATCCGATCAAGCTGATCGGTGGAGACAAGGCTCTGTCCCCCGAGGTGGAGCTTCAGCTTCGCGTCCGCTATCACCTAGTCCAGTCGGACGAGGACGGCAACGCGATTCTTGACGAGAACGGCGATCCCGTTCAAACGTCGCTCGTGGACCGTTACTTGTATTACATGAACGGCCTGCTTCATGGCGATCTGGGCAATTCGTATCAGCGCAAGCTGCCGGTTACGGAAATCTTTGCCCAGAAGTATCCGTATACGGTCAAACTTGCCGCGTGCGCCATCGTGCTCGAGGCAATTATGGGTATCGGTGCGGGTATCATTTCGGCGGTAAAGCGGTATTCCTTCTGGGATATTTTGGTAACGCTTACCACGTCGATCCTCGTTGCGGTCCCGGCCTTCTGGCTCGGTATGTTGCTGCAGCTGTTCTTTGGCGTCATCCTCAAGGACGCCACGGGCGGTGCAATCTCCATGCCGATCTCGGGTGCCGGCGGTTCCAGCTCTCAGTATCAGGATTGGATGCACTATGTGCTTCCGACCATTACGCTGGCTTCGGTTTCGACCGCTTACGCCGCCCGCATTATGCGCTCGCAGCTGCTTGACGTCATGAACCAGGATTACATCCGTACGGCAAAGGCCAAGGGTCTCTCCAATCGCGCGATCATCGTCAAGCATGCGCTTAAGAATGCACTCATCCCCGTCGTTACCTATATTGGTGTCGACTTTGGTGGCATGCTTTCGGGCGCCATCCTGACCGAGACGGTCTTTAACTGGCCCGGTATCGGCTATGAGGTCTATCGCGCCATTAGCATGCGTGACTGGCCCATCGTTATGGGCGGCGTTACGCTCATCGTTGTCGTCGTCATGGTGATCAACCTGCTCGTCGACATTAGCTATGCATTCCTCGACCCGCGCATCCGCCTTGGCGGTCCGTCGGATAAGGCCTAAGGGAGGTACGTCTCATGCAGGAAACTGATTCTCAGTCTCAGGAGCAGGCTACCGCCACCAAGGCCGCATCTGCTCCCGCCAAGTCCCGCACGCTGTGGGGCGACGCTTTTAAGCGTCTTCGTAAGAACAAACTCGCCGTTATCGGTGTCTGTTGGATCATCATCGTCGTTGTGGTTGCCCTGACCGCAGATCTGTGGGCTAAGCCCTGGCTCGGTTCTCCGACGGCTTCCGACTCGACCACCATGGCCGAGACGTCGCTGCTGGCTCCGTGTGCCGAGCACCCGTTTGGCACCGACGCCCTTGGTCGTGACATTCTCGTCCGCGTTATCTACGGTGCGCGCGTTTCGCTGTCTGTCGGAATTATGGCCACCGCGATCTCCACGCTGATCGGTCTGGTCATGGGTGCTCTGGCCGGTTTCTACGGCGGCATCTGGGATACGATCATCATGCGCTGTGCGGACATCTTCCTGGCGTTCCCGTACGTGCTGTTCGTTGTCGCCATGATCGCCGTTATCGGCCGTGGTCTTCAGAACGTCTTTATCGCCATCGGTATTCTCGGCTGGCCTTCGATTGCGCGCGTCTTCCGCTCTGCGATCTTGACCGTCAAGGAAAACGACTATGTTGATGCTGCGCGCGCGATGGGTGCATCTGATGCTCGTATCGTCGTACGTCACATCTTCCCGAACTCCGTCGCTTCCATCGTGGTCTACGCGACCATGAACATTGGTGGCGCCATTCTGACCGAGTCCGCTCTGTCCTTCC
>CATYJA010000007.1:0-38419 GCA_958407545.1 uncultured Collinsella sp. | reverse complement strand
GGGGGATCCGTTGATGCGGCGCATGGCCGGCTGAGATTCGATAAACATCGCATCTGTTTTGGGTTGGGGCTTTGCGCGGAGAATCCGCGTATTTGCGAAGCAAATCCGCACCGGCTTCGGCCGCCTGCCGGCGCCCTCGCCCGCGGGCTAAAAACGCTTACGCGTTTTCTTTACGCCCGTGCCCTACACAGAGTTCGATTCTCCGCGGTACGGACTAGAAATAAAAAGGCAGGTAGATACGAATATCTACCTGCCTGTTGCTTATGGTGGAGGCGCGGAGAATCGAACTCCGGTCCACGAAAGCCCCCTGATTGGCATCTCCAAGCTCAGTCGCTGGTTTAGTCTCGGACGCTTTGCGCGCAGCGACACGCTCGCGGCGTCCTAACCGGTTCGGTCTTAGCCTGCGCCATACCGATTACGTGCGCAGGAGCATTCCCCTAAAATGACGTCGCGCCGGTGTCGGGGAAATCACCGGGTTGACGCGCCGCTATAAACTAAGCAGCGAGAGCCATAGGCTCAAAAGAAGAGTTGTTGTCAATTCAATTTGACGGTACCCCTGTTTAACGAGGCGAGGAGACCTCGGCTTGCTTCCTCTCTCAGAGCTATCGTGTCGAAACCAGTCGCCCCCGAATGTCGGGAAAGTCTGGATAGCATTGGGCACGAGCACCCAACACCCGTCGACTTTTCAAGGAACATACGGAGCGAGCCCCGCTTGTGGAGTGTTATCTTACCACGTTCTGAAAGCGGGCAGCTGTTCTATGCACGAGCTGTGAAGACCCCAATGTGCGCCGCACTTCGCACTTTTGCTACCGATCGCGTCACGTATATTTTCGCCAAGCAAAATTGACCCATCGAAAGGATCGTTATGGATACCAAACAGCAACTCGTCAATGCCCTCGCAGGCCTGGGCTCAACCATTACCGAAGCTATGGATGTCATCGAGGGCTTTGTTCCCTGCGGACATCCCGCCCTCACGGTATCGAACGCCCTTGTTGCGCTGGACGCCGACGATAATGTAGCTCTCGCCCAGCAGCTTGAGACCGTCGAGGGCTTTATCGACCACGTGAGTGAGAACCGCGGCGTGTCCGCCTACCACGGCATCGAGGTCGAGCTCGCGGGTCCCAAAGCCGATCTGTTCGCAGCAATCCGCGAGGTAGGCGCCCTTATGCAGACCGCAGGCGTCAAGAACACCCGGGTCAACGAGTGGGTCTACCGCAGTCTGGCAGCGCTAAACGATTCCGACGAAAAGGCAGCCGAGCAGCTCGCAGAAAGTCCCACCATTAAGGCCGAGCTTTTGTAAATAGCAGACGCGGGTCCCTTGGCGCATCGTCGTCCAAGAGGCCCGCAAACAGTTCGCGTCAACCGATAGCCGCGCCGCCGCGTTCGGCCAAAGCAAGAATCGGCATCATTTGGCGCGGGGTCTTCGCTGCAAGATCGGCATGTTCGAGCAGCTTGAGATCGTTAGTCACCAAGTAATCGACCTGTGCGCGCTTGCACGCGGCGAGCACCAAGTTGTCCTCGTAATCGCGATGGAGCGCTAAGTATTTGTCGGCCAGCCAAAGGTCCGACGCATCTGCGCCCACGGCCGTGGCGTTTTCGGTCATGTTCCGAACAAACACCAACGCCGCATCGCCAATTGCACGGGCAGATGCCTCGTCGAGCGCTCCCCCGCTGGCAAGAACGCTGCGCTTCAGTTCGTGTTGGACAACGTACAGCACGTCCTTGGCGATATGCACCGGAAAGAACAGCAATGCCCCCGCCTCCGTCGCCTGCCCAATAAACGCGCGTGCGGCAAGCGACTCGGCATGGTCGGCGCAAAACGAATCGACCCATACGTTGGCATCCACCATTATTTTGAGGGGAGCCCCGCTCACAGGATCATCCCCTTTTGGCGATAGCGCTCGTCCATGGCTTCGGAATAGATTGTGTCCCAATCGCGATCGTCGGATACAGGCGACGCAGCGATGCCCATATCTGCATAAAGCCGGTCTGCCGCTGCCCACGACGCGGCGAACGGAGTATCGGGCGCGACGGCCTGCTGCCGGTCGTCGACGGCCGCAAGCACTTCCTCGCACTGCCCGCCACCCTGCGCGACCTTGGCCACCACCTTTTTGATGAGCTCGGGCAGCGACCCGCCCGAAAGCCGCAGTGCTTCCTCGGCGCGCTCTTTAACCGAGCGATCTACGCGAACATTCACCTGTGCCATGCTGCCAACGGTAGCCATCTCAACCTCACCTTCAGCATTTACTAGCATTGCTAGCACGAGCATATATCCGAGCTAACATCTCGTCAAACAAAAGAAGGCCTGCACCCTGGCGGCTGCGATGCCGCCCGAATGCAGGCCATATACTCAATCGAAAACGCTAACGCAGGTACGCCTTTGCGTTGCCCAGGCTGTACGCAATCGTCGAGCCGTTGTGCAGCAGCGACGACGTCTGCGGAGTGATCATGCCGGTAATACCCAATGCCAACAGCGCCGAGTTGGTGAGCATCACCTTGGAATACGAACTCGTCAGACGGTCGATAAGCCCCTGACTCATGCGGCGCAGGCGCACGATTGCGGCCAGATCCGTATCGGTCAAGATGATATCGGCGACCTCCTTGGCGATGTCGCTTCCACCGCCCATTGCCAGCCCCACGTCGGCCAAACCGAGCGCCGGCGAATCGTTGACGCCGTCGCCCACCATGGCAACGTGGCGCCCCTCGCCCTTAATGCGCTCAACATACGCGTACTTGTCCTCGGGCAGCAGCTCGGCCTTAAACTCGTCGACGCCCGCCTCGCGCGCAATGCGTGCGGCGGTGCGCTCAGAATCGCCCGTGAGCATGACAACATGCTTGACGCCCAGCGCATGCAGGTCGGCGATGGCCTCGCGGACCCCGGACTTGAGCGGGTCCTCGATACCGAGCACGCCGACGACCTTGCCATCGACCGCCAGATACAGCGGCGACAGGCCCTGCATCTGGAGCTCGATTTGCTCCTTAATGTCGAACTCGAGCTGCGCGCCCTCATCCTCGAATACAAAGTGCGCAGAACCGATGATGGCGCGACGCCCTTCAATGGACGAAGCGATGCCGTGCGCCACGATGTACTCGACCGCAGCGTGACGCTCGCGGTGCTCGAGCCCGCGCTCGCGTGCCGCATTGACCACGGCGCGCGCCACCGGATGCGGGAAATGCTCCTCCAAGCAAGCGGAAAGGCGCAGGATCTCGTCCTCGCTCCAACCATCGGTCGTGAGCACGCAAGCTAGACGCGGCTGGGCCTCGGTCAGCGTACCGGTCTTATCAAACACAATGGTGTCGGCCTTGGCAAACGACTCAAAGTACTTCGCACCCTTGACCATGACGCCCATCTTGGCGGCATCGCTCATGGCAGTCATGACGGCGACGGAACCCGTGAGCTTGAGTGCGCACGAGTAGTCGACCATCAGCGCCGCCGAGGTCTTGATGAGGCTGCGGGTGGTAAGCGCAACCAAACCCGCAAGCAGAAAGTTCCACGGGACGATCTTGTTGGCAAGGTCCTCCATATGCGACTGGCCCTCGGACTTGAGCGAGTCGGCCGTCTGCACGAGCGAGACGATCGAGCGGAGCTTGGTCTGAGCCGTGTTGGCGCGCACACGCACCAAGATGCTGCCATCTTCCACAACGGTGCCGGCGAACACGTCGTCGCCCACGCTGCGCTCGACGGCCAGCGGCTCGCCGGTCAGGGTCGCCTGGTTGACCATGGCGCTCCCCTGCTCAACCACGCCGTCGATGCAGATGGACATGCCAGTGCGCACGGCGACCAGATCGCCGGGCTCAAGCTCGGTCGCGGCAACGCTTACCTCGGTGTCGCCGACGACCTTTTGCGCCTTGTCGGGCACATCGAGCAGCGAGTTGATGAGCTCGTTTTCGCTCATGGCGCGGGTGTAGTCCTCGAGCAGCTCGCCCACGTTGAGCAGGAACATCGTCTGGCCCGCGGTGTCGACATCACGCTTGACGAACGAAATGCCGATGGCCGAAGCGTCGAGCACGGGAACGGTCAGGCGCGGCTGCGCCAGCTCATGAAGGGCAGCGCGCAAAAATGCCATGTAACCGGCCACGACAAATACCGCACGCAAAGGCGTCGGCAAGAACCAGCGACGTGCGTAATGGGCACCGATAAGTGTGGCAAGATCCATGACGAGCTTGTGCTTGCGTGGCTCAAGCTGCATCACGTAACCCGTCTTTGCGTCGGCAATGGCCTGGGCATCGAGTGCGCCCAAGGCATCGAGTACGCCCGCACGACACCGCTCGTCATATTCGAGCGCCATCTGGCCAATACGGCCATAAACGCGCACCTTGTGCACGCCGTCGATATCGCCGCTGAGCTTAAGAAGTGCATCGAGATCGCTCTCTGGCACAGGACCCGCCAATTGAAGACGGGTCCTGCCGGGGATCTCGCTAATAATCGAGAATCTCATAGTTTGTGCCTGGGAGCGCTACTCGGCTGCCTCGTCAGCAGCGGCCTCGCTCTGGGTGATGTAGGCAGCCTCGGCAACCATGTCGTCGACATTAGCCTTGGCCTGCTCGACCATGTCCTGGTAGCAGTTCTTGACGCGCATACCGCACGCGATGCCCTGCACGCAGGCATTCTTTACCGGAGCGCTGGTGAGCAGCTTGATGCCGGCCGTGCCAAGCAGAAAACCGCCACCGACAAGCAAGGTGTTAAACGTCGACTTCTTCATGTTGCTTCTCCCTTTTGCCGCATTGAACGCGGCACGGTGTCTCAGCACCCGAGTAAACAAGTTTGCTCGAGCACACTTTTGGAAAATAGTTTAGTTTATCTAACTATTGAGGTCAACAAAGGTTAACTTTTTGGAAACTATGGGGGTGAACTCAATGTGACAAAGGGACTGTCCCTTTGTCACATTCCTACAGCTGCCAGGCAGCCGCTTCCTTTTGCAGCGCTACCATGCGGGCGAATTCTCCACCTGCCGCCTTGAGCTGCGCCGGGGTGCCCTGTTCGGCAACCACTCCATCCTTGAGCACAACGATTTTGTCGGCATTTTCCACCGTACGCATACGGTGGGCAATAACGATAACCGTCTTACCTGCAAGCAGACGGGAGAGCGCCTGCTGTACCACGGTCTCGTTCTCCACATCCAAGCTCGCCGTCGCCTCGTCCAACAGCACGATAGGCGCGTTTTTGAGCAGCGCACGGGCGATAGAGATGCGCTGGCGCTCGCCGCCGGACAGCCTGGAGCCGTTCTCGCCGATCATGGTGTCGTAGCCCTGCGGCATGCGGCTCACAAACTCGTCACAGTTGGCGGCACGCGCGGCCCCAAGCACTTCCTCATCGGTGGCATCACGACGCCCGAGGCGGATGTTTCCCATCACCGTGTCGTCAAAGAGCAGCACGTCTTGGAACACAATGGCGTAGTCGCGCAGCAGCACCTCGGGATCCACACCCGCAGCATCCACACCGCCCACGGTAACCTTGCCCGCAGTGGCATCCCAAAAGCGCGCGGCCAGGCGGCTCACCGTAGACTTACCGGAACCCGAAGGACCGACCAGTGCCGTGACCTCGCCTTCCTTGGCGGTAAAGCTCACATCGGTAAGAACTTTCTCGCCGGCGCGTCCGTCCTCGCCCGCACCATAGCCAAATGCCACGTGATCGAACACCACATCGTGACCCGCGGGCTCAAATTTCTCGCTGCCCCGCGCCACAGGCTCTTCCATGATGGAACGCATGCGCTTGGCAGACGACTCGGCGATAAACAGCTCAGACATTAACATTAACGCCTGGTCAAAGGGCGCATAGATACGGCTCACCATAAGCAGGAAGGCAAACATCACCAAAAAGTCGACCTGCCCGGAGGCGACCACCGCGGCACCCGTAACCAGCGTGGTGGCAATGCCCAGACGCAGGATGACAAAGGCGGAGTTGACCAAAAGCCCGTTAGCGAGCTCGCCCTTGGTGGTCTCGCGCTCCTCGGCATCGATCACGGCGTTGAGTCTCTCAAGATAATGGGCCTCCTGGTTGGTGGCGCGGATCTCGCGAACGCAGTCGAGCGTCTCTTGAATCGCCTCGGTAACCTTGACCTTCTCGGCGCGCACGCGATCGAACACCGGGGTCATGGGGCCGCGTGTTAGATACAGCACGGCAAAGGCCACGGGAACGCTCCAAAACGCCGCGATCGCCAGCTGCCAGCAAAAGAACAGCGACTCCACGAACACAATGGCGCTTGCGATGATGGCACCCCAAAGCTCTCCCAGCACGTGGCTGTAGGCGTGCTCCATGGCCTGGACGTCGCCCATGATAGTCTCGGTTAAATCGGCCAGATCACGACGACCAAAAAACGACAGCGGCAGTTTGCGCAAGCGCTCAGCAATCTCCATACGCTGCTTGCCGCACTCCTCGTAAAAGATGCAGTAGGTGTAGTAATACTGCTGCCAGTTAGAGGCAAAGAGCAACACGAAAAAGACCAGGAGGCCACCCACGATCGGCAGGGCATCCGGCAGGTCAGCCCCGCTGGCGAGATGCTCGACAAAGCCGGCCATAACCAGGAATAAAAAGCCCATGCCGGCCATGGTAATGAGATTGGTGAGCGTGGTCCAGAAAATGCCGCGTTTTACGCCGGCGACGCCTTTATCGGATAGGAAATACTTCTTTTGGAATGAGGCGAACATTTAGGCCTCGCCTCCCTTCGTGACGGCGGCATCCGCGGTCGCTGCAGTGATTTTCCAGCTCGCGGCCTGTTCGTATTCGGCCCACATCTTGGCATACAGACCCTCTTGGGACAGCAACTCGGCATGGGTACCCGACTCCTGCACGCTGCCCTGGTTGAGCACCACGATTTGGTCTGCGCCCACCACAGTCGAGAGTCGGTGCGCAATCATAATGACTGTGCGACCAGCCGCCAGCTTGCTAAAGGCGCGCTGGATGAGCGCCTCGTTCTCGGGATCGGCAAACGCCGTGGCCTCATCGAGCACCACGATAGGCGCGTCTTTAAGGATCGCGCGGGCGAGTGCCACGCGCTGGACCTCGCCGCCCGAAAGATATGCTCCGCCGGCACCGAGCATGGTATTGATGCCCTGTGGGAGCTTGGCCACAATGTCGTCGCACTGAGCTGCAGTGAGGGCCGCACGCACTTCGTCGTCAGTGGCCGTAGGCTTGGAGGCGCGCACGTTATCGGCAAGTGTTTGCCGGAACAGCTGGTTGGTCTGGAACACGAAGGCGACCTGGCCCATAAGCTCGTGCGGATCCATATCGCGAACGTCCACACCGCCTACGAGCACTCGACCCGAGGAAACGTCCCAAAAACGCGGGATCAGGCTTGCGCAGGTTGACTTGCCGCCACCCGAGGGACCCACCAGGGCGAGAGTGCTACCCGCGGAAACGCTAAAGCTCACATGGCTAACGGCAGGTGTTTCGGCACCCTCGTAGGTAAAACTCACGTCCTCAAATCGCACGTCGCCACCGGCAGGGTGCTTGGGTTGGGCGGGCACGGAGAGCTGCTTGGAATCCATGACGCTTCGAATACGAGCCAGCGAATCGGCACTCATCTGAGAGGCCTCGCCCACAAACATGAGCTTGGTCATGGCCGTCGGCACCACGGCCGAAAATATCGCGTAAAACGTGAAGTTGGCCATAAAATGCGCGAAGTCCGTCTCGCCCGGCGCCAACAGCAACGCCACGGGCAGCAGGAATGTCACAAGGCCATTGAGCGCGGTAAGGTTGAGCACCTGCGGACCTCGGCAGAACGTGCCCGCATAGTTTTGCGCCATGTCGGCATATTCGGCGATCGCATCGTGGAAGGCCTTAAAGGAGTAGACCGTCTGCTGAAACACCTTGACCACGGGGATGCCTCGTACGTATTCGGTGCCGGTCTTGTTCATCTTGACCAGCGCTCCCATGTAGGCCTTCATAAACTCGCCGCCCTTGCCGCTCATCATGGTGGCCATGGCGCCAAACGAAATGGCCACCGAGATGAGGCATGCCGCGCCCAAGCGCCAATCGAGGGCGAAAAGCAGCACGAGCAAGCCCACGACCATGGCGACGGCGCCTGCGATATCGGGCAGCATGTGTGCGAGCAAAGTCTCGGTGGAGGCGGCACACCCGTCTACAACACGACGCAGCTCACCGGTGGCGTGCGTGTCAAAGTAGCCAAGCGGCAGTTTAAGCAGGTGCTCGCTCGCAGTCTTGCGGATATTGGACGCGCAGCGAAACGCAGACAGGTGCGTGCACATGAGGCCTGCGAAATACACTACGATGCTTGCCAGCGCAAACCCCACGGCCCACCAGCCATACATCGCGATGTCGCAGGCTTCGCTCCAGTTAGGTGCCACGGCGATCAGGTCGCGAGCGACAAGCCAAATGCACACGTACGGGCCAAAGCTCAGCAGCTGCGAGAGCGCCGAGAGCGCCATGCCCAAATACGTTAGGAATTTACGGTCACCGGCATACGCGAGCAACTCGCCGATGCCTCCACCTTCCCTTTTTGATCCCTTTGCCATGAGATTCCTTTCTAACGGCTTGAGAGTTAACCGTAATGAACTTATCATTGATGTGTTAGCCATGGCTCACAATCAAGCCAGGCGTGGACGTTTCTGCAAAGGAAAGGGACGCTTTTGCAAATACGACGGGCAGCGACCGACATAACCGAGCTCTACGCACCGCAATTTGAGCAGTTTGGCCTGGAGCTTACCGGCAAGGGCGCCGTCTTTACCGGCGAGGTGGCAAACGACCGGGCGCACGGCCGCGCATGGATCATGCCTCTCTCCCCTGCCTGCATCGTCATGGAGCATTTCATCACCCCGACGCACGATATGTACCTGGCCGAATATACACCCGAGCCATACGCCTGCGTGAGCGAAGTCAGCGCGCCCACACTTACATGCATGCCCGAGGCTGGCATAACGCCCGCGAACCTCAAACCATTGCATGGACCGTGGCCAAACAATGCCGTTTGCAGCTTTATCCAAGATAGCTGTGGCGAGGAATTAAGCCCGCTGTTTGCGGGGGAGCTTTATCACTCGCGCTCGGTGCTCTTTTTACCTGGATATTTTGACGAACTGGAGCACCGTTATCCCACCGAGTTCGCGGGAATCTTTGAGGCGTTTGCCGAGCCATGGCACGAGGAAGCGACGTCTGCCATCTGCCACACGCTGCGCCGGATTAGCGAGGACCGCGCCCGCACCGTAGGCGGACACGTCTATATGCAGGGCATCGTGGAAACCATGGTCGCGGAGCTCGCCTGTTCGCGCGCGGCCCACAGGCAGGCGCGGCAGGCGGCAGACACACGCGTCAGTATAACCATTGCCGAAGAAGCAACGGCAATGATTGAGCGCGCGCTCGACAAAGGCAGACGTGTGGGTATCAACGAGGTGGCCGAGAGGCTCTACATAAGCCGCTCCAAACTATGCGCCACCTTTAAGGCCCAAACTGGCGAGTCCCTGGGCGCCTACATTCGCAGACGCCGTATGGAGCGAGCACAGGACCTTTTGGCCGATGGCGCGCTCACGACAGCGCAGGTGGCAGAGCGTCTAGGCTACCCTCAGCAGGCCGCCTTCGCCCAAGCCTTCAAACAATACACCGGCACCACCCCCACCGCTTGGCGAAGCAAGCATCGCTAAGGCCCAAGCTCCCTGGCCGTAACGGAGCGATTAATTAGCCACCGACCGTCAGCTCACCCAGGATCTAAACGTCAAGATGCGCACAATCAAGCGCCTTTTTGATAAGAGGGACAGATCGATCAGCCAAATACAACGGAATGTTGAGCACCCCGTCGTCGAGCTTTAGGTTCTTAAGTGAGTAGCGGACCCTCAATGGAGTCGTCTCCGCATGCTTGTCGGCATAGTACTTAAGGCTCTTGGAGTGAACGACCTCTCCCGATTTGACCTCGACGGGAACGATTTCGTTTCCGACTTGAATCAAAAAATCGACTTCGTGCTTCGGCTTCTCGTTTGTCCAGTAACGCGGAGCAGCATCTAACTGTGAAAGTAATGCCTGAAGCACATAGTTCTCGGCGAACGAACCTTTGAACTCCGAAAATAGCGCATCCGAGATGGCAAAAGCGGACGCATCCAGCCTTGCCATGCGGCGCAGCAAGCCGACATCAAGACAGTAGACTTTAAATGCCTTGAGGTCATCGTACGCAGAGAGCGGCACACCACCGGCAGCATTAAGGCGAACCGCCGTGATGAGCCCAGCATCGGCAAGCCATTCCAGAGCATCCTCGTATTCTCGAGCACGAGCCCCCTCGCGCACCGCACCCCAAACGAACTTTTTGTTCTCGCGCGCCAACTGAGCTGGAATCGAGTTCCATATTTGCGAAAGCTTGGCGAACTGCGCACGGCCACCATGCTTGGCAAAATCGCGCTCGTAGGAATCCAAGAGATCAGACAACACCTTATCGACCTGAACGATATCGCCCGTCTCCACCCACCGGCCAAGAGCCTCTGGCATGCCGCCGCATGCAAAATAACGACGAAGATGCTCGACGAGACGGACATGGAAGAAATCGGGCACTGTTTCGATCTGATCCAGGCCGCCAAGGTATTCGTCGTAGTTTGCAGCGCCCTCGGCTTTCAGAAACTCGGAAAAGCTCATGGGGCGCATCTCCATGAACTCGACCTTTCCCACCGGAAAAGCGCTGGTCTCACGGGACAAGCGAACGCCCAACAAAGACCCTGCGCATGCGACGTGATACTCGGGGGCCTCGTCACAGAAGTATTTAAGGGCGCCGACTGCAGAAGGACAATCCTGGATCTCATCAATAATAAGCAGCGTTTTGCCGGGATCGATAGGCTGTCCAAGTGCCAGGGAAAGATTTGAGATGATCCGTCGAGGATCGCGCGTACCTTCGAAAAACTGAGCGTACTCGCTCTGTACCCCAGGTGACGGCTCCTCGAGCGTCAGATACACAAAATTGATGTACGAGGTTCGGCCGAACTCCTTAAGCGCCCACGTCTTTCCAACCTGGCGCGCCCCCTTAAGGATAAGCGGCTTACGATATTCTGACGCTTTCCAAGCGTTAAGCTTGGCAATGATATCTCGCTGCATGGACGAACCTCCCGCAAAGAAACTTCCGTAAACGTGATATTTCCCACATTTTACCCTAGGTAAAACGTGACATTTATCACATTTACGGAAGTTTTAAGCTCATTTCGCCACACTCTCATCACATTCAAAAGGCGGAGGCGCATTTTGCGCCTCCGTCACCATCTTTCCTATCAGCCTACCTGACCCGAACGGCCGAGTCGTTGCAGAACCCGGGAGCCCCGGCAGGGCGGGTGCTTGCTCAAAATGAGTTCCGCACGCAAAGAAGGCCACTTAATGTGGCCTTCGTCTTGCGCAGGACTGTTCGAAATTTTGAGGAAGCACCCGCCCTGCCGGGGCTCCCGGGTTCCCGCTTACGAGAGCGACGTTCTCAGCAACTCGTTGAAGAGCTTCGGGTTACCCTTGCCCCGGCTTGCCTTCATGCACTGGCCCACCAAAAAGCCGATGACCTTCTGGTTTCCGTCGCGGTACTGCTTCGCCTGATCGGCACAGTTTGCCAGCACCTCGTCCACGATCGGCTGCAGCGCACCGGCATCGCTCACCTGACGCATGCCGCGCTCGTCGACGATCTTGTTGGGATCGTCGCCGGTCTGGGCCATGGTCTCAAAGACCTCGTGCGCCTGGTTGGAGCTGATGGCATCGGTCGCCAGCAGCTTGGCAAGGGCTGCCACCTGAGCCGGCGCAATGCCGGACTCGGTGAGCGACACACCCGCGCTCTTAAGGTAGGCGATCATCTCGTTCACCAGCAGGTTTGCGACCGTCTGGGCCTCCTTGCCAGCCATACCGGCAGCGGCAGCCTCAAAGAACTCGGCAAATTCCGGGTCGCCAGCAATCTGCTCGGCATCCGCCGCCTTAATGCCAAAGTCGGCCTCAAAACGGGCGCGCTTGGCATCGGGCAGCTCGGGGATCTCGCCACGGCAGCGGTCGATGAACTCGTCATCCAGATCAAACGGCGCCAGGTCGGGATCGGGGAACAGGCGATAGTCGTCGGCCGTCTCCTTGACGCGCATGACCACGGTGCGCTTACGGCTGGGCTCCCAGTGGCGGGTCTCCTGATAGATGATGCCGCCCTCCTCGAGCACCTCGGCCTGGCGGCAGATCTCGTAGGCAAGGCCGTCATGCAGGCTCTTAAACGAGTTGAGGTTCTTGAGCTCGGTCTTGGTGCCCAGCTTGGTCTCGCCGCGGCGGCGTAGCGACACGTTGCCGTCGCAGCGCATGGAGCCTTTCTCCATGGAGCAGTCCGAAATGCCCAGCGTCACAAAGATGCGACGGAGCTTCTCCATAAACAGGCGAGCCTCCTCGGGCGTGCGCAGGTCAGGCTCGGTGACAAGCTCAATGAGCGGCGTGCCGCAGCGGTTGTAGTCGACGAGTGACTCTGCCGCGGCGGTAATGCGGCCCTCGGCACCGCCCACGTGCACCATCTTGGCGGCGTCCTCCTCCATGTGGATGCGCAGAATGCGGATGGGCACCGTGTAGGAACCGTCCTCGCGACGCTCGGGCATCTGCAGGTTGGACGCATCGTAGCTGGCCAGGTGACCGGCGCGCTGGTTACCCTCGCGCATGGTCGACGTCATGGACGTGGACAGGCCCTCGGCGTTGGCCGAAGCGCTCGCCAGGCTCTGGGCCTCGGCCTCACCAAACGCGCAGTCGGGGCGCTCGGCGGCACCGCGACCGGTCACGTCCAGGTCCAGGTGACCGTACATGGCAAAGGCGACCGGGCCCTGTGTGGTCTGGAAGTTCTTGGCCATATCGGGATAGAAGTAGTGCTTGCGGTAGAACATCGAGTGGCGCTGGATCTCGCAGTTGGTGGCGAGACCGGCCTTGACGATGCTCTCGATGGCGCGCTTGTTGGGCACCGGCAGGGCGCCGGGCAGGCCCAGGCACACCGGGCACACGTTGGCGTTGGGCTCGTCATCGTGGCTGAGCTTGCAGTTGCAGAACATCTTGGTATCGAGTGCGGTGAGCTCGGTGTGGATCTCCAGGCCGATTACGGCCTCCCAATCCTGCAGGACCTCGGAAAGCTCCTTCATTACAGCTCGCCTCCCTTCCCGGCAAAATCGGGCGCGACGGAAAGCGCGGGCGCACCCGTAGCGGCATCGGCAAAGCCGCGCTCCAGGGCGCGGGCAAATGTGAGCAGCTGACGGTCCTTAAAGGCCGGACCAACCAGCTGGGCAGAAACGGGCAGCTGAGTATCCTCGCCCAGGCCCAGCGGCACCGAGATACCACCGTTGCCGCAAATGTTGAGCGAGATGGTGTACAGGTCCGAAAGGTACATCTGCGTGGGGTCGCTGATCTCGCCAAACTTAAAGGCTGTGCGCGGCGAGGCGGGCATGAGGATGGTGTCCACCTTGGCATACGCGGCGTCGTAGTCCTGCGTGATGAGCGTGCGGGCCTTTTGCGCAGCGTAGTAGTACTTGTCGTACACGCCCGAGCTCAGCAGGTAGGCGCCGAGCATCTGACGGCGCTTGGCCTCGGCGCCAAAGCCGTGGGCGCGCGAAAGCGAGCTCTGGTCGGACAGGTTGGCGCAGCCCTCCTCCTGATAGCCGTAGCGAATGCCGTCGAAGCGGGCTAGGTTGGAAAACGCCTCGGCCGGGCCGATGACGTAGTAGGCCGCGATGGCGGCGTCCAAGTGCGGCAGGTCGACCTCGACCAGTTCGGCGCCCTGGTTCTGCAGCTCCTGGGCGGCGCGCTGAACAGCGACCTTGACCTCGGGCGTCAGGCCCTCGGCCTCCATAAACGCAGGGATGATGCCCACGCGCTTGCCCTCGATGCTGTCGTTGAGATGCTCGGTAAAGTCGACGGCGCAATCCTGGCTGGTGCAGTCGTACGGATCGTGGCCCGCACTGGTGAGCGCGTTCATGGCCAGCGCAACGTCCTCGACCGTGCGGCCAAAGGGGCCCACCTGGTCGAGCGACGAGCCAAAGGCAACCACGCCGTAACGGCTCACGGCGCCATACGTGGGCTTAAAGCCCACCACGCCGCACAGCGACGCCGGCTGGCGAATGGAGCCGCCGGTGTCCGAGCCCAGCGAGAGCGCGACCTCGCCCGCGGCGACGGCGGCAGCGGAGCCGCCCGAGGAGCCGCCGGGCACGCGCTCGGTATCCCAGGGGTTGTTGGTGCGATGGAAGGCCGAGCTCTCGGTAGAGCTACCAAAGGCGAACTCATCCATATTGGCCTTGCCCATGGGCAGGCAGCCGGCGTCGAGCATGCGCTGGACGCAGGTGGCGGTGTAGACGCTCTGGTAGTCCCCGAGCATGCGGGAAGCGCAGGTGGTGCGCGTGCCCACGAGGTTCATGTTGTCCTTGATGGCCAGCGGCACGCCCGCGAGCGGGGGCAGCGACTTGCCTGCGGCACGGTCGGCATCCACGCGCGCAGCGGCCTCGAGCGCAAGCTCGGGCGCCACCTGCAGGAATGCCTGGACCCCGCCCTCGCGCGCCTCGATGGCGGCAAGGGAGGCCTGGGCCACCTCGGTAGCGGTAAAGTCGCCGGCGGCAACGCCCGCGGCGATCTGGGCGGCGGTAAAGGCATCGAAGCTCTGCGCCATTACTCGCTCTCCCCCTCTCCCAAAATGGACGGCACGCGGAAGTAGCGGTCGCGCGCGCTGCCGGCGTTTTCCAGCGCGACGTCGAGCGACAGGTCGCGCTCGGGCTCGCGCAGGTCGTCGCCCATCACGTTGGACAGGCTTCCGATGGGATGGAACGTGGGCTCCACGTCGGGCAAGTCATATTGCAGGACGGGCTCGAGCATCTGGACGGCGTCGTTCAGGTAGGACGTCATCTGGGTGAGCTCGTCATCGGTCAGTGCGATCTTTGCGTACTCGGCGATGCCGCGCACGTCTTTCTCGCTGAGTGCCATAGGCGCTCCCTTCCGCATAACAGATAAACCGCTCTAGTATACAAGGCAACGCCGCTTGGAGCAGGTGCTTTACCCAAATGCAGCGAAAACGTAACGAGGGCGGCGGGCTGGCAAGCGGCGGGCCGGCGGTTCTGCAGCGAAACCGCACCGTCCATAGCGAAAACCGTCCCGCCCACAACGAAGACCGTCCCGCCCACAACGAAGACCGTCGCGTCCACAACGAAGACCATCACAACATTCGACGCTTTTCGTCAAAATCGCGATTTTCATCGAATGTTGTGATGGTTTGGAAGCCCCGACCGCCACAAAGGTGTCTGTCCCCTTTGTGGTGGTTCTGGAGAATGTCTTATGCCGAGGCCTTGGCCTTGCGGCGCTTGCGGACCGCGTGGATCACGATGTCCAGCAGCAACAGCACAATGGCTACGACCACGATGAGCACGGCAAACTCGCGCTTGCCCCAGTGGCGACCGGCCAGCGACTTTTGCTTGTCGACGTCCTTCTTGCTGTACTTGGTGCGCACGCAATGCACCAGCAGGCGATGGTCGTTCACCCCGTAGGGCGTGCAGGTGACGAGCGTCACCTTGTCGGCGCCGGGCTCGATGGTCAGCGACTCCATCTCCTCGGGCAGCACGACCTCAGAGTCCACCATCTTGTAGGCGAGCGTCTTGTTCATAGTGTGCAGCAGCACCAGGTCGCCGGGCTCCAGCGAGTGGATGTCGTCGAACATGCTCAGGTTGCGCATGCCCGAGTGCGCGGTGAGCACGCAATGCGTCGAGGTGCCGCCCACCGGCAGGCTCGTGCCCTCCAGGTGGCCGACGCCCGCCATGAGGACTTCTTCGCTCGTGCCGTGGTAGATGGGCATGCTCACGTCGATGGAGGGGATCTCGACCCAGCTCATCATGGGGTCGCGGTCAAAGATGAGCTGCTGAGCGTAGGGCTCGATCTGGTCGGTGGGAAGCTCGGTAGCCTCGCCCGCCAGCTGCTCGTTAAAGGAGCGAGCCTGAAGCAGGATGCGCTCGCGCTCCTCGGCAGACAGCGCGTCCACGGTGCTGGACACCGTGCTGATCTGGTTGAACACGCCCGAGGCCTCGAGCCGGTCCAAGATCCACGGCCAGGTCATAAGGCCCACGCCAATAAGGATGATGACGATGGTGATGAGCCGGTCGGCCCAGCGCGGCAGTCGCTTACGACGGCGCTTAGGTTTGGGTTGAGGTTTGGGCTGGGGGCTTGAGCCACCGTTGGCCGCAGCGTTATTGCTCTTCATATGTTTGGCGCCCTGCACCATCGCCGGTCACTCCTCTACACCTCAAGTTGTCTAAACAAATAATAGCCGATTAGCGAACCCCTGCGCCGGACAACGCAGTTAGACTGCACCGTCCGGGCCACGTAACCCCACTCAACCAATCAAGCCATATGTTGCTTTCATCGTCTCGAGCAACTGCGCCATCGTTACGCCCGCAACCCCAATCTGTTTCAGATTGACGTCGCCCACCTCACAATCTTTAACAAACGCAAGCATATCGTCCTTCAGTTCTCCGCCTAGGTCGACACCTTCCGACTCGCCAAGCAATTGAGCAAGCCTCAGCGCATCGCGTTTATGCTTTTTTACCTTCCTCGAATCAACGTTCTCCCCCGCTTCCCTTCTAGCTTTTAGGTCGAGATACGCCTTCGCTTTGAACGGGACAATGTATTCCGTACCCAGGACCGAAACGCCGCCTACGGTCCGAATTCCCTGAAGGAACAAGCTGTAGTAAGCATCGTCCAACAAAATTGCCGAAAGACTGCTTATGTTTTCATCAACGTGAATTGGCGCCACATCAATCCCCTCACGACCCTTTATAAAGTCAGGGCACTTCGCGAAGAGTTCGATCATATGGGGGTAACCCGGCCTCTTAGGCTCTGTAAACCGATAAAAACATGAACCTTTGCCTTCGCCCCAGCCGCAGCGGTAACCGCCATCACGTACCAAAGTCCATATAGCTTCTGCCGTCTGAGGCAACCGGTCATCGGCGACAATTACCACATCAAAATCGTGAGTCGCCCTAAACGGAAGTCCCGCCTCCGCGAGCAAAATGTCGCATGCCGTGCCGCCGATAAGGGCATACGATCCTGCAGCTTCTTGCATATGCTGCTGAAATTCTTGGAGACCTTCTACAGCGCTTCTTGCCATGGATATTCCTTTCCAAACATGCGATCGACTTCGAGCTGAATTCGCTCATCGTCGATTGCCGCCAAAGATAGCGCAAGCGAAATGTCATCGACGCGGGAGGAGTCGGCAAACACGGGCGCATAGCGCCACACTTGGATCATCGCCGTTTCGTTATCCGGCAACTCCCCGTCTGCGACTTCGAGGTCGCTCAGTTGACACCATGCACTTCTTAAGACGGCCTTTTGTTCCATGCCCGGCGCAGCGAGCATCGAACGCGCAGCGAGCGCCGTCTCCCCGGCGTCAACAAGATAGTCGATCTGCGGCGTCTTCCTTGCAAAAAAGACCTTCGAGACAGGCGAGGAGAGCTCTGCCATGTGCTCGCTAAGCAGAAGATCAACGGCAACAGGGAGCACGACGACACGTCGCTCGCAACGCTCGCGCCTCGCGAGCCCCCTGTCAACAAGCTCGGTTATGGCCTCACTCGCGCGGCTTGCCGAGATTCCAAGCGCACGACAAAGGTCATAGGGACGATATGGCTCCTGGGCTGCTCCCCAGATTGCGGCAGCCTGCGCGTTGGGTGACATCTTGATCGCGTGATTGTGAAACCAAGCACCGCCCCTCTCCGTGCAAGCTGCGCCCATAAATGGAAGAAAAGCCTGTCTACCTGGACAGACAAAGGGAATCCCTTGTGCGACCAATGCTTTGCGCTGACGTGCATCGGCATCAGGAAACGAAACGACAACAGGAGTCTCCGCGCGCAAGGCTAGCTGACTATAGACTCTCTTAGCCTCGGGAAGCCCGACGCCAGTAGGCAAACTTGCAAGCAAAAACGAAAAACCGTTTGCGTCAACAGCGCGGACCTCAATCGCCCGCAGATGCAGCGGCAAGCGTGCGAATCCAGGCCAAGTTTTGGTCTTGGCGGAGAGACCTAGTGCTTCTTGTAAGTAGATTAGCGCTTCGTTCATTTCCATCTTTTTCGTTTGATTCCAGTTTATATTGGAATTATACATAATTCTCGGAATTGACGAGATTCCTTTCGTGCCTAAGTCCATATTTGCGTTTTCAGAATATCCCGGATCGGCGGGGCGATTCGGGATACAATGTCAGTAGAAAACGACGCACCCCGCGTAAATGTTTGGGAGCGCGGGCGGCCTAGTTTTCTGGTTTTGTTAAATGCCCGGGATCCTACCCCCGGGCATTCTTATTTGCGCTTGTTGCGGCGCAAATGCCTTCTACCGTCCGCACCGCGCGTGCGCCTACGGACCTTAATCCGAACCTCATACGAGTCAAGAAACGCGATGACGAACGTACCCGCATCGGACGGTGGAGGCTGGCTGCGTTGTCCCAAAAAGAACGGGGCAAACTCCAGTGCGGAGTCTGCCCCGAAAAGAGAATGGCAAAGCAAGAACGTCGATGGACGAGAAAAGTGTCCGCAAGTCTCATGGCCATCACATCCCACCTGCCAAAGGGATGGGTGAGCGAGCGTTACTCCTGCTCGGACTCCTCAGCCTGCTTGCGGCTGCGGATGAGATGCGCCACGCCAATGCACAGCACCGCGCCACCAGCGATCCAAGTGAAGGTCACGCCGTTAAGACCGGTGAGCGGGAGGTTGGAGCCCTTCTTGTTCTTGACGGTGAGGGTGACGGTGCCCTGATCAAAGGTCGGAGCAACGACAAGTTCGGGGCCTTCCTTGGACGCAGTAACCGTCAGGGTATTATTTCCCTCGTCTTGATTAAGGCCATCGGCTTTAATGGTGAAGGTGAAGGCGCCCAGCGTGTTGTAGCCTCCAAGGGTGTCGGTCTCCTTGACCGTGTAGGTACCAGCATCAAGGCCCTTGATATTAATCTCGCCGTTTCCATCGGTCGTGAAATTCCAGAGATCTTTGCCGAGGGAACCGTTCTCCTGGACATACTGAGCGCCAGCGCCCTCGTCGGCACCCGTGGCCTGGATGGTGAACTTTACGCCCTCGAGCTTGGTGGCCTCGTTAGCAGAGTCTTCCTTAACGAGCTTGAGCGCGTAAGTGTAGTCACGGACGGTATCGGGCACGGACTCGCCCTTGCCGTTGCTCATGGGATTGTTGAAGTAGATGAGCTTGACGCTGTTGGGATTACCCTCGCCGCCAACCACGACATTCTTCGCCTTCTCGTGGTCAAGCTTGGCGGTGTAGGTGACGACGACATTGGAATCCTTGGTAAGCGTCTTGCCCACGGACCGAGCAGCAGCCTTAAGATCCGTAAAGGAAACAGTCAGCACCTGCCCAGTTACAGCCCCGGACTCGTCCGTAGTATTCGTGACACTCGCGGTGTAGTTGTTGACCGCCGTCACGGTTTCGTCATCAATCTTAACGGTAATAGATTTCTCATCCGCGGTCAGACCAGCGGAGAGCTCGTCGTGGAACTCATAGTAGTAGGTGTTGAACGTATCGATGTTCGCAGCCACAGTACCGGTCAGCTGGTAGTACACGGGCTGATCCATCTGGGAGTCGCCCTTGTCAGCCCAGTCGCTGCGGAGCTTGTCATCCTTGACCTTCTTCGTAACCGTGGGAATGCCAGTCTTCTCGGTCACGGTTACTCCAGTACCACCTACGACGGCGAAAATCGGCGAGGTGCCCGTCTGTTTCTTGTTGGAATAGTCTTTATTCGTACCGATGGAGTTATCATCTGTCAGGAAGAGATAGTAGCCAGCGCTCTCAGGCGTAAAAGAATCACCAGCATTGAACGCCGTACCTGACGGCTGCTCATTTTTCTTTACAATGGCGGCTATTTTATTAAGCAAGTCTCCGTTCTTAACAACGAGTTCCCTGCCGCTTTCGGACACATAGGTGCCCAACCAATCAGCAACGTCCTGAGCAGAAGGAGTTCCGGAAAGCTTCTTACCATTACTAGCATCGCTACGGATATCAGCAATAATCTGGTCCTTGGTGGTTTGCGTTATGGTATCAGCCCAATCAACATCAGATGTGACTTTACCATTTTCGCCGTCGTGAACTTTTGCCTTGAAGATTTGGTACGGAACGAAATGCGTCTTAGCGGTGCCCTTGTTGTTCTCGCTCTGCTCGATGATGATGCCATTTGCCGGAGCCGTCACCGGATCATCAGCAAACGCCATTGTCACGGGCGCCATCACGCCGCCGAAGCTCAGCGCTGCTGTGAGGCCGGCGGTTACTGCCAGGCGTGCGATGTTCTTGCTCATGCTCATCTTCTTTTCCTCTGCTTTCTGCTCGAATTCCATTTGATCTAAATCTGTCTGTCTGTGTCTTAGCATCTACTTCGCTACGTCTCGCCCCGCTCTCTGTGGGGCTGCCAGCTACTCTTTATGGCTGCCACCTCCCCGCTTGACCAGGAGCGCGACCACGATGAGCGCGGCTCCGGCGACCGCTGCGGCGGCCGCGGCGTACATTGCCATATCGCCAGTCGAGGGCATAAAGCCTCCGGTGGTAATGCTAGGGGGTGTGCCGGTGGGCGTGTTGATGAGCGAGGCCTCCAGGCTGCCCGTCGACCCGTCCGCGCTGTCGGCGCGCAGGGGCGACTCGGCCGTGATGGTGAGCTTGGGCTTGGCGGCGGCCACCTGGTCGACGTCCAGGCCCTCGGCCTTAACCGTCACGGAGCGCGTGCCCTCAAAGGCGGTGTAGCCCTTGGGCGCCTTGAGCTCGCGGACCTCCAGCTTGCCCGAGTCCACGCCCGAGACGGTCACGCGGCCGTCCTCGCCCGTGGTGACGGTGGCCTTGCCCTCCGCATCCCACGTGCCGTCGGCCGCCAGCGTGCGGCCACGGTCGTCGGCGATGCTCAGGACCGCCCCGGCAAGCGGCTTGTCGCCGTCGCTGCCGCGCTTGGTGAGCGCGAGATCCCAGGTGTAGGCGCACGCATCGTCGCTCGGCGTGCGGGTAAAGCCGGCGTCGCCGGACTGGTCGGCAAAGGGAGAGCGCGGGTAGCGCAGGTAGACCTCGTTGGGGTTGCCCTTCGCGATGCCGTGGTTGCATGCGCCGTTGAGCGGCGCGTTGTAGACGGCGACCACGCGGGCGCCCGCGGTGAAGGCGTCGGCCCCGCCAAGCGCGGCGATCAGGTCGCCGGTGCGCACGGTGAAGGTCTTGCCGTCCGCCGCTACCTTGGTGGCACACTGGGCCGTGATATCGGTCCAGCCCTTCGCGGGCTCGGTGCCGGCGCGTCCGTCCTTGCCGGCCGAAACGGCGTCGAAGCCGCCGTCCGCGCCCGCCGCCACGTACACGCGCATGCTCGCGGCGACCTTGGAGGGGTCGAGCCCCGCGCTCATGGTGTCGACGAACCGCACCGTATAGGTGTCGTAGGCCGTGAGGCCCGCCGGGACCGTGGCAGAGAGGCGCCAGTACAGGTCGTCGGCAACCGTGGCGTCGGCGGCCTTCTGCCAGGCGGCGGCGCTGTCCTCCAGCACGTGCTTGGCGACCTTGGGGGTCGCCGCCTTGGGCTTGACGGTGACGGCGCTGCCGCCCACCAGGGCCATGATCGGCGCGGTGCCAGCCTCGCCCTGGGCGATGGCGTCGTCGTCGGCGACGATGAGCCAGTAGCCGCAGGGCAGCTCGGCCGCCGTGCCAGCGTTAAGGGCCACGGACACGGCGCCAGAGCTCTGGAGGGAACGAGCGAGCTGTGCGCTCAGCGCGCTCGTAAGGTGGGAATCGGTGTTGAGCCACTCGGCAGCTTCCTGCGCGGTGGTCTGGGATTTGGGCATGCCGGCGCTGTGCAGCACAGGCAGGACAGCGTCGCGTACGGCGTCGCTTGCCCAGGCAAGGTCGGTGGCGATCTTGGCGTCGCTGTCGCCGTCGACGACGTTGGCGCTAAAGATCTGATAGGCGTCGTAGCTGCGCGCCACGGTGCCGCTCACCGTGATGGAACCGGTCGAGGTCGGCGCGGCCTGCGCGGAAGCGGGGAAGACAACCGCGCAGGTGCCGATCAGGAGGGCAAGCAGCGCAAACAAGATCGGGAAGGAGCAAACTTTCTTATTCACGACGCTTACCTCCCTTCGCATTCGCCTTGCGACGAATGTGCATCCAGGCCGCAGCAGCGCAAAGCACCGCCGCGCCGGCAAGGTACGTCAGAGTGACGCCCGACATACCAGAAAGGGGCAAAGAGGTGGAGTAGGTGTTGGTGAAGGTGGGGATGGAGGTATCGGTGGAGTTGGGGGCGGAGGTGTCGATGAACGTCTTTGCTTCGGCTTTGGGGTCTGCTGTCCAATTGCCTGCGGAGTCAACGGTTCCCTTCTTGTAGGTCACCCTACAGTTGATCTCTCCTTTTTCGGTGTCATACGTTGGCTCAGCCGTGAACTCATAGACCGACTGGTCGTACGTGTAGTGCGAGAACTGCGAACCGTCGGTTTCCTCGCGCACATAGTACGTAAAGGTCTTGAAAGAACCACCCGGGTCGTCGGGATTATTCCTGATATCAGAAAGCGAGTACTTGAGCTCAACCGTCTCATTGTTTTCGTCCATGAACGGAAGCGTCTGCGTTTTCTCAGAACCAGAGGTCACGGCAGTACCGATCATGTTTTTAAATTCGCTGTCTTTCGCAAGTTGAAGCGTAAACGCCTTCATCTCGCCACCCTCAACGACCTTAGTCGCCTTAGGAGTCCAGGAGAAGGGGGGCACGATTTTGTTGGTAAAGGTCGGGTTGTCGCTTCTGTTACCGATAGTCACCGTGGCCTCCGTTCCATCCTCCGATGGCGCGAAGGAATAACCACTGCGATCAAGCTGCGCGAAGTCATTATCCGTCTCGGCCTTTTTAAAGACGGCCACACTCTCTACCTTGTAATAGTTGATAGGAAACGTCATGAGGAATTCAGTCTTGTATGGACTACCGCCAACAGTTACCTCTATCTTGTAAATTGTCTTATCGAATTTGATGTCTAATTCGTTTTGGCCGCTGATGGGTTCCTCAACGAGATAGAAAACGTATTGCCCTGAAGAATAATCCTTGCCAGAGTCGAAGGTGATACTGCCGCTTGATTGATCAACAGTCGCCTCACCCGCACCACTGCAATCGCCCATATCTAATGTGCCGTCATCTTTCCAAGAAGGTGCCTTGGTACCGTTAACCTCCTGGCGCAGCAGCTGAAACTTGTACTCGTGCCCATTAAGGCTTTGCTTGTCTCCCTGTGCATCCACAAGCGCCTTAGTGGCGTGGAGTTTCATGCTCGGGTAAACCCTCAGATCATTGACTTCGCCGACGATGAGATCGCCGTTGGTCATGATGCCGCCACCGTGGGTGTAGGAATAGTTACCGCTGATGATGGTCGTAGCCTCTGTCTGCGCCTTTCCCTTGGCATAGGGTGTCGGATTAGCCTCAAGGCCGAACATCCACTTAGCCTCGGCACCGCCATTTGGGTCGATGGTAACCGGATTTCCGTCGCAAGTGCCCCGCCAACCAGCCGATCTGCCGCCCAGCATCTTGCCAAGAACGACAGCGATTGTCTTATCCGCGCCATTCTTATTACGTACCAAGAAGAAATCCTTATGGCCGGATTTTTGGAAGTCAGGAGTAACGTAATTTTCTTCATCGTGGTCTTCATTTTTGCCGTGGCCGCCAGCGGAATAATGATATGCTGTTAGCTTATTGCCATATTGATCAACGTTATCTTTGTTGTCATAGATAGCAGCGCCTTTTGAGTGCGAAACGATTGTCTTGCCCGTAGGACAAGCACCGATGCCACCGCCCCAGCCACCGGCCTTATTATTAGTGATCAGCGTCTTGACGATGTTGAGCGTACCGCCTTCCTGAACAAAGACACCACCGCCACCCCAGTCGCCACCGCGGCCGACGTTGCTGCCCGTCATGGTCTTGTTGTTGGTGATGTAAACCCTGTTTGATGCATTTTCCGCATTAATATCGCCGGTATTAATATCGCCGGTAGTATCGCCAGAAATACGGAGGCCACCGCCCTCGGCATTATCGGACATATTGCCCGCAATAAAACCGCTGGACATGGTAAATTCAACTCCCTGCCCGGCGGGGAGGCCAGCGTAGATTCCACCGCCGGCCTCATAGGAGTAATTGGCAGTAACGGAGCCACCCGTCATGGACAGCGTTCCACCGTTCGTGGATGCAATGCCGCCGCCACCGAGGAGACCTTTGTTGTAACGGTCTTTATTAGCGATGCGAGCTTCAGCTCGGTTGTTAGTTATATTGGCAGAATCACTGATGGTTACGGATGCACCCTGGGTATAAACACCGCCACCGTAGCCGCCGTCGCCGACGTTATAACCATTGGTGATATTATTGTCATATGTTGCATTACCCGAGATGACACCGCCGGAGAGGTTCAGCGCCGCTCTATTGTTAGCAAAGATGCCACCGCCAGAAGCTGCCTTGTTTCCCGCGACCACGCCGCCTGTCATTTCGAGGCTGGCATTCGCGCCCGTTATGCACAGACCACCGCCCCAGCCACCGCCGTTGCCGTTGGTGACGTAACCGCCAGAAATATTGACAGCGCCCTGAGAGAGAATAACGTGACCGTTGTTGCCCAGGTTACGAGGCGTTGTGATCATGCCACCCTCAAGGTTGAGCGTGCCCCTCTCCTCAACGGAAATGACTTGATTTACATGGCCCTCTTTGCATGCAACGATAGCGCCGAATTTGGCAACAGTGTGCTGGTAGGTCGTTTCCCTAGTACCAAGACCGTTAGGCTTAGGCGTGCTTTCAGTTGCGTAGTATGTGAGTGATTGTGGAACACTTCCATTGAACTGCATCTATGCTGGCTGACCAGGTTCACCACTGGCAACTTCAGTCGGCGAGTCCTCCGCCGCACCTTTGACAGTTAGCGTAGCGTCTCTTGAAATTGTGATAAATGTACAACCAGTTTCGCCGATGCCGTTGTTACCGCTGCTGTAATAAAGCTTGTGATCCGCAAGGTCGATCGTAGTGTCTTGCTTGATAGTGATTGACTCACTTGAACTAATGTCAGCAGTCAGACGCAGCATTGAGGGCTTGTTCTCCTCGGCAAGGGCAAGGTACGTAGACAGGTCTTTGTCACTGCTCAGCAGCGTGTACCCATCCTTATCTTTTTTAAGTCCCTGATCCACACCTTCATTTGCAACAGTAGCGACCTTATAGACAGACTGTCCATCATCCGCGGGCTGCGCAGCACCCTCGGCTTCCGCGTCATCAGACAACGGGGTCATCTCGGCAGTGCCGTCTCCGGTCTCGTCGCCCTCAATCTCGTCACTATTCTGGTTTTCGGTGTCCCCATTGTTGGTGTTTTCTACATCAGTAGACTCACTTGAGGAACCCCCCCCATCACAGTTTCTTCGGTAGAAACCGTCTGGACATCGTTGGCGATGGCCTGCGAGATCGGGGGCATGACGAGCGACAGTACCAGGCTCAAAACGGAGGCTCCGCACAAAACGCCTGCCAGTACACGGCGCGTCGCTTTTTTACTCTGCTTAGTTTTTTCTGAATTCGCTTTCATCGATGTCTCCTCCCCAAGAGACCGCGATCTTGCTCTTTCACTATCAAACGTATCTGCGCAATCTGTAATTACGCTCGCGTAGTAATACTATTGTAACTATTGTTTAAACATCCGAGCAACAAAACCGACATTTTTGTAGCCAGTTCTCAATTCTCTTGACATTTACTCAGATTTGCTTTCGTTTATTCGCTATGAAATATCTATTTCTGCTGGTAATTAAGCCAGTTATCAGTTTTTTAATAGCATTTTATTTATTTGCATAACATTTTGCTCAAGAGCAAACACCCTGTGAACGGTCGAAAATCGACCGTGAGCGGTAGGTCATTAACCGGGAGGAATAGACTACCAAATTGATGGGAATATCTTTAACACATCGGTAGTTAGAAGCGTAATGTTCAGACAACCATATCTGAATTTACGCGCAGATTTTAGGTATCAACTCGCCCAAATCGCCTGAGGCCACCGCAAAGGTGCCTGTTCCCCTTGTGGTGGCTCTCCCCCGGCGCTACAGCAGATGTTCCTCGATAAAGATCGCGATGCCGTCTTCGTCGTTGCTGGCGGTTACAAAATCGGCGGCGGCGCGGGTGGCGTCGCTGCCGTTTGCCATGGCCACACCCACGCCGGCGTCGGCCACCATGCAGGTGTCGTTGTCCGCATCGCCAAACACGCAGATGTCCTGGAGCTCCATGTCGTTGAGCTCCGCCACGCGCACAAGGCCGCGCGTCTTGGACACGCGCGGATCCATGAACTCGTAGAGCCGCTGCGTGGTTTGCAGAGCCGCCGCCTTAACAGTGTTATCGGCAAACGTCGACGCCCGCTCAATCACCTGCGGCATCACCTCGGGCGCCATGGTAAACATCACCTTGGGCTGCGGCTCGCGCAAAAACTCGGCAAAATCGACCACCTGGTAGGGCACGCCGTCGACGCGCGACAGGTGCTCGACGCACGCGTTGCTCTCGGGCACGTAGAACACGCCGTCTCGGGGGCAGACGGGCGTTGCCGGAAGGTCCGCCATGTGCTTGCAGATGCGCGCGATGGTCTCGCCCGGCAGCGGACAGCTCAGCTCGTTGATGTCGTGTGCGTGGTCGATGACCTCGGCGCCACCGCAGCCCACCATCACGTCTACCAGGCCTTCGATGCCCCAGAACTCGTACATGGCCTCGGTCGCGTGGGCGTCGCGCCCGGTGCACAGGCCAAAGAGCACGCCGCGCTCGCGCAGGGCGCGGATCGCCGCCACGGTGCGCGGGGACACCGTGTGCTGACTCGTGAGCAGCGTGCCGTCGATATCGCAGAACACGGCTTTGATGTGGCTGAAGGTGGTGTCCATGGGGGCCTTTCTGGGTTGTGCGGCGGTGTGGAGTGTATTCGTGAACGGCGTACATGGTATACCAAGGCGCGGGCCGTTGGGGCCCGATCACCACAAAGGTGCCTGGCCCCCTTTGTAGTGGCCGAACTCGAAGGGCGGCCTGCCCGGAGCGCAAAGCATCACAACATTCGACGTTTTTCGGCAAAATCGCGATTTTCATCGAATGTTGTGATGGTTTTTACTGCTTTGCGGCACGATCCAAATGCCGGCGTCCAAACAGCAGCAGCGCCGCGGGAACTGCCGTCACGACCATACCCGCCCCTACGAGCGTCTGCTGCACGCCAAATGTCGCCGCCAGCCACGGGGCAATCGCCAGCGGGGCTACGCCGGCAAACATGTTGCCAAAGCCCATGACCGAGTTGACGCGGCCGAGCTGCTCGAGCGGAGCCGTCGTTTGCACGATGGTGTTGTGGAGCGGATTGACGACACCCCAGGCAACGCCCAGGGCGATCTGGCCGATGAGAGCCACGCCCACGTACGGCGTTCCCACGTAGAGCAGGCTTCCCAGACCCACGGACATGAGCGCCACAAGCAGCGTTTTGAGGCTGACGAAGCGCGGCGGCAAGCGGAGCGCGGCCACGGCGCCCAGCACCGCGCCCACACCGCTGGCCGACGAGAGCCAGCCCATCCACTCAACACCGACGTGCAGGACATCGCGGTAGAAGAACGACTCCAGCGGGTCGAAGGCGCCGTAGCCAAAGTTTGAAAGGAAAATAATGCAGAACAGCAGGGCGAGAACGCTATTGGTAAAGACCGTCTTGATACTGGTCGCGAAGGTAGCGCGGGTGGATTTACTGGAGTCGGAGCTTTGACTGGCGGTACTTGCCGTTGTGCTGCTATCCGCGGGAGTACTTTCGCGCGCGGTGACGCGACCTGCTTGCGGCCCAAATCCCCAACCGGCGACGAGCGCCAGTACGGTAAAGATCATCATGAGCACGAACACCGCGCGCGACGACGCAGCCGCCGCGACAAAGCCACCCAGCGTGGGGCCAACGATGATACTCACGTTTGAAAACATGGCGATGGCGGAGTTGATGTCTTTGAGCTCGACGGGATCGTCGGTGAGATACGCCGGATAGGACGTAGCGATGGGCTGGGCGAATCCCATCACAAAGCCCAGGAGTACCGCGCCGGCAAGGACTGTTCCGGTCGCGCTGCCAAAGGCGAGGATTGCCGCGCCGGTTGTCAACGTGCCGACGATGCTCAGAAAGAAATGACGGCGCGGGCCCCAGGCGTCGAGCGCCGCGCCACCCGCGAAGGATCCCAAGATCACGAATACGTTCATAAAAAGGACGGCCAGCGATGTCGCCATGACCGAGGCATTGTCTGCATAGGTGAGCGTTCCGATGACGCCGATAAAGTAGCTGGTCTGAAAACCGGTGTAGATGAGAAAGCGCATCGCCACCAGGCGCTTGGCCTGTACGGACAGCGATGGTTGAGGCTTTGAGAAAAGAGAGGCGAGCATGGAGACTCCTTGTTTCATACGAATGCGGACGGCGGGCATTCGCCACCGTCTGTCAAATCAATCTATCCGCATGAAACATTAAGGACGCATCAAGCCCCTTTTCTCCGTTTTTCGCCCGTCATGAACTACTTGGTAGATTGTAAGGCATGTCCCAAACATCTACTAAAGCAAAAACCACCACAAAGGTGCCTGGCCCCTTTGTGGTGGAAATGACGTTTGCCCAGATAAAACCTGCCAAACCAAACCTGTCCCTTTTTGGCTGGTTTTAGGCCAGATAATCTTGAATCAGGTCGCAGATGGCTCGGGCGTCGTTGATGTTGATGGCTCGGGTCGCGAAGCCGGCGTCGAAAGCTTGGCGTGCCAGGGCTTCGTTGCAGGCAAGGGCCAGCGTGTGACCGTCGACCAGGTCGAGCGAGCTCTTACCGCGCAGACGGTCGACACCGGAGCGCGCGACGACGATGTTGTCGAAGCCCTCGGTCTTGTAGCCCTCGATGATCACCACGTCGACATCGTTGTAACGCGACAGCAGCTCGCGCGCGGGCATCTCGTCCTCCTCGCGCGTGTCGGCGTACTCCGCCCAGCGCGTGGCGCAGATGAGGCCCACGTGCTTGGATCCGGCCTGGTGATGGCGCCAGGTATCCTTAGCGGGTACATCGATATCAAAACCGTGATGCCCATGATGCTTGAGCGAACCCACGCGCAGGCCGCGACGGGTGAGCTCGGCGATAACCTTCTCGACGAGCGTGGTCTTGCCCGAGTTCTGGTAGCCGATAAACGCGATCGCGGGAACGGCCGGTGTCGGAGCTGCGGACGCGACGGCGACGGGTGCGCTTGCGGGCGCGGCACCGTCAGCGGCCACGGCCTCAACGGCAGCGGCCTGACGCTCTGCGCGATCCCACACGCCCGAGCGGCCGCCCTCCTTGTGCAACAGGCGCACGTCGACGATCTCCATGCCGCGATCGACCGCCTTGCACATGTCGTAGATGGTTAGGCACGCGGCACTCGCGCCGGTCAGGGCCTCCATCTCGATGCCCGTCTTGCCCGTCACGCCGGCCGTAACCAGTACGTGAAAGCCAACCTGCCCGTCCGCGCGCGCCGGCGCCCAGCCCTCGGGCACGTCCTCGGCCGGCGTCCCCGCTGGAGCGATGGGCGCAATGTCGCACTTGCTCTTGGTAATGAGCAACGGATGGCACATGGGGATGATGTCGCTCGTGCGTTTGATGGCCATGATGCCCGCCACGCGCGCGCAGGCGAGCACATCGCCCTTTTTGGCGCGGTCCTGCAGCACCATGGCCTGCGTCTCGGGGTGCATGAGGATGGTGCCCTCGGCGATGGCGATGCGATGGGTCTCGGCCTTGTCGGACACGTCGACCATGCGCACCTCGCCCTTGGCATCCACGTGCGTCAACTCGTCACGACGGGCGTCGCGGGCGGGCTCGGTGGCAGCGCTGGCAGACGGCTGCGCGTCTGCAACGGCATCGGTGGCCGCAGCCGTGACTTTGTGGGCAGACATCGCGGCCCTGCGAGCGGCCTTGGTGGCGTCGGCGTACCTGCTCTTGGCCATATGATCATCCTCCGATTTGGGACATAAATCGTTGCGTGCCCTCAATTATCGCGTGTTCCTGCGGTTTGTGGGCCACGGCATCGCGCCAAATCGAAAGTACCTGCATATCATCACCACGGCGCAGCGCCTCACGCACCGAATACTCGGCATCGCTAAACAGGCACGGACGCACGTTGCCATCGGCCGTCAGGCGCAGACGGTTGCAATTCGCACAAAAATGATTGGACATGGCGCTAATGAAGCCGACCGTTCCCGCCGCACCCGGAAAGTGCCAATAGCGCGCGGGGCCCGCACCAGCAGGAGCGTCGTTGATGTCGAGCGGCTCGAGCTCGCCCAGTCCCGTCGCAGCGGCCCCGGCATTGATGCGCGCCCGCAGCTCGTCGCTCGGCACGGTATCGCTCGCGTCCCACAGCTCGGGATTGAGCGCGGGCGCATGCGGGTCCACAGCGCAATGCGAGCTCGTGCGTTCGTCGCCGATGGGCATGTATTCGATGAAGCGCAGGTGGATGGGGCGATCGAGCGTGAGCCGCGCGAGGGCCGCCACGTCTTGGTTGAGCCGGCGCACTACAACGCAGTTGACCTTAACGGGCTCAAAGCCCCAAGCCAGCGCCGCGTCGATGCCAGCCATGGTCTGCTCGAGTCGGCCCAGGCGCGTGATCTTTCCAAACAGCGAGGGGTCGAGCGTGTCGAGCGAAATATTGACGCGGTTAAGCCCGGCATCTTTGAGCTGCGGTGCCAGCTGGGGCAGCAGGGCGCCATTGGTGGTGAGCGAGATGTCCTCGATCTGCGGAATCGCACGGATGTCGCGAATGAGCGGGATGATGCGGCGGCTGACCAGCGGCTCGCCACCCGTCAAGCGCACCCGGCGAATGCCCTCCCCCGCCACCAAGCGCACAAAGCGGGCGATTTCCTCGGCACTGAGCAGCTCGTCGTGTGCACGGGGCGCCACGCCATCGACCGGCATGCAGTAAATGCAGCGGAAATTGCACTTGTCGGTAACGGCAATGCGCAGGTAGTTGATATCGCGGCCAAAGCCGTCATGTTGCACGTGCCCGTCCACGCAGCCCTCCCCTCGCACCGGTCTTTATTCTTCAGGGAATATAGTACCGCACGCGGGAATCGTGCCGACACCCGTACGACAGGACGGGTCGCGGACGGGCGCTTCGAGCAAAACCGGCTTCCCAAGCCCATCCTCAGCACAGACCATCACAACATTCGATGCTTTTCCCGATTTTGGCGAAAAACGTCGAATGTTGTGATGGTTTGCCTGCCGCAGCGCCCCGTAGAAGGACCAAAGCACCCCTAAAGGCCGCCGTCCCAGTGTCGAATCACGAACTCTCGCAGGTCGTTTTGACGTTTCTGGAATGTCTCGCTTCGGTCGCACTTAAGACCCATAGCGAGCGCGATGGCGTTCATCGCCCGGTGCAATTGCAGCTGGTGGGCAAACTGAGTCCCGGTGAGGACGATCATCCTAAAGCCCAGCGCGCTCAGCACGGTCATACGCTCCGCATCCGACGCGCTGCGCTGTTTATCAAGATGGTCCGAGCCGTTGTATTCAATCCCCGTACCGCTCGCAGGCGCATATACGTCGATCTCGAAATACCCGGCCTTTGCGAGATACTTGAACTCGTTGGGAACATCGACCCGATGGTTGAGCTCGATCTTGGCGTATCCCAGCCCGCCCTGGGAACGTTTTGCTACGACCATGATTGCGGTGGCCGTCTCCATGGGCGACCGCGCGCCATCGTGCACGCGCTTGAGCACGGCGGTCGCGCGTATAGCCCCCTGACGAGATCGGTTCTCATTGCAATAGGCAATCAAGTCGGCGACGGTATATCTCTGCCCCATCTCGATATAATCGCCTGTCGACAGATGATTCAAATGGTATCGGGCGCAGATTTCGTAGCCATATTCCAGCTGCTCGGGCTCGCTCATCCACGAACCCGCTTGGACAAAGCACATGGCCTCATCAACCACCAGAAGGCCCTCTGCCACCTCGATAAGATGACCTGGAGGTACCGGCGCTCCAAACACGTGGCACCTAAATCCAGCCGGCGTCGAGCGCTCAAAATCGAAGTTGACGAGCGTGTCGACATGATCGAGCTCTTCTCGTGGAATACCAAGTGAAACCAGATAGTCGGCAACGATCCCAACTGCCGCTGAAGCCCTCAGCCCCTTGGCATCGAGCCCCAATTTGGGCAGGCTCGCGGTCGGCTCCGCCTCGTTAGCAAGCGAGTCCTCATCGTATAGGCTGCTTGCTCGCGAGAGCGGCTCGGACGGGCGCGCCACGTTGTGGTACAGCCAGGCAGTCTTATGGGACAGGACGATCGGCAGGTCCATGAGCCCTCCAATGGAGTCGGATAACCAACCTTATTCCCCTGCTCACGGGTCCGCACACCTTCGTGCGCAAGAAAGCGATTCCACCCGGTCGAGTGGCAGAAAAACCATCACAACATTCGATGCTTTTCCCGATTTTGGCAAAAAACGTCGAATGTTGTGACGGTTTGAGGCGAGGTGAGGGGCACGGAGGGGTCAAAGTATCGTGCTCGAACGGGTTAATCCAGCTCTTTTAAGCCATGCGCCAGCTGCCAGTACTCGCCGTGCTGGGCGAGTAGCTCTTCGTGCGTGCCGCGCTCGATGATGCGGCCGTGTTCGAGGACCATGATGGCGTCGGCGTCGCGGACAGTGGACAGGCGGTGCGCGATCATAAACGTGGTGCGACCGCGCATGATGCGGTCCATACCGCGCTCGATGAGCTTTTCGGTACGCGTGTCAATGGAGCTCGTGGCCTCGTCCAGGATGAGCACCGGCGGATCGGCGACGGCCACGCGCGCGATGGCGAGCAGCTGACGCTGACCCTGCGACAGGTTGGCGCCGTCGGCCGTGACCGGTGTGTCGTAGCCCCGCGGCAGGCGGCGGATAAACGAGTCGGCGCAGGCGGCCTCGGCAGCGGCGCGCACTTCCTCGTCGGTCGCGTCAAGCTTGCCAAAGCGGATGTTCTGCGCAATGGTGCCGCTAAACAGGTGCGTGTCCTGCAGCACAATGCCGAGCGACCCGCGCAGGCTGGCCTTGGCAATGTGCTTAACGTCGATGCCGTCGTACGTGATCTCGCCGTCATCGACCTCGTAGAAGCGGCTGATGAGGTTGGTGATGGTCGTCTTGCCGGCACCCGTGGAGCCCACAAACGCGATCTTTTGCCCCGGCTTGGCAAACAGGTTGAGGTCCGTGAGCACGCGGGTGCCCGGCACGTAGGAAAAATCCACGGCATGGAAGCGCACGTCGCCGGCAAGCGGGACCAAGCCGCACGTAAGCTCGGTGCCGTCGGCGGCCACCGCGCGGCCCGACTCATCAACGGCTGCCACGTCATGCAGATGCCCATACGCGCCCACGCCCTGACCCTTAGGAATCTTCCACGCCCACGCGGCGTCGCCCGTCTGCACCAGCTCCACGCAGCCCTCGTCCACCTCGGGCTCAAGGTCCATGGCGGCAAACAGGCGCTCGGCACCGGCCAGCGCGTTGAGCAAGAAGTTGCCGAGCTGCGTAAACTGGTTGATGGGCATGGCGGCCTGGCGCACAAAGACCAGGTAGCTCGCGAGCGCACCTACGTCGGCGAGCCCCTTGATGCAGAGCATGCCGCCCGCCACGGCGACGATGGCATAGTTGACGTAGCCAATCACGACAGTCATGGGCACCATGGAGTTGGCATAGCTCACGGCGGCGGTGCCGGTGCGGCGAAGCTCGTCGTTGCGGCAGGCAAAGCCGGCGACATTCGCCGCCTCACGGTTAAAGACCTTGATGACCTTTTGACCCGAGACCATCTCTTCGATATATCCGTCCAGGTCGCCAAGCGATGCCTGCTGGGCAGCAAAGAAACGCTTAGAGCGCGCGCCCGAGTAGCGCGCATACAGCACAATGGCCGCATCGCACACGAGTGTGATAATCGTGAGCTGCCAGTTAAGGATGATGAGCATAGCCGTGGTACCCACAACCTGAATGGCGGCCTGAATCACGTTGGCAAAGCTGTTGTTGAGCGCCTCGGAGACGGTGTCGACGTCATTGGTGAAAAAGCTCATGATGTCGCCCGAGCGCGTGCTGTCAAAATAACTGAGCGGCAGCATCTGGATGTGCGCGAACAGGTCGCGGCGAATATCGGACACCACGCGTTGGGCCGCGCGCACCATGATCTGCGAGTAGCCCAGGGCCGAAAGCACGCCCGCGGCGTAGATGATCGCCGTCAGGATGACCTGCTTGGCGAGCAGTTCCTCCCCGCCCGTAGCCAATCCGTTAACGATGGGGCGCACCATGTAGGTGCCGGCGAGGCTCGCGATGGCGGCGACGGAGGCGAGCACGCCCACCACGAGCAACGAGAACTTGGCATGCCCCATGTAGGAGAACAGGCGGCGCACAGTGCGCTTGAGGTCGGCCGGGCGTGCTTGGGCTGCGGTCTTAGGCATGGCGCTCACCCCCTTCCAAGGGTGATCCGCATGCGACAGAGGAAAATGGATCATTCGCGCAGCCACCGTCGTTGCCATCGCCGGCGTCCGCGTTCCCCGCAAACTCCATCTGCGAGGCGTAAATCTCCTGGTATATGTTGTCGCCCGCTAGCAGTTCCTCGTGCGTGCCCACGCCGTGGACACGACCGTCGTCCAGCACCACAATGCGATCGGCATCCATGACACTCGCGATGCGCTGGGCGATGATGAGCACGGTCGCATCGGGAATCCGAGCGATGTGCTCGCGAATCTTTGCGTCGGTCGCCATATCGACCGCGCTGGTGGAGTCATCAAAAATGAGCACGCGCGGATGCTTGAGCAGCGTGCGCGCGATGCACAGGCGTTGCTTCTGGCCACCCGAGACACCGGCGCCGCCTTGGCCCAACTCGCCGTCCAGCCCGCCGATGCGATCAAGGAACTCGTCCACGCACGCCGCGCGGCAAGCCGCGAGGAGCTCCTCGTCCGACGCTTGCGGATTGCCCCACTGCAGATTCTCGCGCACGGTGCCCGTAAACAGCACGTTCTTTTGCAGCACAATGCCCACGGCGTCGCGTAGGGTCGCGAGGTCGTAGTCACGCACGTCACGTCCGCCCACAAGCACGGCGCCCTCGGTAGCGTCGTACAGGCGCGCAATCAGCTGCACAAGCGAGCTCTTGCCCGATCCCGTACCGCCGAGGATGCCCACCGTCGAGCCGCTCTCGATGCGAAGGTCGATATGCTCGAGCACATCCTCGGCTGCATCCGCGCGGTATTTAAAGGAAACGTCGCGAAACTCGATACTGCCGTCCGCTGGTGCCGCAATCGCGAGGTCTCCCGCGGGGTTGGCGATAAAGGGTTCCTCATCGAGCACCTCGGCGATACGGCCCACACTCGTAAGAGCGCGCGTGAGCAGCAAAAACACGTTGGAAATCATCATGAGCGAATTCATGATCAGCAGCACGTAGCTCATAAAGCCCGTGAGCGAGCCCACGCCCAGCTTGCCGGCGAGAATCATGTGGCCGCCAATCCACAGGATGGAGAGCGCAGCCACGTACATCGACAGCTGAAACACCGGCAGGTTGAGCACCGCGTTGCCAAAGGTCTTCGTCGCAGTGCCGGCGAGCTCGGTATTGACGGTGTCGAACTTGGCCTCCTCGTGCTCGGTACGAACGTAGGCCTTGACGGCACGCACGGCGGTGAGGTCTTCCTGTACCACGCCGTTGAGGTGGTCCATCGAGGTCTGGAGTTGGCGGTAGAGCGGACTGACGCGATAGGTGATGGCGCCCAGTACGATTGCCAGCACGGGCAAGATGATCGCAAAGACGGTGGCGAGCGGGCGCGACAGCATCAGCGCGTAGATAAGGCCGACGATAAGCGTCACCGGGCCGCGCACCATAGGGCGAAAGCCGTTGCCCACAGCATTTTGGATAACGGTGATGTCCGTGGTCATGCGGGTGACGAGTGAGCTGGCGTCGTAGTTGTCCAGGTTACCAAAAGCGAACGTCTGAATCTTTTTGTACTCGGCCTCGCGCAGGTTAGCGCCTAGGCCCGAGGCAACGCGGGCGGACGTGCGGGCATAACCCAAGCCCAGTACCAGCGAAAGCGCAGCGCACACCAACATGTACGCGCCCTGCAGCAGCATGTAGTTGATATCACCCGCAGGCACGCCCACATCGATGATGTTGGCCATGATGACCGGGATAAACAGCTCGAGCACCGTCTCGACCGACACAAAGAACACGCCGAGGATGGCATCGCGACGGTATGCCCCTAGATAGGAAAACAGTATTTTGAGATTGCGCACGCAGGTTCAACCCCCATCAAACGTTGTTCGCAAACGCACGTATTATTGCGCGCCGAATAATGGTGTCAAGTATTCCGAAATCGTTTTCTGCAAGGTTAGCGCCGGCGGCGAGTTCTCGTGATGTGTGTCCATATTCACTCGGAATAATGGTGCGCGAGACTTTTTCGCCCCGCCGCCAACATAAACCTTGACTCTACAATCGTTGTAGGGTTTTCACTACACTGGTAGCTAAACGTACCAAGTCAGAAAGTGCCCCGCCCATGGAACACGACCTCACACGCGACAATGTCCTCAAGACCATCGCGGTCTTTGCCCTGCCTTATATGCTCTCGTACTTTTTGCAGATGCTCTACGGCATGGCCGATCTGTACATGATGGGACAGTTTAGCGGCGCCGCCGGCATCACCGCCGTGGGCAACGGCGCGCAGACGCTCTATATCATTACCGTGGCGCTCGTGGGCCTGGCCATGGGAACGACGGTCATCGTCGGCCACACCGTGGGTTCGCGCCGCTTCGACCGCGCCGAGACCGCCATCGGCAACACCATCACGCTCTTTATGGGCGTCTCGGTGGTACTGGCCGCCGTCTTGCTCGCACTGTGCCCGCAGGTTGTGACGCTCATTGGCACGCCGGCCGAGGCGGTCGAAGGAACCGCCGCCTACCTGCGTATCTGCTTTGTCGGCATTCCGTTTATCGCCGCATACAACATTCTTTCGGCCATCTTTCGCGGGCTGGGCGATTCGCGCTCGCCTATGTACGTGATTGGCGTGGCGTGCATCATCAACATCGCGCTCGATTTTCTGTTTATCGGCCACATGGGGCTCGGCCCCGTGGGCGCGGCGCTCGGCACGGTGACCGCCCAGACGGTCAGCGTTGCCCTCGCGCTCGTGTGGCTCAAGAGCCGCCGCACGAACATCCACGTTAAGCGTAGCGACCTGCGCCCCCAGCCCGAGGTGCTCGGCAGCATTCTTAAGATCGGCGTGCCCGTGGCCGTGCAGGACGGCTGCATCCAGGTGGCGTTTATGTTCATCACCGTCATTGCCAACCACCGAGGGCTCGTCGACGCTGCCGCCGTGGGCCTGGTCGAAAAGATGATCAGCTTTTTGTTCATTGTGCCAAGTTCCATGGGTGCCACCGTCAGCGCGCTCACGGCGCAAAATGCCGGCGCGGGCAAGGGCGATCGTGCACGTCAGGTACTCAAGGACGCCATGACCATCTCGGTGGTGTACGGCTGTCTGATCACGGTGCTGATGTGGCTGGTGGCGCCGGCGTTTATTGGCTTTTTTGCCAAGGACGCTGCAGTAGTCGCCGCCGGTACCGGCTATATGCGCAGCTACATTTTCGACGCGATTTTTGCCGGCATCCACATTTGCTTTAGCGGCTTTTTCGCTGCATACGGCAAGAGCTACATCGGCTTTGCGCACAACGTGCTGGCCGTGGCGCTCATTCGCGTGCCGGGCGCGTGGCTGCTGTCGAACGCCTATTCCGATACGTTGTTTCCCATGGGCATCGCCTCGCCGTGCGGATCGATTTTGTCAGCAGTCATCTGTGTTATCGCGTTTACCGTGCTCAACCGACGCGGGGCTTTTGACAAGTTGGCAGCGTAGCGGGGCAACGCGAGATTGCCCTGATCGACGACATCATCAGCGACGACCCCGCGACCTATGTGACGCAGATCACGGTACCCGTATCGCTAGGCTAGACCGAGCCTCGTCTCTAACTCGGTCAACGCCTCAAAAGCATCACGAGACGCATCTGCCGAGCGCTCACGTTCCGCAATGCGAATTCGCGCCATCAGGTGCTCTTTTGCCTGCCCTTGGGCGTGCCTCGTGCGCCCTTCCGCCTGCGAGCAATTGCGATTCTCTATATCCATTACGCCACCGGCACCTCGCCGGTAGCCAGAATCTGCTCGAGTGCGTCCTCGTCTAGCACGGGCACGCCCAGCTGCTCGGCTTTGGTGAGCTTGGAGCCCGCTTTGGGACCGGCGACCAGGTAGCTCGTCTTCTTTGACACGCTGCCCGAAACCTTGGCGCCGAGCACCTTGAGCGCCGCGCCCGCCTCGTCGCGCGTGCGGTTGACGAGCGTGCCGGTGAGCACGAAGGTCAGGCCCGCAAGCGGCTGTGCGTCGGCGAGCTCGCCTGCCACGCCAGCGTCGGCTGCGGCTTGCGCGTGTGCGGCGCCCAAGTCGACCTCGAGCGACAGGCCCGCCTGGCGCAGGCGCTCCAGCACGGCAAGGTTCTCGGGCACGGCCAGGAACTGCTTGACGCTCGCCGCAATCTTGGGACCGATGCCCT